>CAJUJQ010000101.1 GCA_910586575.1 uncultured Clostridia bacterium | reverse complement strand
GAAATTCCTGTTTGAACCGATGAATCACTAACCTATAGACTTATTATACGAGGAGTAATAACATGTTCCGACGCAAAAACCCGTTGTTCCGTTCCGGGATGGAGCCGCGCTGCGCCTATTGCCAGCGCGCCGTCCCGCTCGACGACGACCAGATGATGTGCCGCAAGCGCGGCGTAGTCCCCGGCGGCAATTCCTGCCGCGCGTTCCGCTACGACCCGCTGCGCCGCGTCCCGCCCAAGCCTGCCACCCTGCGGAGCAGCTTCACCGACGCAGATTTTTCGCTGGAGGATGACTGAATGAGCATAAAACCATTGCTGCGGCGGCTGGCGGCGCTGCTGCTCTGCCTGCTGACGCTGATTCCGTATGCCCTCGCGGTTGAGGACCCGAATATCCGCGCAAAATGCACCATCCTTGCCGACCCGGAAACCGGGCAGGTCTTTTATGAGCGCAACGCGGACGAACGCGCTTTCCCGGCTTCGACGACCAAAATCATGACCGCGCTGCTGGTGCTTAAATACTGTGAGCTGGACGAGACCGAAACCTGTTTGGAGGAGGACAAGTCTACGCTTGAGCCTGGTTCTACGCTGGCGGGCATCAAGACCGATGAAACCATGACCATCCATGACCTGTTATACTGCCTGCTGCTGCCCTCGGGCAACGAGGCGGCGAATATGCTGGCGCGCCACGTCGGCGGCACGGTCGAAAACTTTGTCTGGATGATGAATGAACAAGCCGCTATCCTGGGCTGTACCGGCACGCATTTTGCCAACCCGCACGGCCTGCACGATGACAACCACTACACCACCGCGCGTGACCTTTATCTCATTGCGGCGGAAGCTATGCAGAACGAAACCTTTGCCGAGATTGTACGCACGGCAATTAAAACCCTACAGGAAACCAATCTGCAAAAAGAACGGCAGGTGTTGTCCACCAACCAGCTCATCCTGCGCCGCGCCGACCCGTGGTACTATAAAAACTGCAAAGGCATCAAGACCGGTACGACGAGCGCCGCCGGCGCCTGCCTGGTTTCCGCCGCGGAGGAAAACGGCGGCATGCTGATTTCGGTCGTGCTGGGCTGCAATAAGGACGATTATACAGGCGGCGTGCGACCGAACTTCACCGAAACCAAGCGGCTGTTCGAGTGGGGCTTCGGCAACTTTGAGACCCAAACGCTGATGAAGCCCGACTTAACCGTCGCGACCGTCGACGTCACGCTCTCGACCGAAACGGACAAGGTTTCTGTCAAAACGGTGGACGGGCTGACCGCTGTTGTCCCCAAGGATTTGGACGTAGACAACCTGAACCTGACCTATGACCTGCCCGAAACCGTGCAGGCCCCGATTTCCGCCGGGGAAAAAATGGGCACAGTGACCATCTCTTACGCGGGCGTCACCTATGGCACGGTAGACCTCGTCGCGCTGAACGACGTGTCCATGTCGAATGTCCTGTATTATAAGGATAAGCTCGACCATTTCTTCCAAAGCTCTGTATTCCGGCTGACGGTGTTCGTGCTGATTGTATTCTTCGCGTTCTGTGTCGCCCTGCGCGCCATCCATACCCGCAGGCGTGAGGCGCGCCGCCGCGCGATGCTGCGCAGCCGCGGCTCCCGCAATGGCCGCCGGGAGCGGGATGACGATTGGCGGTAACACAAAACGAAAAAACAGGCGCTTTCCCAAGCGGAAGGCGCCTGTTTTCCTTTTTTGGAAAAAAAGCTTTGAAAATAATATCAAATCCTGTATAATAATGTTATCCGGATATTTGCAGCCGAGAAGAAGGAGGACATGCCATGAAATACCGTATCCAGACAACCCTGTATCATTTAACCATCCTGCTCGAGTCGGTGATTGGCGTCTTCCTGGTGCTCGGCGTGGTGTTTGCAATCCTGGGGCTGGCACGCTCGCTGAACTTTGTGCAGCTGCTGTCCATGCCCGACCACATCACCGAATACCTGAGCATGGTTGCAACCATCGTCCTGAGTATCGAGTTTATCAAAATGCTGTGCACCCACTCGCTGGATTCGGTCGTCGAGGTGCTGAGCATGGCAATCGCGCGTGAAATCATTGCCCATGAAACAACGGCGGCCCAAAACCTGCTGGGCGTGATTTCAATCGCAATCCTGTTCATTGTGCGGAAATACTGCTTTATCCCACACCTGGACAAAACCGAGCATTCCAGCAGCCGCTCCCTGATGCAGGATACGCTGCACGGACTGCTGCACCGTGTCCCCAAGGCCGAACCGGAGCAGACGGAGCAGGCAGTAAAATAAGCAAACGAAAGCCAGTCCCGAAAAGGCTGGCTTTTTATGTGCGCGGTCAATTTCTGCAAGACCGATGTACGATATCCCAGCGACATCATCGGCGGAAGCCCCTATCCCCCTGTTCATTTTTCTGCGCACAGCGCCAGCAGAACAGCACAACCGCCAGCGCGGCGGCAGCTGGCACTGCGGAGACCGCGGCGGGCTGCACCTGCACCGGCGCAAACACGGGAAGCGAACGCGGCAGCGCCGCGCACCAGACCGACGCGAGCGCATATGAAATCACGGCATGCAGCAGCTTTCCCACGAAATAGGGGCGCGCCGACAAACCGCTGCCGGACAAAATACTGAGCGTCTGGCAGTGCACCGACAAGCCGCCGAACCCCACCAGCGCGCTCACCAGCGGGAACAATCCCCGTGCGGGCAGCCCCAGCTCCGGCAGCGCGGCAAGGCCGTTGGTCAGCTCCACCAGCCCGCAGGCGAACGCTTCCGCGCCCTCCCTGGGAAGCCCCGCCAGCCGCAGCACCGGCGCAAGCACCGCCGCGAACGAACCCAGCACACCGAGCGCCTCCCCTAGCGACAGCAGTACGGCAAAGAACACCACAAACGACGATACCTTCAATGCAGTAGCCAGCCCGTCACCGACCGCCCCGACAAAGGCAGGCGTAAACGGCTCCACGGGCGCGGGCTTCGCCGGGCGCGGCTGCGTCGCGGGGGCACGGGTCAGCGCCAGCCCGGTCATCAGCGCGGCCGCGACGTGCATGGCATACAGCAAAAACCCTGCTTTCACCGAGCCGCAAACCGCCGTCCCGCACATACTGACCAGGAACGCAGGCCCCGAGCAATTCACAAACCCAAGCAACCGTTCGGCCTCGTCCCGTTCCAGCTGCCCATTCTGGAACAGCTGCACGGTCACCTGTGCGCCGACGGGATACCCACCCAGCAGCCCCAGCGCCAGCGCAGCCGCCCCGGCCCCGGGCAGGCCATACACACGGTGGAAGGGCTTCACAGCCATGCGTCCTATCGCGGCGGAAAGCCCGGTGCGCACCATCAGCGATCCGGCGACAAAGAACGGGAACAGCGCGGGAAGCGCCGTTCCGGTGGCAATTTTCAGCCCTTTTCGCACACCATCGGCGGCCTCGGGCGCAAACATCACCAGACCCAGCAGCAGCGCCCCTGCCGCCATCGCGGAAACCAACCGATTCAGCCGCCGCATGTGCAATCCCCCCTTCCTTACCAACCTATGCCCTGCCGCCCCCAAAAAGAACGGACGCGCCCGTGCTGTGGGGATTGCCGTTTACACAAACAACCCCGCCCACCATAAGAACGGCGGGCGGGGTAATATCCTGCAATCATTTCGGATTCAATGGTTAAGCGCGTTCCGACATCCGGACATACTCCATCGGGGAGACAACACTTTGATATGCCGGACGGATAATTTTATCGGCGTTAATCAGCTCTTCCATGCGGTGTGCCGTCCAGCCGACTATGCGCGCGACAGCAAACATAGGGGTATACAGTTCCAGCGGCAGGTCGAGCATCGAATACACAAACCCGGAATAAAAATCCACATTCGCGCTGACGCCCTTGTAAATGTGGCGTTCCTCCGCGATCACCGCGGGTGCAAGCCGCTCTACCATTTCATACAAATCATAATCCGCCGAGCGCCCCTTCTCGCGGGCCAGCGCCGCGACGAAGTTCTTGAAAATCCGCGCGCGCGGGTCAGACAGCGAATACACCGCGTGCCCCATCCCATAAATCAGCCCTTTTTGGTCAAACGCCTCACGGCGAACCAGCCGCAGCAGATAGGCGCGGACCTCCGCTTCATCGGTCAAATCAGATACATTTTTCCGCAAATCCTGGAACATCTGCACAACCTTGATATTCGCGCCGCCATGCTTGGGGCCTTTCAAGCTGCCGAGCGCCGCCGCCATCGCCGAATACGTGTCCGTACCCGAGGATGTGACGACGTGGGTCGTGAACGTCGAGTTATTGCCGCCGCCGTGCTCCATGTGCAGCACCAGCGCCAGGTCGAGCACGCGCGCTTCCAGCGGGGAATACTGCATATCCGGGCGCAGCAGCCGCAGGATATTGCTGGCTGTTGAAAGTTTGTCGCTTGGGTAATGGATATACATGCTGCCGCCGCACTCATAGTGGTTATATGCGTGATAGGAATACACCGAAATCAGCGGGAATACCGAAATCAGCATCAGGCACTGCCGCAGGACGTTGGGCAGCGACAGGTTGTCCGTGCTGTTGTCGTAGGACGCCAGCGTCAGCACGCTGCGCGAAAGCATGTTCATCATGTCATGGGTAGGCGCTTTCATAACAACGTCGCGGACGAAATTGGTTGGCAGCGTGCGGCCCCGCGCAATCAGCTTGCGGAAGGCACGGTGCTCCTCCTCATTGGGCAGCCTGCCGAAAATCAAAAGATACGCGACCTCCTCAAAGCCCTTGCGGTCATCAGACATGAAGCCCTTGACCAGCTTCTCAATGGGGATACCACGGTAGTACAGTTCACCGTCACAGGGGGAACCGTCGGGCGCAAAGGAGACGATTTTCGAGATATTCGTCAGCCCGGCCAGCACACCCTTTCCGTTAATATCGCGCAATCCACGCTTGACATCGTATTCCTTATACAGCGCCGGATTGATCGTGCTGTTGCGAACGCATTCTTCGGCAAGTTCTTCCATCTGCGGGGTTATCGAAAGCATTGTGTTCAATAGAAAATCCTCCTTTTTTCGCAGCTTTGAGTGTAATAGAGTTTTATTATATCATAAAAAACCTGTAATTTCCATCTTAATTCGCAAATTTATCCATGAACATTTCGTGAACACCTGTAAAACCCAGGAATTACTATGAATTTTATCAATATCCAATAAATACCTACAAAAAAGCAACCAGTCCGCCGCAGTTTGGGCGGGCTGGCCGCTGTGGGACGCTCTATTTTACAGGACGCGCTCAACAGTGCGCTCGACCTCGTCCAGACGGTATACCTTGTTGATACCGACCAGATACGCGCTGATAAACGTATTTGTCCCCGTGCTCGCATCCTCCCGGTAAATATTCACGTGGCGGCAGACCTCGCCGTCCACCAGCGGGCTGCCCTGTACCGGGATTAAATGGTATTCGGACATGGATTCGCCCTCCAGGCCAAGGGCGGACGGCTTGAGTGTGCGGACATAGTCCATCATCTCCACCAGCGTCATGACCTCCTGGGCTTCCTCCGCCTCTTCCCCAGCGGAGACGCCGTCCTTCATCTGGCCCTCGGGGCAGCGCACCGTAATCGTGTGCACACCCTCCGCCCATTCAATATTGATAATGAAAAGCGTGTTTTCCTCTGCGCCGTTTTTCGCATAAATCACGCTGCCCTCTTCGGTGTCAAACGCGGGCAGTTCCGCCAGCGGGACACGCTCCATATCTACCGCCGTGAACCCTTGGTCCTCCGCGGTAATCGCCTCCGCGTAGCGCTCCATTGCGGCAGCTGGTACAGCTTCGTAGGTATAGGTGTACTCCTCGGACGGTTCGACAATTGTTTCCTCTTTTGGGGCCTCGCCATCCCCGTCGCCCTCGGAAGCTTCGCCGCCGTCCCCGGCGCTGACTTCCTCCGAAAGCTCCTCCGCGTCCTGCTCTTTGTCCTTGTCTTTCTTCTTTTCTTCCTTTTCCTTCTCTTTCTCAGCCTTCTCTTTTTCCTTCTGCGCCTTTTTCTCGGCCTTTTCCTTTTCCTTTGCCGCCTGCTTTTCGGCCTTTTCACGCGCTTTCTTCGCCTTCTCGACTTCCTCCTGGGTCGGGGAAACCGAAACAAATGCGCCGCCCTCTTCTTCGGTCAGGCAGCTGTCCAGCGGAATGGCGCTGTTTTCGCCGATCACATATGCCTCCGGCGCTTCCGATTTACCGCAGCCATACAGGAACAGGCACAGCCCCGCCGCAAGCCCGACCTTCATCCAATGCTTCATTGTTGAATTCATCTCCGTATCTTCCTTCTTGGGGTTTGGAACGTCATTTTTTTAGTCCTGGTCTGGGCATAACGGCCGTTGCGGACATCGCCCGCCAGCCTGCCGTCCACCAGGGTTATCACACGCCGCCGCATGATATTCACATAACGGCTGGCATGGGTAGCCATAATAATTGTCGTGCCGCGCTGGTTCAGCTCATGGAACAGGTGCATCAAATCCCAGATTGTGTCATCGTCAAGGTTCGCGGTCAGCTCGTCAATCAGCAGGATGGGCGGGCTGCACACCAGCGCGCGCGCCAGCTCGACCCGGCGCACCTGCCCAATGGAAAGCTCACCCGGGAAATTCTGCTGCACATCGAGCATACCGACCAGCGAAAGCGCCTTTTCCACGGCGGCTTCAGACTCATTGCGCAGGCCGCCCGACTGCGCGGCAAGATAGATATTATCGTAAACGGTGCGTTTACGGATGAGCATGGTATCCTGCCAAACGTAACCGAAGGTACGCCGCAGGCGGTAGCGGAACGGGCCGAAATAGCGGTTCATATTGATGTTGTCAAGGTACGCGGCGCCCTTGTCGGGGGGCAGGTCGCCGCCAAGCAGCCGCAGGATGGTGCTCTTGCCCGCGCCGCTGCTGCCGTTCAGAAATACAAACTCGCCCTGCTGGATGGTCAGGTCGATATCCTGCACAGCCATCCGTTTCCTGCGTTCCACTTTGAAATATTTGCTGACTCCTTCCAATCGAAGCTCCGGCATCTGTATCGACACTCCTTAATTTGCCCGCACGCTGCATTTTGGGTATTGTGCAGCGCGGTGCGGATATGCTATAATAAAATATGAAGGACTTTTCGGGGGCAGAAAATATCTGCCCTATATCTTCACATACCATTATAACACACAATTGTGAAATAAGGAAGCCCGCAATCTTGTAGAATGAGGGAATTATCGTGCGCCGAACCACCATGAAAGACCGCGTTTTGCACAAAAAAAGAAAAATGATCCTGGCCGTGATTTTATTGGCAGCGTTCTGCCTGGTGGTTACCGAGCTTGCGGTATGCCGCGTCGTGGAACCGGCGCTATACCTTGAAATCACGGCGCCCGCGCGCGCCTGTGTACGGACGGTGAAAAAAGCGGCGTCCGCAGCGGGGCACGCAGCCGCGCGGGGTACGGCGCGGCTGGCATCCGCAGCCGGACAGGCCATCACGGACACCGCACACGCGGCGCGGGAGATGGCGGCGGACGCGGCGGCGCGGGCGGAAAAGGCAATGGCGCCCAAGGTTACGGTCCCACACAAGCAGGCGGCGGGGCGCGGCCTGCCGGAAACCCAACTGGCGGGGCCAACGGTACCGCTTGCTTCCCCGAACGGGATTGTTGACGAATCGGTGAGCCACCTGGAAGGCCGCGAATCGCTGGAATTCCTGACGGGCGGCGGCATTGAGGTAGTATACTACAATCAGACGGACGGGCAATGGTCGGAAACAAGCTATGGGGCAGACCCGTTAAACGGCTACGGCTGCGGGCCGACGGCGATGAGCATGGTGGTCTCGACACTGCTGCAAAGGGCGGTTGACCCCGCGCAGATGGCACAGGAATGCGTAAATCGCGGCTACTGGGCACGGCGCTCCGGCTCCTATCTTTCCATTGTGCAGGGGATTGCCGATGCATATGGCCTGGAGTGCACCTCCATCCCGCCGGAGCAGCTGGACAAGGACAACCTGCTGCTGCACCTTTCAAACGGCGATTTGGCGGTCGCGCTGATGACACGCGGCCACTTCACGGGCAGCGGGCATTTTATTGTTTTGCGCGGCCTCACCCTGGACGGCAGCATTCTGGTCGCCGACCCGGCAAGCCGGGAACGCAGCCTAACCCCCTGGGATCTCTCACTGATCCTTTCGGAGCTTTCCCCAAGCCGCCACGACGGCGCGCCCCTATGGCTGATTTCCCCGCCTTCCGGGCTGAACTGACCCGCATAAAATCAATTCTGCCGTTTTGTAGCTTAAAATCCGGCAAACCTGCAACAATATTCGCCTGTAGGGGAGGGGCTTGCCCCTCCCGTATAAAACAGGTCCCATAATTGATTCCGTACAAGCCGGGATTCCCAGCCTGTACAAAATTTTTTGCATTTTCCCACTATATTTTTTTAACGATACGTAGTATAATGGGTTTTATATAGGATTATTTCCAGACATTTTGTCAATGGAGGGGTTTTTTTGTCAAAGATCATTACGATTACAAACCAAAAGGGCGGCGTAGGGAAGACCACAACCTCCTCCTCTCTGCTTACCGCTCTTTATCAGCGCGGCGCGCGCGTGCTCGGTATTGACCTTGACCCGCAGGGCAGCCTCGGCTTTTGCCTTGGCCTGGATATCGAAAGCTGTGCGACAATTTATGATGTGATGCGCGGTGACAAGGCCGTGAACGACGTCATTGTGGAAACCGAATGCGGCGATATCCTGCCTTCCAACATCCTGCTTTCAGGCGCGGAACTTGAATTTAACCGCCCGGGCCGTGAGTTTATGCTGAAAACGCACCTCAACGAGCTGGATAATGAATATGACTTTATTATCATCGATACGCCGCCCGCGCTCAACATCCTTACCGTCAACGCCTATGTTGCGTCCGACAGCCTGATTATCCCTATGGCGCCCGAAATCCTGAGCCTGCTCGGCGTTTCCCAGATTCGCGAGACCATCGAAACCGTCCGCCGACACTACAACTCCCGCCTGCGCGTGCTCGGCATCCTGCTCAATAAATTCAACCCGCGCCTGAACCTGAACCGGGAGGTACTTGAGCTTTCCGAGCAAATCGCAGAGCAGCTGGACAGCAAGGTTTTTGAGTCAAAAATCCGCTCCAGCGTATCGGTCGCCGAAGCCCCCGCCCACGGGGAAAGCGTTATTTCCTATGCCCCCCGTTCCAAGCCCGCCGCCGATTTTGAAGCGCTGGTGGATGAGCTTTGGGGAACGGAATTCCCCCGCAGCCAGCCGGACTGAGGAACTGAGCAAACCCGCCCGCCGTCCCGGGCATTGAAGGAGGATCATAAGCCATGGCTTCTAAGAAGGATAAAAACAGTAAAACCACCAAAACAGCACATGTATTAAACCTGATTACCACCCCCGCCCAGCGCCAGGCCGCCGCACAGAAGCAGGCCGAGGCCGAAGCGGAGATTTCATCCGCCGCTGCGGATGCTGCCGGAGCGGCAGCACCGGTGATTCCAAGCCGCCCCCTGACCCCGCCGATCGTCGAGGTCGCCCATACCCAGGATGAAAAAATCGCCAGCCAAATCCGCTCCGCCCTGAACAGTGAGCTGGAACAGCTAGCTAACGAAAACAATGCCGCCCTTGCACCGCCTGAAACGCTTGCCGCAGAGCTTGCGAAAGAGGTTGCCGCTCTGGAAGCTGAACTGGCTCCTGCTGCGCAGGCTGCTCCCGAACCCGAACCGGCTCCCGCTGCTCAGGCTGCTCCCGAACCTGAACCGGCTCCCGCCGCGCAGGCTGCTCCTGAACCGGCTCCCGCCGCGCAGGCTGCTCCCGAACCTGAGCCGGCTCCCGCTGCGCAGGCTGCTCCCGAACCTGAACCAGCTCCCGCTGCGCAGGCTGCTCCCGAACCTGAACCGGCTCCCGCTGCTCAGGCTGCTCCCGAACCTGAACCGGCTCCCGTTGCGCAGGCTGCTCCCGAACCTGAGCCGGCTCCCGCCGCGCAGGCTGCTCCCGAACCTGAACCGGCTCCCGCCGCGCAGGCTGCTCCCGAACCTGAACCGGCTCCCGCGCCCGAATCTACACCGGAACCCGCGCATCCCGCGCCGCCCCTGCCTTCCCTGACGCGCGAACAGTACCGCCCAGATTTCCGCGGCCCCGCGCCGACGCCGCAGTCCGGCAGCGACCTGCTGTATGTCAACATCATGCAAACCATTGTTGAATCCATGGCCCCCCGGTACATCAAAAGGTTCGGTGTCTGCAAGTGCTCACGCTGCGCCGCCGATGTCAAGGCTCTCACCCTGACCAATCTTGCGCCGAAATACGCGGTTTTCCATCGCCGCGACCGCATCCCCATGCTGACCGTATATGAAAACCGTTACGGCAGCCTGATTGCGGCCCAGCTGACCAAGGCGTGCAGCATCGTAAAAATCAACCCACACCATCGATAATTACAGCGCTGCCGCACAGAAAATGTGAGGCAGCGCTTTTTTCGGCAAAATACGACGCATTCCCCGAAAATCCTGTCCTGGCGTCCCTTTTTCAGCATATCAGCGTGAAACTTGGCGGAGAACCGCGCCCTGAACCGCCGCGCGGGCAATCCTTACACCGTCAAAGCCTCTCCGGTGCAAAATCTACAGGCTTTGGACGGCCCGCACAACAGCAAATTTAGAGTTGCATTTTGGGGGAATTTGGGGTATACTACATAGAGTATTTGAAGATCACGGTTTATTAACCGTCGAGGATCGTATGAGAAAGGAGCCTTCCCCCATGGCTGAACTGACCAGCAACGAAGGCAAGGATTTAAGCATTGAGGTTGACGGCATCCGTTATGACCGCCTGCCCGTGCACACCCACGTCGTCACCGACGAGGACGATATCTGCGATGTTGCCGAAACCTATGCCTCCCCCTTCATGCGGGAGGGCGATATGCTTTTTATTTCCGAAAAATGCGTCGCCTGCACCCAGCAAAGGGCCATTTTCATGAAGGATATCAAGCCCCGCAGGCTTGCTGTTATCCTCTCCCACTTCGTCACCAAAACGCCGCACGGCATCGGTCTTGGCATCCCCGAAACCATGGAATGCGCCCTGCGTGAGTGCGGCACATTCCGTATCCTGCTTGCCGCGTTTTGCTCGCTGATTGGCAAGCTGTTCGGCCAGCGCGGCTGGTTCTATATCGTGGCCGGACGCAAAGCCGCTTCCATCGACGGCCCCTGCCCCAACACCATCCCGCCCTATAACCAGTGCGTCGTGCTCGGCCCCGATGACCCCGAAAAGGTCTCCCGCGAGATCGCCGAACGCATCGGCTTCCCGGTCCTGATCGTGGACCTGAACGACCTCGGCGGCAATATCCTGGGGGCGTCCGATCCGGCGATTGACCGTGCGCTGATGCTCCGCGTGCTGGGAGACAACCCGCTCGGCCAGTCCGGCGAACAGACCCCCATGGGCATTATCCGCCGCGTACAGGCTTGATTTCCTGCAACGTAAAAGCTGCTGCACTTTCCGAAAATGCAGCAGCTTTTCTGTACACATTTCTTTTGGTGTTAGTCGGAAAATTAGGACTTAAGACCACTGCCGTCAACTTAAGGCAAAACGGCTTTTCTGGCGATAGGAAATCGGGAGTATTTACTAATAGATAGAGCAATCTGCGCAAAAACGTTCATACACGAAATATACACAAAAAGGGAGTAT
>CAJUJQ010000100.1 GCA_910586575.1 uncultured Clostridia bacterium | reverse complement strand
GAGCTATATTTCCACATTCACAGTTTAGCCAGGGTTTGTTCATAGAATATTAACTCACTCAAATACCGTGCCGAACCATCCTCCCGGGATTGACAACGGGAATCATTTATGGTATGCTGAAAAAAAAGAAGCGCAAAAGGAGGCGGCGGCAAATGATAGCCTATTCTATGGTTTCGATATTTCCCTTCCTTTTTATGATAGTCTTTGTCCTGATTCTGGGAACCTTTATCGTGATGGCCATCAACGGAGCCAGGACCTGGCACCGGAACAACCAATCCCCGGTGCTGACGGTGGAAGCTTCGGTTGTGACCAAGCGGCAGCGGGTTTCCCGCCACCAGAACCACCACGCGACTACCTATTATTACGCAACCTTTCAGGTGGAAAGTGGCGACCGGATGGAGCTTTCCGTTACGGGGAAGGAATACGGCCTGCTCGCCGAGGGCGACCGGGGCAAACTGACCTTCCAGGGCATGCGTTACCTGGGTTTCGACCGCATCTGAAAAGCCTGTGCATCCCGCAGTAATGCACATTAAAAATACTCCCGAAACCGCCGAAAAATGACATCTGTCATCCGGCTAAAATGATATTTGTCACTTTTTACCAGAACCTTGTCCGAAAGTGACCGTAAAACTTTGTTTATAAAGCGAATTGCCAACCGCCTTTTCCTGTGGTACGATTAGAATAACCATTTAAGAGAAATGCGATTTTACGGAAGGTGGCGGAGGATATGCTTGGGAGTTTCACTTCAATTTTTATTTTCGGCCTGCTTTGTGTCCTGGTTGCGGTTGCGGTCGCGATGATGTGGCGGAGGCTCTGACGGGAAGCCTGTCGGAACCCCGCCTTTTTTAGGGTGTAAAATGGGATTGACAAATCCCGGAAGGCGGCGTATAATAGAAAACAGATCTGGTACCATAGCCAAGCGGTAAGGCGTGGGACTGCAACTCCCTGATCCCCAGTTCGATTCTGGGTGGTACCTCCAAAATGCTTCGCGCCTGCATTTCGCTGAAATCAGGATTTCAGCGAGGGTAAAAAGGAAGATCGGATTCCGTCGTCACAGCCTTTGGCTGTGCGCCGGTTCGGCCTTCGCTCCATGCATCGCTTACACGATACACTGCGCTCCGGCGCAAGGTGTCAAAACCCACGCGCTGGTCGCGGGTTTTGACCGCCGCATACGCGGCGGATTGGATTGCGCGCTGCGGCGCGGGATTGTCCCGCCGTTTGTAATCCGTCATTCTTTCAGATTGGGACGCATCCCCCTTTCCGGGTGCGTCTTTCTTTTTTATAATTGTGAATGTGAAAAAGGAGGGCCTTTCTATGAAACTGACATTGGCCGAAGCCAACCGCAAGGCGCAGCAGCTCAAGCTAGAATGCAGCCGTATCCTGCGCGAGGAGGAAAACACCTGCACCTATGCGCACGGCGAGGGGGAGGAACCGCTGCCCCAGAACTATAGCTTTTCATCGACTCAGAAGCGGCTGAAAGCCCTCCATGAGAAAATCGCCAGAATCCGTCACGCGGTCAGCCTGTACAACGTCACCCACATGGTCAGCGGCATGGGGATTACGATTGACGAAGCGCTGGTGCGCATTGCCATGCTCTCCGAAACCAAGCGGCGGCTGGATGAAATGTGCCTGATTCCCGAAATCGAGCGCCGCAGCCAATACCGCACGGTCGATATTGTCCACCGCAACTTCAACGTAGACGAGGTGCGCGCCGAGGCCGAACGCGTCACCGATGAGCTGAACCGCCTGCGCGCGGCGCTCGACCTGACCAACCTCACTTCTATGATTGAGCTTGACCTTGGTTAGCCAATAAAGATTGTTTGAAAATGCTTTCCTTCCGGGGCATTCATTTTGTGACTTGGTTTCAGGCAATGGTAAAGATAAAGGTTATATGGTTATCAGGTTATCCGTTTTTTGTCAGGGAACCGTCAAATGAAATGCATTGAAGACAGCTTGTCCCGGTAAAAACGCTCCACACCCTGTGGAGGGCGCGCATCGTCGGTTACTGCGCAAAAAAGCCCGGCGGCGGGGAGCAATCCCTGCCGCCGGGCTTTTTGTCACCGTAAAACGGTTTACTCTACCAGGGGATTTCCTGCAACAGCTTTGCTACGCTTGTACGCGCGTCCCGCCGGGGGCTTAACCCCGGGGTCGTGAAGCAGTCCAAGTTTGCATACAGCGAATTCCTGAGCATATAGGCATCTAAATTGTTCAGGAATTTCACCGGGCCGCCGGTCCACAGGCGGTCAAATTCATCCTCCAATGTCGTCCCCTGGGAACCGGTATGGAAGTATGTGCCCCCGTTCTGCGCCGCCGCCGGGATATCACGGGAGAGACCGTTCGCATAATCCCTTTCCCTGTCCGTGATAAGCCCCCAATCCACCATGTCGGCAAGGTAATCGTCCCATTCCTGAAGGGTCATATTGCCCCTGCCGCGGCTCAGCTTTTCCCGAAAAATTTCCTTCTGCTCGGGCGGCAGGTTCGCAACGTTCG
Source organism: uncultured Clostridia bacterium (assembly GCA_910586575.1). Classification (GTDB taxonomy): domain Bacteria; phylum Bacillota; class Clostridia; order Oscillospirales; family Butyricicoccaceae; genus QXXE01. The sequence continues at coordinate 9,385 of CAJUJQ010000100.1, read as the reverse complement.
CTGCTTGCTGCCAGCCTCCCTGCCGGATTCCGCAAGCAGCTTGCCAAATCCCGCCCGCCGGGGGTCAAAATTGGGCTTGACCATCCAGCTGTAGCAGGCCCCCAGATCTTTAAAATTCGTAATAACAAAATATCCCATATCATTCACACCTTTCGTCTGTTTATCCTGAATGTTACTTTTTCCTTCGTTTTTCTCTAATCAGGAAAATCAAGCCCAATAGGACACAAATAACGGACAGCAAAATAGGAAACCAAAGCTCTACAAGATAGGGCCTCAAAAAATCCCAGTATTCATGTGAAAGCTGATCGATATACCTACTGACGGATGCACAGCCAAATAAGATCGAAAGGGATATCAGCCCTGCACCGATTAAAACACACCATTCCATCTGTTAAAATTCCTTTTCGGATACCAGGACATATTCTCCATCAATAAAATCATAGTATTCTTCCCTTATCAGCTTGTCGGCCGACCGTGCACGGGAACCTCCATAATATTCCAGCTTGATTTTGGGCAGTATGGATTTTTTTGCTGTAGCTGTTTTTGTCTGTCCCGTTGCATAGGTTTGCTCAAAATACTGAGAGTTTTTCCATCCACGACGTATGACATATTGTGTTTGGTCAATTTCTGTAACCTCATATGTTTTTTTATAGTATCCCTTTACATATTCTCCCTTTTTCAGTGCACGGCTGGATCTGCTAATTGAATGGCTTACGCTATGCCCAAATGAGTAGCCCAGTTCAAGTTCGACTGTCCTTTTGATTCCGGTAGCAAAGGAACCGGAGAAGGTGTGGGTATATGAAACCGATGCGCTGATTGCGTCAATTTCCCCATCCGCAGATGCTGGCGCACCAGAGTACAACAGATTCCAGCCACCTTCCGTTTGTGTCCCTTTGCTAACATTTTTATGCTTCCAAAAGTATGTATTCGTATACGTTAAAGGTGAAACGGTCCCGTTTTCTTGCGAGCCAAACTGTCCGTCTGTCGCTATAGAATCCGTCTTATCCTGAACAATTTCATCAATGCTCTCATTCCCAGTTTCCGCATACTCCGCCGCAAACGCGGTCGCGCCGAACGACAAGCAAAGCATTACTGCCAAAATTAAACTTAAAAACTTTTTCATGATGTTCTCCTTTACTATGCGCAGCCGCATGCTGCACAAACTTCGGCTGTGCTGACTTGAAATTTATGGTATCCTATAGATATCCACATAAATCTGAATCTGCCGCTTTGCGGCAAAGGTGTCCGGCCTTTTTCAATTTATGTGGATTTTTACCGCAATCATAGGCATCACCCCTTTCCTTGATTCCCATCCTAAAGTGTTCAGGGCATATCAATCCAATCCGGATCGACCCAGCAATTCTTGGTTTTATTCCATCGCCGATACTGCCGTACACCGTTTTTTTCACGGGTCTTTACCACAATCACATCAGCATAAGGCATTGCCGTATTTCCCTGCGTCTGTGTGTTCGCCACAGTTTCATTTTGCCCCATCTCTTCATACATAGGCAATGAGACAGAATAGGGCAGAATCAAAAAAACTAAAGTAAGAAATTTCCACAAATGCTTTTTCATTTCTCCTCTACAATGATAAACCCAATTTCCTGATGAAAATAAGCTTCTGACATTTCGATTTTAACGGGCAAACAATTTGCCCTATACAGCCAGAACGCACCATCCTTACTATGAATAATATAGGAATCCTCCGGACTGTACTCCACTACGCCTTCCTCCGTGTTCTCAGGTGGTTCTCTGGATGGCTGAAGAATTACGGTGTACGAAAGAACAAACAACAGCGCAAAACCACATAGAAAGATACGGTTCCTCACAGGATGTGCATTGCCGCTGTCCTCTCGCATCACAATGTGGAAGCGTTCTTCCAGACAGTCCGCAGCCGACAGCCGCGTCATAGCATAGGGCGTATTGTCAGAGACAGACTGCCCGCGCACAACATCCACGATGGCTTCCAGATAACCAATTTTCTCCGCATGGCTCATGCCTTTGGTTGCCGCAGCGTCACAGCGTAATTCTATCAACTGCTCCACGTCCCTTTTCATGAGCCAAACAGCAGGATTCCACCAAAATACCATGCAGAATAAAATGATAATCTGTTTGAATAAAACATCATGATTCCGGAAATGCATGTACTCATGCCGCAGGATGCAGGACAGCGCTTCCTCTGAGTATGGGAATGCGGGCAGCAAAATCCTCCTGTGGAAAACCCCAATCCCATAAGGCGTGCCAATATACGGCGTCACGCAGACCGAAATCGAGAGCGGCTTCTTCCCCGCGATTCTGTCAAACAAAACCAATGTACCACCACCGGCGGGCACTGCATCCTTTTGAAGCCTGCGGACAGCGCCCAGGTATATTATGCCATAGCGGACAGCCAGCGCACATGCCATAGCTGCCCAAATGGTGCAAAGGACAGGGACAACGGATTTGCCGCCGAGCCAATCCCGCTTTTCAATGAGCGGCAAATACAGCTCGGGATAAACCCATCTGTCTGAGATAACTGCCATGCGGACGGAGTCCAACGGCATCACCATGCGCACCATAACCGCCGCATAAAGCGGGACAAACGCACGGATATCCACATGTTTTTTCAGCCGATGGAGCAGCAATATAAACATATCACAGCTGACAGCCGCCCACAAAACGGAACAAAGCGAGATCTGTATCACCGCTTCTCACATCTCCTCCCGCTTATACTCTTCAATCATTTTTTCCAGCGCGGCAATCAACTCCTTCCGCTCCCCGTCTTTCGCAGCCCTCCGAACCAGCGCAACACCAATTTTGGCAAGGGAAGCCTCTTCAAGCCCCTGCTCCGCAATCAGCGCAGAAACATAATCTTCTTTTGTGACCAACGGGGCGAACTGCCGCGTTGGCCGGCGTGGCTCCAGGTCAACGCCGCATACGCCAATCAGGCCCCTTTCTTTCAGCGTGGTCAATACTTTGTGCAGATAGCTCACGCTCATAGCCTCGCCCAGCTGTTCGGAAAGCTCCAAACTGGTCAGGGGGCATGGCGACCTCCAAAGAAGGTCCATTACTTGTTTTTCATTTCGGTTCAGCTGTTTCATCTCATCCTCCTAAAATGCAGCACTTTCTTTTGCGATAGATATTATTCAATTCAAATAATATCTATCGCAAATATATTATAATAACCTTATCTTGATATGTCAATAGAAGTTTTCATGATTCTTTTCACGAAAAAATCATATCGATATCAGCACAATGAAAAAGCGTTTTCCAGTCCGCAAAGAGCAGACCGCAAAACGCCTTTTCATTATTTTATTAGTAGCCGTTCACAATCGGTTCAAGCACCTGCGCCGCCACCGCGCCTGCCACCGCCGATCCGCCGCCGCCGTTCTCGACCATGACGACAAAGGCATAGGGGTGCGCCGCGTCGCGGATAAAGCCGGTGAACCAGGCGTTAGGCTTTTTGTCACTGCCGACCTCGGCGGTACCCGATTTCACACAGATATCAATGTTGCCGAACCGTTCCTTGCCGGTGTACTCGGCGGTATAAGCCATCGCGTTCGCAAGCTTGGAAGCGGTCAGCGGGTCAATCAGCTGCTCGGTCAGCTTTTCGCGGTACCAGTAGGTGGACAGCCCAAAGCCGGTATGCACCGACTGGATAAGCTGCGGCACCGCCGCCTGCCCGCCGTTCGCAACCGCGCCCATGAACACCATCAGCGAACAAGGGTTGATTGCGTCATTGTGCTGCCCCACGCCTGCCCAGCCGAGCTGGTTTTCGGTCGTGCCGCTGAACGCGAAGCTGCTCGGCACGGTAGAAATGCCGTTCACCGAATATTTCGCCGTCAGCCCACACTTATCGGCGTACTGCTGCATCAGCTCCGGCCCCAGCTCGACCGCAAGCTTGGCGAACACCGCGTTACAGGATTTCGCCAGCGCCTGGTCGATGTTGATTTTGCCATGCGCGTCCAGACAGGTCACGGGGGAGCCGCCGATTTCGGTCGCGCCGGTACACTCCCATTCCCGCGAATACAGGTCTGGGATGTTTTCAATCGCCGCCGTCATGGTCACGGTTTTGAACACCGATCCGGGCGTGAAGGTGGATGAGAGGAAGCGGTTAAGGTAAACGCCCTCCCAGCGCCCGTCGCCGTTCTCGATGGTTGGCGGGTCCAGCGGGTCAAACGCCGGGTTGGACATCATGCAGAGCATCTCGCCGGTTTTATAGTTGTAAACGCCAACCGTCCCTTTGCGCCCGTCCAGCGCGTTATAAGCGACATAATTATAATGCGCGTCAATGGTGAGTGCTAGGGTGTTGCCGCTGCCCAGCGGGGAATAGGCGCCGGTCAGCAGGTTATAACCCGAAAGCTTATCCGCAAACGCGGTCAGCGCACCCGTGCCAATATTGCCGGAGGGGTCGCCCACTACGTGCAGCGTCGCCCGCCGCACGGCGGCGGAGTCGTAATAGGTGCGCCGCCCGTCGCCGTCCACCTGGGTCAGGATGTCGCCGTCGCGGTCGGTGACCGTTCCGCTCGCCAGCTGCCCCTGGCTGTTATACAGATGGCGGTTTGACGGGAAGGACGCCCAGCTCGCGCCGTGCCGCACAAAGCGGTACAGGTAAATCCCCAGCCCAAGCAGCAGCGCCGCCGCCAGAATCACGCACAGCACCGCACGTTTCTCAATTTTCTTCATAGCCGGCCTCCTCCGCTTCGGCGCGCAGCTCCCGGCGGGAGGGCAAACGGATGGCAAAGCTTGCGTTCTGCCGGGTGTCGGTCGCCTTGAGGAAGGCGAGCAGCCCCCACGCCGACAGCATCGACGAGCCGCCGTTCGACAGGAACGGGAAGGTGACACCGGTCAGCGGCAGTATATCGACCGCGCCGAACACATTCAGGCTGGTCTGGAATACCAGCAGGCTGGTTGCCGCGCACGCCGCGATAATATAGAAGCTCGAACGCCCCGCGCTGCACGCGCGCACCGCGAACACCGCAAGGGTGACAATCGAGAGCACGGCAAGCACGCCGATGAGCAGCCCCCACTCCTCGCAGAGCATGCCGAACACCAGGTCGGTGTCCGCCGCGCCGATACGGTGCAGCCAGCCCTCGCCGCCGCCCACGCCAATCAGCCCGCCGGACGCGGCGGCGCTCATGGTACGGGTCTGTTGGTAACCCGCGCCGGAGGCGTCCTCCCAAACGTGCCCCCAGACGGCAAAGCGCTTCAAAATATACGGCTTAAAGGACAGTACCATCACTACGGCGAACACTGCGCCGCCGCAAATCAGGGACAGCGTGGCGAAATCGCCCGAGCGCAGATAGGCAATCACCAAAAAGGTGACAAAGAAAATCGCCGCCGTGCCGAAGTCGCTCATCAGCGCAAGGCAGCCCAGGCAAATCCCAGTCAGCACGATGAACAAGCCCAGGTTCCGCTTGCGGAACAAGCGGTCCAGGGGTGCCGCACCCGCGAAGATATAGCAGATTTTCGCCAGCTCGGACGGCTGGAACGACATGCCGCCGATAGAGAGCCAGTTGCGCGCGCCATATTTGGAAGCGCCAATCACCAGCGTAATCCCCAGCAGCCCAATTGCACCCGCCGCCATCATCCAGCGGATTTTCTGCACGCGGGAAATATCGCGCAGGAACAGCCCCAGAATCACAAAGAGCGCCAATCCCAGGCAGATGGCAAGGAACTGCTTAAACAAAGCGCCCGGTGCGCTGGAAGCGGTGATACAGAGCGACAGCGTAGAGAGGAAAAAGGCAATTATCTCCATTTCAAAGCCGATACGGTGCATGGCGCGCATGAAAATGAAATACAGCCACATCACCGCACTCAGCCCCAGAAACGCCAGCGGGATATTCACCGTCGCCTCCTCGCCGGAAGCAATGATGATTTGCAGCCCGGCCAGGACCTGCCAGATGGTCAGCATCATCAGCGAACCCCACGGGGAGACCGGCTTGCCGGTTTTCTTCCGGCGTTCGCGCTGCTCGCGGCGCTCCTCAGCGGGGACGGGGATGAGCTTGCACGGCATCCCGCCAAAGGCGACCGTGTTGCCTTCCTCAACCGCCGCGACGCCGTCCACCTTGCGCCGGTTGACCGTCGTTCCGCCGGTGGAATCCAGGTCGTAGACCGCCCAGCGGCCTTTTTTGTCGCGCATCAGCGCGGCATGCTGCCGCGAGATAGACGGATAGGAGAGCACAACGTCGGACGCGCTCGAGCGCCCAACGATGTTCTCCCAATGGGTCAGCGGGAGGATTTCTCCGTCCGGCAGCTTCAGCTTGGCCCAGACCTCCGGGCTGTGCGGCACGTTCCATAGGGAGCGTATCATGCCCGATAAGATCAGCAGCGCCAGCAGCGGGAAAATAAACCGGACAACCGTGGTATACCACGCTTCAATCAGGGGATATGTATGCAGGAACGCCGTCACGTGATCCAGCAAGGTTTGCAGCGCCCCGATAACCTGTTCCATGAAGTATCCCTCCTTTTCATCGGATATTTCGCATAAAAAAGCTGTGAACCCCCCATATCCCTCCAGGCATCCTTAGGGTGGGGGCAAGGGATCACAGCGGTTCTTGGCTATTATATCACAAAAATGTGAAAAAACAATGAACCTTTTTCAAAAGTTACCGTTCTGAAACCGTCTTAAAATTGGTAAACCCTTCCTGACGCCATCTCCCCCGGAAAAGCCCCACCCTGTAAAAGCTTTTTCGGCTGCCCTATCCGTCATTATTCAGGAAAAAAATACTCTCCGTATTTTGCACAAAAAAACCGTCAGATTCTATTCAAAAAGCATCAAAAAATCCATAATCCAGCCTATTTCGCAAAAATTTATAGGCTTTCAAATACGGTTCCCGCGATTTTTCTCTTGCATTTTCCATGATTTTACGGTAAAATAGAAGAAAGGTTTTCGAATAATTCTCGTACCCAGGAACCGAGAAGCGCATTTTTTGAGAAACGAGGCATACTTAATGAAACGCATTTGGATGCTCACTGCCGCTTTGCTGCTGCTGTCCGCCGGATGCAGCGCGTCAACCGACCCGCAGTCTCTCGCCGCCCTGGAGAATGTCATGGCGGTCGCGGCCTACAGCGACGAGCTGCCGGAGGAACCCCCTGCGGCTGACCCTGTCTGCTGGGATGGCGACTACGGGAACGGCAGCCGCACGATTACCCTTTCCCTGGGCGCAAACGGCTCCCTGCACTACCGGGTTTCGGACGGGGGCGTCGGCTGTGCAGCCGAGGTCAACGGCACCGCCGCCAAAACCTCGTCCCTCTGCTTTTCCCTGAGCGGGGACACCCTTTCAGTCGTCGGCGGCATTTATACCGGCAATTATGAACGTCAACTGAATCCCTGAATACCCATGAGAAAACGGATCGGGCATACACCCGATCCGTTTTCCGAGTAAAAAAGATGAAAATAAAGTGAATAGAAGTAGGCAGAATAGACCTGTTCACCGTACGCGGCGTACCGCGAGGCGCTTGGGATGGCTCAGCAGCCGCAGGGAAGCCTGGATACACGGCCCGATGAGCAGCGCGGCGCACAGCGTCGCGAAACCCGGAAGCACGCCAAGCGCCAAACCGGCCAGCAGCTCGGCGCAGTCATAAGCGACGCGCACGGTACGGAACTGGAAGCGCGGGAGCCGTTCGCTGATGAGGATCGGCATGATATCGTTGGCGGTCGAACCAAGCCCGCTGACCTGGATCAGCGCCAGGCCAAGGCCGGAAACCGGCGCGGCAGCCAAAACGGTTGTCACCTTGCCCGCAAGGGGCATAGCCGCCATTGCAGGGGCAAGGGCGCTGCCGAACAGGTTGACGATTAAGGTGACAATCAGGGAGCCGAACACCGTCCCCGGCCCGGCGTATTTGCGCCCGCCGAGCAGCAGCACAGCCGCCAGCATCACCATTTGTACCAAATAGCTGGCCGTGCCGACCGCCAGCCCAAGCAGCGGTGCAAAGCCCTTGACCAGTGTGTTAAAGCAATCCGCGCCCAACCCGCTGTAAACAAACATCCCGGAGGCAATGCCAATCAGGGAATATCCGGCGAGCGCGGAGCATAATTTTTGTTTCATCCGTTTAGAACCCCTTTCGTTTGGGTACGCCTAGATTCTAGCGCAGTACCGCCGGAAAGGGAATGGATTTTCTTGCGCTCCTTGCGAAGCGCCCGGAAGGAAGGGGGACGCCTTTTGTCCGTTCAATATATTGCCTTTGACGCGCCAACGGACGGCGCGCCCTGGCTCAGCCGCGTAGTTTACAGCGACTGGAGCGACGGCCACCAGCATATCCTGCACTGCCATGAGGAAATTGCCGAAATCTTGCTGATTTTGCAGGGGCGCGGCAGCTATACCGTCGGCCTGCACCGCACCGAGGTCGAAGCGGGGGACGTGATTTTAACCGGCTGCGGCGTAACCCACGACGAATTCCCGCAGACTGACGACCTGTACCAGACGCTTTGCCTGGGCTTTTGCGGTCTGGCGCTGCCGGGCTGCGCCCCCGGACAGTTCGTCGCGGAGCGGCAAAGCCCAGTATTCCATCACCCGCCGCAGTTCCTGGAGCTGGCCGCGCTCGGCGGCATCATCAACCGCCATGCCGAGGCGCGCGGGAGCGGGGATGAAGCGCTTTGCCAGCATCTGGCGCGCGGGATTTTGGGGCTTGCCGCGCAGATGGCCTCCCAATCCGCCGGGGAACCGCTGACCGAACAGGCCGCGCTGATTGCCAGGCTCGAAGCCTATATTGGCGCGCATTATACCGAAGATTTGACCATTGACCGGCTGAGCAAGCTGTTTTATATCAGCCCCTATTACCTGTCGCATTTATTCAAGGAACGGACGGGCTATTCCCTCAAGCAGTATATCCTCCGGCGACGCATCGGCGAGTCGCAGACCCGGCTTTATACCACCCGTGAAAGCGTGCAGCATATCGCCGCCGCGGTCGGCTTTGAGGACGCCGGTTATTTCTCGCGGCTGTTTACCAAGTATATCGGCATGCCGCCGATGGAATACCGCAAATTTATGAACGTTCAAATCTAAGAAACCCCGGCCTTCTCCGTGAAATCCAGCGCTTTGAGCAGAAATCGCAAAAAAGTCCGGAAACCTGGGCTGATTTTCCATGCGGGTGGGGAATTTCCGGTGAAACAGTGATTTAACAGAAAACGATAATGCTGGTATAATAAAAAAGCCCCATACGGGGCGGGTGCTGCATTTGCAAACGGCGGTTGGCCAATCCTCCCGAAAGGAGGTAACGCCATGAGACTTACACTCCATATGGATAGGGCCTTTCACGGCCACTATCGTTGCGAAGTTGAGAAACCGCCACTCGGCCAGGTGGCGGTTTCTGGTGTTCCATCCGGTCAGAAATCAAAGCCGTCCTCGTGCTGGATTTCCGCATGGCTGCGTTATCGTCCTTGGCGGGCGTCAGCCCGCCTGCG
>CAJUJQ010000099.1 GCA_910586575.1 uncultured Clostridia bacterium | reverse complement strand
TATAGCAACAACTGTGGAGCTGACCCCGGTATGGAAAACGGAGATAAAGAATGGGAAAAACATGATTTACAGCCGTTCCCAACTGGAGAAAATCGACACCGCTGCTGACTATCAGCTGGGCGCAAGCATTGACCTGTCCGGAAAAGATTGGGCATCCAAATACTATACCGGTACTTTTGAAGGTGATAATAAAACTATTTATAACCTGAGCGGTTCGGAAGGCCTGTTTAGCACGCTGAACGGTTATGTATCTAATCTGGAAATTCGTGGTGCGAACGTAAATAGTAATTCAGAAGTCGGAGCTTTGGCAGCCACAGCTGAAACCAGCGCCAATATTAACCAAGTGACTGTAACCGATTCTGTAATACGTGGATCTGGCAGTGCTGTCGGTGGGCTAATCGGTATTGCCGACAGATGTAATGTAGATGGATGCAGTGTATTGAATACCAAACTAATTGCTGATGCGGATTTATACTTGGGCGGCTTAGTTGGTGCAACACCGTATAGTTTCGCCGGTACGTTGAATCTAACAAACTGTCGAGTCAACCAAATTACAGTAGAAGGAAGTTACTTGTCGGCGGGCGCATATCTTGGCTACTTAACTGATGAAATGGATATTGACACGTCAGGAAGTTCACGTGGAGACTGCAATTTAGTTTACATCGGCAATAGAGACTTATGGCAATAGAGACTTATATTGAACCTCCCACCCAGGCTGACTAATCCGCCAACAGGCTGATCGGACGTCCAGTTATGCTCATTTGGATATTAATTGCACAGGCACTTATAAAAACAGCGGCGGCTCCCGGAAGGGAGCCGCCGCTTGTTGCAGCTGTCAGCATATTTGAATTGGAAACCCCTTAAAGCTCCCCGCACATGATGGCGGCAAGCGCGTCCTCGGTCGAGCGGTGGCCGAGCGATACCGCGCCCATCGCTTCGGCGCGGCGGCCGACCTCGTATTTATGCAGGTTGGTCTCGCCCTCGATGCACTGGCTGGTCAGGTAAACCTTGGTGCCCGAAAGGATAAGCTTCTGCACCACCTTTTCCAGGCGCATCGGGACGCCGCCCGAGCCAAAGCCCTCGATAATGACCTTCTTATACTTGGAGAGGAAGGTGATAATGGACGGGTCCAGGTCGGGGATGAGCTTCATCAGCACAACGTTGGGGTCGATTTCCTCCACGAAGTACGGTTCGCCGCCCAGCCACGGCACGATGTTCAGGATGACCTTGCCGGTAATCGGGTCTACGCGCCCGGCCTGCGGGGCGTTCACCGAGCGGAAGCAGTCGAGGTCGGTGGTATGTACCTTGACAACGTGGTTGCCGCGGATAATCCTGCGGTGCAGCACGGCGCATACGCCGCAGTACGCGGAGGACGCGACCTTAAACGCGTCAATCAGGTTCTGTTCGGCGTCGGAATCAGGCATGCCGAGCGGGATCTGCGCGCCGGTAATGACAACCGGCTTATTGAAATTGCGGAGCACATGGTAAAGCAGCGCGGCGGTATAGCTGAGGGTGTCCGTCCCGTGGGCAATGACGAAGCCGTCATACAGCGGGTAATTCTTCCAGATCATCTCGGCAATCTGCATCCGGTCGTTCGCGGTCATGTCGGTGGCGTCCAGGCTCATGGGGTTCTCGACGACAACCTTGCAGATGCGGGACAGATCGGGGATGAACTCCAGCAGCTCATCGCCGGTCAGGGACGGGGCAAGGCCGCGCCCACTCTGGCGGCTGGCAATGGTGCCGCCGGTTGCGATCATCAAAATATGTTTCATTCTACACAGCTCCTGTTCTATAGAAATGTTTTTCCCTCAAACTCATTCTCACTAATTACATTTTAAGCGCATAGTGCAGACTTGTCAATCGCTTTGCGGCATGTTTTTCGGAAACCGCGCATAAAAGCCCTGGCAGCGCTGGTACAAGACGGAAAACGGGGCGTTCCCCAAAACGCCCCGTTCATCATCAGTATATCAAAAAATCGCGGCTTTGAGAATTGGCGGAAGCTACGAAAATCTGGTGTGTTTTTCGGCAGTTCAGCCGATTGACGAAACGGGGGGCGCGTGGTATGATAATACCATCAAAACAGAAACAGAAAGGGTGATCGGATCAAAATATCATCTTCTGATTCTAGCAAAATTGGTACAGAAAGGGGTGGGTCCAATGGTAACTGAACACTTTTCCTTCCAGTCCGAGCGGCTCGCCGGGATACACTGAGCCGACTGCGCCGATGGTAGAATACGGATGCTTCCGCCGACAAACGCCGATGGGCATGCTGATGAGCATGGCGGGGAGTGCGTCCGAACCGATGGAAACGATATCCCATTCAGGGGAATGGCAGCAACAAGGTAAGCGCCGGACGGAAGTGTACAACTGAATACTTTTGAATAAATAGCAGGCCGTTTGCGCAGATTGAGAAGCGAAACGGTCTGCTTTCGCGTGCGTGTAAAAAAAACGGGAGGGGAAGCCCCCACCCGTGCGGTGCGGATTTCTAGTGCTCCATCCAGTCAGAAAGCGGACTTGGGCTTGGAGCGGGATTTTCGCAGGGCAAGGCAGAGGACGCAGGCGGGCTGACGCCCGTCAAGGATGATAACGTAGCCATGCGGAAATCCAGCCCAAGAACGGGTTCGATTTTTGGCCGGATGGAGCACTAGTTGTCGCGGGTCACGTCAATGCTTTCAGCGGCGGGGGCGTTCTCCGGCGGCGCGCCGTCCTCCTGCTCCAGCTGGTCAATCAGCGGTGTGATTTTTTCCAGCTCACTGCGCAGATGGGTCTGGTACTCGAGCATGGATTCCAGGTCGAGCGGCGCAAGGCGCTCCAGCTCGCTGCGCAGATAGGACTGGTACTCGTGCATCGCGTCCATATCCCTTTCAATCAGCAGCAGCCGCCTGCCCTCATCTTCGAGCGCGCGGTGCTCGCGTTCCCGTTCGTCAATCGGGGAGGGGAACACCCAGCTGATCAGCAGCGAAAACGCGACGCCAATCCCGGTATCCAAAATGCGCGCGAATACATAACCGAAATGCGCCGGGTCAGCCACCGTATAAATGACCACGAAAAAGACAACCGCCCCCGGCTGCACCCCGCCATAAGCGTGCGTCAGCTGGCAGATGTACATGAGCAGCAGCAGGCCAACCGACAAATATACCCACTGCGGGATCAGCTCGCTGTACTCGTGATAAAGCAGGTAAAACGGCAGCGAGACCAGCCCGCCGATCAGCGTGCCGATAAAGCGGTTCCCGCCCGCAGTCAGCCCGCCGTTAAAGCGGTTGCCCATGCCGAATACCGCGCCGATGCAGGCAAAGCAGGCAGAGCGGTCAAAAAAGGAATAAATAATGGCGATGAGCGTTGCGGAAATAATGGTTTTGATGGTTCTGAATCCGACGGGCGGAAGGCGCCGTTTCTTTTCGTTCTCCATAAAAGCCCCCCAGAGTTGTGATTACCTTTATTATACCGTTAAATGAGGGCAGTTTCAACAATATTTTACATATGAAAGCAAAAAATTACCGCGGGCGGGGCAGATGGGGGAAACACCAATCCCCGCCGCAGCGGCAATCAAATTTTTCTATTTTTACAAAGCTTTGGCGCGTCAGTTTTTCGCCAGGGATTTGAACTGCACGCGCGCCTTGCGCACGCCGTCCAGCGTGCCGCCCAGTGTTTCCTCGGTGCGTTTCAGCGCGTCCTCGCAGTATTCGTTCGCGACCCGCCGCAGCTCCCGGGCCTGTATTTCGGCGTTGCCGACAATCTCCTTCGCCCGTTTTCGCGCCGCGACCACGATTTCCGTTTCCGATATCATTTGCCGCGCCGCGTCCTCCGCTTTCTTGCGCAGGGTTTCCGCCTCGCGCTTGCCCGCCGCAATCAGCTCGTTCCGCTTCTCTACAATGTCCTGTGCCATCTTGATATCCGCAGGCAGCTGCGCGCGTAGCTCATCGAGCATGTCGAGCAGGCGGTCGCGCTCCAATACGCATTTGTCGCTTGAAAGCGGCATATTTTTTGCGTCCTGAACCATATCATACATACTGTTGATGAGTTCTTCTAGCGTTGCCATTCATTTCCATCCTTTCTAATCCGTAATAAAATATCATCCTTGACCGAATCGGGCACAAATCCGCTGATATCGCCCCCATGCGCGGCGATATCCTTCACAATGGAGGAGGAAAGGTACATGTGCTCCGCGCTGGTCATTAAAAATACCGTGTCCAAATCCGGGTTAAGCTTCCGGTTGGCCAGCGCCATCTGGAACTCGTACTCAAAATCAGAGACCGCGCGCAGCCCCTTGATAATCGTGCCCGCCCCCTGCTGGGCGGCGTAGTCGGCCAGCAGGCCGGAAAACATCTTGATTTCCACGTTCGGCAGCCCTTCCGCCGACCGGCGGAGCAGCTCGCAGCGCTCCTCCGGGGAAAAGGCGGGCTTTTTCGCCTGGTTGTGCATGACCACGACAATCAGCCGGTCGCACAGCCCGGCGGCGCGCCGGATAATGTCCAGGTGCCCGGAAGTAACCGGGTCAAACGAACCCGGATAAATTGCAGTTTTCATAGCTTTATGATTCCATTCACGCCGTTTTTCTCCAAAACGGTTACTCGGATTGCGCCGTAGCGGTATTCGCGCCCGCCGCTGATGCGGGGGTCGAGCACGTCGGCAACGGCGCTCTCGCATACCATTATACCATTTTCCGACAAAATGTCAAACCTTTCTGCCGCAAAAACCGCTTCGTTCAGCAATTTTCCGCCGTAGGGCGGGTCGAGGAAAACCAGGTCATAGCCCGCGCCCCGGCACCGCTCCAAAAACGCGGCGGCCCGGGCGGCGTGGACGTGTGCGCGGCTGGCGACGCGCGCGCCGTCGATATTCTTCCGGATCACGCACAGCGCCTCCCGGTCGTGATCGACAAAGTCGCAGGAGGCCGCGCCGCGTGACAGCGCTTCAATACCCATCTGCCCCGTGCCCGCAAACAGGTCGAGCACCTTTGCGCCGCGTACCCGGGTCTGGATGATGTTAAAAATATTCTCTTTTACGCGGTCGGTTGTCGGCCGCGTTGTCATGCCGGGCACGGGAAGCAGTACCTTCCCGCGCGCCGTGCCGCTGATGACGCGCATGGCTCCACCTCTTATTCTGCCCGGATAGGGCGCGTGCCATCCCTTTAGACCTGTTCGAAAACGATTGGCATACCCTTAGTGTTCCATCCGGGCAGAAATCAAATCCGTCCTCGGGCTGGATTTCCGCATGGCTGCGTTATCGTCCTTGGCGGGCGAAAATCCCGCTCCAGATCCTACTCCAATTTCTCACCGGATGGACCACTGGTTTCCGAACAGGTCTTTTATGTCGGGCCGGACGCTCCCTTTTCAGGTCCTTTGTGATAAAATTCGTACACCTTCTGTGCAACCGAAAGCGGCACGATGCGCGCCAGCTCCCGGACATCCGCCGCCTTAATATTTTCAATGCTGCCGAAGTGGCGCAGCAGCTCGGCGCGGCGCTTTTCACCGACACCGTCAATCTGGTCGAGTGTCGAGCCGCGCAGCCTGCGCCCGGACAGCGCCCGGTTGTAGGTGATGGCGAAGCGGTGGGTTTCCTCCTGGATGCGCCCGATGAGCGCGAACACCGCCGGTACCGTCGAAATGCCGAACTCCCGCCCGTCCGGGGACACCAGGCCGCGTGTACGGTGGTGATCGTCCTTGACCATACCGAAGCATGGGGTATCCACCCCGAAGCTGTCCAGCACCTTCTGTGCGGTGCGCACGTGCCCCAGGCCGCCGTCAATCAGGAAGGCGCTCGGCAGCGGCGAGAATTTCTCGTCGCCATCCTTCCAGTGGGTCAGCCGCCGGGTCAGCATCTCCGCCATGGAGGCGTAGTCGTCCTGCCCCTGCGCGGCACACTCAATCTTAAACTTTCGATAGCGGCTTTTGAGCGGCTTGCCGTTCTCGAACACCACCATCGAGCCGACCGTGTTGGTGCCCGCAAGGTTGGAAATATCATAGCTTTCCAGCAGCACTGGGAGGGTGTCCATGCCGGTCATGCTTTGCAGCAGCTCAAGCGATTTCACCCGCCGCTCGTTGGCGGTCTCAATGCGTAAAATCTCCTCGGCAGCGTTCTTGCGCGCGAGCTTTATGAGGTCGTGCCGCCTGCCCCGCTGCGGGACGGCCAGCTCGACCTTGCGCCCGGCGATATCGGACAGGTACGCCGCGACGGCTTCGTCCTCTTCAATCGGCTCGGACAGCAGCACGGTACGCGGCACCGCCTTGCGCATGGCGTAATACTGCTTCAAAAACGCGGCCAGGATTTCCCCGCCCTCCTCGGCGGAATCCTCCAGCAGCGTATATTCCTTGTCTTGCAGCGCGCCGTTCAGATAGTGCAGCACGACCAGGCAGCCGCGCGTTTGCCCCTGATGATATGCCAGCACGTCCAGATCGGCGAACGAACCCGCAACCACCTTTTGCCGCTGGCCGATGGCGTCCACCGCGCGCAGGCGGTCGCGCAGGATGACGGCGCGCTCGAATTGCAGTTCCTCGGCGGCCTCCTGCATTTTCTGTTCGATTTCCCGCCGCAGCCCCTTGTAATTGCCCTCCAGCAGGTTCATCGCCTGCCCGACCAGCGCGGCGTATTCCTCCGGCGGGACTTCGCCCGTGCACGGCGCGACGCACCGCCCCAGGTGCTGGTTCAGGCAGGGGCGCCCCTTGCCGATGTCGCGCGGGAAAACCCGGCTGCAAGTTTTCAGGCGCAACGCTTCGCAGATGGTGTCAATCGCGCGCCGCGCAGCCCTGCGTCCCGGGTACGGCCCAAAATAACGGTCGGCGTCCGCAGCCGGACGGGAAACAATCTGGAAGCCAGGGTAAGGCTTGGAACAGGTTACCTTGATATAGGGGTAGCCCTTGTCGTCCTTGAGCAAAATATTATACTTGGGCTTATATTTTTTAATCATGGCGTTTTCGAGCACCAGCGCTTCAAATTCGCTCTCGGTGACGATGATCTCGAAATCGTCAATCAGGGAAACCATGCGGCGGGTCTTGGCGTTGTGGCGGCTGTCACTCTGGAAATAAGAAGTCACGCGGTTCTTGAGTGCCTTGGCCTTGCCGACGTAGATGACATCGCCGTCCTTGTTTTTCATGATATAAACCCCCGGCTCACGCGGCAGGCTGAGCACACGGGCTTTTAGCTCCTCCTTACGGGACATTTTCGGCTCCTTTCCATCACTGACCCGGGGGTTGTTTGACAAATGTCCCGGCACCCATCGACGGGTCTTTTTTCGCCGCTCTGCGCTGAATTTTCTTGAAATCCGTCAGGATTCCTGCGAAAACTTGCCTTGATTGGCGGACCCCCCCCCCCTCGCCGCTGGGACCATTTCCATTTATCAAACAAACCCTAAAAAAGCACCGCGAAACGCGGTGCTTCTAAGGGGTCGCGGGGGACGTTCCATCAGTCAACGAAGTTGGAGGTAATCAGATCGACCAGTGCGGTGACTGCTTCCTCCTCATCAGGGCCGTCAGCAATCAGGTTGATTGTGGTGCCCTTGGTGATGCCGAGGGAAAGGATGCCGAGCAGGGATTTTGCGTTGACGCGGCGCTCTTCCTTCTCAACAAGGATGGTGCTCTTGAATTCGTTCGCCTTCTGAATGAAGAATGTGGCCGGGCGGGCGTAAAGGCCTACCTGGTTGGTTACCTGTACCTCTTTAGAAAACATACTTGCATCGCTCCTACTTCAAACTAAATAATCCAACTTAACTATAGGATACTCGTTTTTGGCGCGTTCGTCAATATTCGTTTTTCCAAAAAAGTTCGTTCACAAATCGGTAAAATATGTGAATTTGACTGATTCCGAGTGATATCCGTCATCCGAAACCCCAAAGGCACTGTCTTTTGTCACCAAATTGTTATTTTCTCCCGCGAAAAATTCTTTTTTGGTTGGCATTGCAGTCCAGAATTTTCCATTCCGTAAAAGGGGCTACTACAACGTATAGGAATCGGCGGTTGCAATCCGCCGCGCGGCATGTTATGATAGACCTGTCCGGAAAGCAGGGGTGTGCCGGATGACGGCAAAGGCTTGCGTCAGACGGTGCGCCAATGATTTCCAAACAGGCCTAATATACGACAGGAAAGGGGGAAGGCTGATGCGGCTGCTGTTCAAACAACGGCTGTTTTCCTGGTTCGACAGCTATGATATCTATGATGAGGACGGGAACACGGCCTATACCGTCCGGGGAGAGCTGAGTTGGGGCCACCGCCTGCAAATCTACGACGCCGCCGGAAATCCGGTTGGACGGGTGCAGGAACGGGTGCTGACTTTCCTGCCCAAGTTTGAGCTGTATATCGGGGAACGTTTGGTCGGTGAAATCCAGCAGGCGTTCACGCTGTTCCGTCCGCAGTTCCGGGTGGATTGCTGCGGCTGGCAGGTGGATGGTGATCTCTGGGAGTGGGATTATACGGTCAGCGACGGTGCGCGCACGGTTATGCGGCTGTCCAAGCAGCTGCTCAACTGGACGGATACCTATTTAATGGCGATTGACCGTCCGGAGGATGCGCTGTACTGCCTGATGATTGTGCTGGCGATTGACGCGGCAAAGTGCTCACGAAAATGAGTACGTATTGATGCCTGCCACCGTTGATAATTCACCTGCTCCATATTTGTTTTGTAGGGGAGCGGTTTATTCCCTCCCCTATAGTGGAGTGGGGAAGCGCCGCCCTGCCGCTTTTCGAATGAACGAATTGAAACCAAAAATCCATGATGAAACAAGCGGGAATGATTATGTCCTTGCCGGGGATTACTACATTCCAGCCATTGAACTGCCGGAGGGCGATGACTGCCTTGTCGGAAAGTGGGGGCGGATGCACAGAGCATATCCGGAAGAAACGAATCCACTTCTGCTCAATTACCTGATTTTGACAGGCAGGCTGCACACCTATCTTGCTGATCTCAACGAACAGGCACGGGGTCGCTATCGCCACCTCATTCACCAGATGGCGGAGGATGAGGGCGTGACCGAAGATATGAAGCGTAAGGCGCAGTGAGAATGGATTAGGCGTATGAACAAGTATTGCCAGCCGCGCAGAGGAAATCATCAGAAGTGAGCTAATCAACGCTTAACAGGCTCAAAACCCCGGCAAATGTGCTGGTACGAGAACACAAATATGAAGGGGGAACTTGCTATATTGGCAAGTCCCTCCCTTAATGTTTTTATGCCTTACATACTGTGAAATTCTCTCAAAAAGCCGCTGACAAACAGATAGCAGGAATTTGCTTATCCTCCCCCGATTGCTCACGCACCACCCCGACAATACGCCTGCTTGCTATTCGCATGCCAGCATGATATACTTTTCGACAGGGAGGAAGGAAAGGAGCTGGGATTATGTCTGAGAACGATCTCATGGAAGAGATCAGAGAACGGGTGGTCAACGACTACTTCACCCCCAATATCAAAGCGGAAGTTATTCTGGACACGCTGCTGACACCTTACATTCCGCAAATTGTTCGGGGACAGTTGGGTGAAAAGGTGGGAAGCCTGACTTTCCTGACCAAGGAAATGTCCATTTCGGATGAGGGCGATGAAAACAACCGAGGGCCAAAAATCGATTATGTTTTGGAGGATGATAACTTCGTTTATCTGGTCGAGCTGAAAACGACCAAGGGAAGCATCAACACGAAACAGGCGGAGCGATACATCCGAAATTGTTACGGCAGGGATAAGACCTTTTGTGTGGTGTTGGGAAAACGGTTGCTGGATATCATGAACATAACATTTAAACTCGACCACCCCTGGACTGCACAAACCTTACTCACTGATTTTCAGCAGGTAACCGGGGAGGGCAAAAAGACAGACTCAGAACGCTGTGCGAAAAGTTATTTGGGAGACAAGAGGCTGGCCTCGACCCGTAAATATCTCTATACGGTGGGACAACTTCTGGAGCATCACGCTGGCGAAATACAGGACCTGTGGGAAAAGCCTTTGCGGCTGGTCTACCTGACGCCTAACGGGGACAGGGTATTCCCCAAAAAGCCCAGAAAGAAGGACAAGCAAAAACAGGATAAGGCAGAACGCGAGTGGGAGGAACTCAGAGCAAGGTGGAAGGAGCTTTATATCGCTCCCGATGGCATAGACTCCAGTGTTAGCTTGAAAGCATCTGTAGGCGGTCTGCGTGATGCGAAAGATGATCTTGCCCAGCTGTTAGCAGACATCATAACAGAGATTTATGGAGGATAGAGTATAGCGAAACTGACCATCTGCCGCGGCACTCACCAGATCGGCGGCTGCTGCACCGAAATCACCTCCGACGGGGGCGTGTCCTCATTGATTTAGGAGCCAATCTGCCCGATTCCGATGCGCCCATCCGGGACGGTGTGCTTGTATCCAAAGTCTTTGATGGCCGTCCGGCAGCGGGGCTGCTGTTCACCCACCCCCACGGCGACCACTACGGGCTTTATAAAAAGGTCCCCGATGACGTGCTTATGTATATCGGTCCCATGGCAAAGGAGCTTTTGAAGGTCCTTGTCACCCGTCTGGCCTACATCTCCGTGGAAAAGGGCCTGCCGGTGGTAGAACGGATGCAGACCTATCAGTCCGGGGAGGAGTTGGGCGTATTTCAGAATATTCAGGTGCTTCCCTTCTATGTGGACCACTCCGCGCCGGACGCCTATATGTTTTACATTCAGGCTGCCGGAAAGAAGATACTCTTTTGCTCCGAAAACCACCCTGTTATCCGGGTTCTGAAGGGCAGCCGCCAGTGGAGCCATCTGCGAGGACTTGGAACTTCGCTGAAAAAGCCGGTCTTGATTGGGCCGGTACCTGGCGACCGCCTGAAACACGACGTCTTTATGATGCTGGCGCGAAAAAACGCCAATCCGGCGCGGAAAAGCACATTCGAGGAAATACGGGATGAATTTTACCCCCTGGACGGCCAGGTCATCTACTCCATGCGGGACGGCTACCTGAAACCGGAACACGCCGACCAAGCCCGGATCGACTTCATCGGTGACTGTCCCTACAAACAGCTCCACATCGGCGGCCACGCCTATGTGGAGACCATTGCCAGTCTGATCGAGACGGTTAATCCCAAGGTCATCGTTCCCATGCACACCGAACGGGCGGATGAGTTTACCGCCATCCCGGAGTTTGCGCCCTGGGCGGACCGGGTGAAGGTTCTCGCCGATGGGGAGCCGCTGAACCTGGACGAACTGTGAGCATAAGTATGACCGGTAAAGACCGGTCGTGCTTTTGCCGGAGGTGCGACAATACGGCTGTCAAAAACAGCCGGGCCGGTGTGCTATACTGGCATTACAACACAGGCGGATGCGCCAGAACAGGAGGAACAGCATGGGCAAAAAATGGGGGAGCAACGAGGATATCCAGGTGGGCGGTGGGACAGGGGGAGAAAAGCTTTCGTTCCCGTAACGCTGGAGCCGTTTCCGTTGGAGAAGCAGGAGAATAAAACGCGGCAGAAGTATCTGGAAAAGCCGCGGCGGCTGTGCGTCCTCATGCGCCGGATGCGTGAGGAAGACGATGCAGACGGCATGGACAAGGTGGCGCTCTACCGGGAGATTTTACCGGGCGTATCCGACCGCACCCGCCAGCGTGCGGTGCGATCCGGGTGTCTGTTCAATGCTGGGAGCTGTATGTGAAAATTGATATTGCGGGCAGCGGCAGGGGTATCGCGGAGAGCAGGCAGGGGATGAGCTTCAAACGCTTCTGCCGGGAGGAAGAAGTACACGACGTTGAGGGCATTGGCATAGGGCTGTATCTTGCCCGCGGGATCATCACCATGCAGGGCGGCTACACCAAGATGGCTTCAACAGTAGGCAGCGGCTCTACATTTTCTATATTTCTTCCTCGTGGATCATAATTTGTAATTCAATCAGAATTTGGGGGGCTTTGTGCATGATTGAAACAGAGAGCCTTATTTTAGATAAAGCAAGGTTTTTGGACTGGATAGAAATGTACCGCAATGTCTGGTCACAGCCGGAAAGCGCAAGATATATGGAGTGGACGATTACCACAAGCGAAGAAGCCGCTAAAATAAGAATCA
>CAJUJQ010000098.1 GCA_910586575.1 uncultured Clostridia bacterium | reverse complement strand
CGTTTCTGCTGTCTGTCCGGGCTTCCGTCCGCTCATACGGCGCTGCCTTCAGCTGCTCCGCTGATTCTGCTTGGAGGATGCTGTTTAGGCACCCCCTCAGCAGCTGTGGTTATTATCAACATTATACCTGATGCTTCGCACTTTGGCTTTTTTATTTTACACCATTATACAGACTTTACCCAAGCGCCGCCCGCAGGGATTCCACGCACTGTTCCAAGGCGCAGGCACTTTCCAATCGCAGGGCCATTATTCCCCGATAATCTTAATCAGGGCATGCTTGCGGCGCTTACCGTCAAACTCGAAGTAGAAAATCTGCTCCCAAGTACCGAAATCCAGCTTGCCCTTGGTAATCGCGCAGACAACCTCACGCCCCATGATGGTGCGCTTCAAATGGGCGTCGCCGTTGTCCTCATAGCCGTTGTGGCGGTAGCGGGAATACGGCTTTTCAGGCGCAAGCCCTTCCAGCCAGTCCTCATAGTCCTGATGCAGCCCCGGCTCGTCGTCATTGATAAAGACCGACGCGGTGATATTCATGGCATTCACTAGCACCAGCCCCTCCTGCACGCCGCTTTCGGTGATGGCTTTCTGTACATCCCCGGTGATGTTGACCAGCCCCCGACGGGTCGGCAGATTGAAATATAATTCCTTACGATAACTTTTCACGTTCGTTTTCTCCTTTCGGTCGGCTTGCGCCTTTTCTCTATCGTACCGCATTTCCGCCAAAAAGTACAGTAAAATTATAGGGATTTTTTTCAGATAAAAATTTGATTCGCTAATTAAATTGTGCTATACTGATAAAGTAAGTAAGTACAGCGGCATGCAAGGTACTCCACCGCCTGTCCCCCATTGCGGGACAGCCAACAAAAAGAATTGCCAATGAGAGGAGCATTTATCATATGAAATTACCAGCGCTGCACATCGGCGGGCTGACCGCCCGCCTGCCCATCGTACAGGGCGGCATGGGAGTCGGCATTTCACTGTCCGGGCTTGCGTCCGCCGTTGCGGAGACGGGCGGCATCGGCATCATTTCCGGCGTACAAATTGGCTTCCGCGAGCCGGATTTTGAGAAAGACCCCGTGGCCGCCAATCTTCGCGCCATAGGCACCGAGCTGCAAAAGGCACGCGAGAAAAGCCCGCACGGCATCATCGGCTTTAACTTCATGTCGGTGATGAACCACTACGGGCTTTATGTCCGCGAAGCCGTCCGATGCGGTGCGGATTTAATTGTTTCCGGGGCGGGCCTCCCCTTCTCTCTGCCCGAGCTGACCAAGGGCAGCAGCACCAAAATCGTCCCGATTGTATCCTCTGCGCGGGCGTGCAAGCTGATTGTCAGCAAGTGGCTGCGCCAGGGGCGGCTGCCCGACGCGGTTGTTGTCGAGGGACCGCTTGCGGGCGGCCACCTGGGTTTCAAATACCAGGATATGACAGACAGTACCTTCCCCCCGCTTGAGGACTGCGTGGCCGAGGTGCGCGACTATCTGCAAACGGTCGAACAGGCACATTCCGTGCGCATCCCGATCATTGCGGGAGGCGGCATCGCGTCCCATGCGGATGTCTGCCGGATGCTGGCGCTGGGCGCGTCCGGCGTACAGGTCGGCACACGGTTTGTCGCGACCGAGGAATGTGACGCCTGTCCGGAATTCAAGCAGACCTACCTGAATGCGCGCCGCGAGGATATCCGCATTATCAAAAGCCCGGTCGGGCTGGCGGCACGTGCCATTTCCACCCCGTTTTTGCAGCGCGTGGAGGCTGACCACCTCCCCCCCGCCCGCTGCTACGGCTGCATGGAGGCATGTAGCCCTGCCACCACGAAATATTGCATCTCCCGCGCCCTATTCGACGCGGCAAACGATGGCAGCGGCCTGATTTTCTGCGGCGCGGGAGCTGCCGAGCTGCACGAGCTAACCACCGTCCCCCGGCTGATGGACGAGCTTGCCGGAAATCCGCAGGCCACGAAAAGCAATTTTGCTTCATAATACTGCACATTAAAAACATTTGCAGTAATTTAAGCAATTCACAACTTAAGGTTGATTTCCATTTTCAGGGAGGATTATTCTGAAAGGAATTTGTGCGTGCCATGTTTCCCGCCCTTTCTTTCGCGTTCTATTTCGTTTATACGATGTTCACGCATTTTTCAAGTCGCTGGTCTGATTTCCTGATACCATTATAATTGAGAGGAAGCAGGTGAACGAATCACCTGCTTCCTACTCGGTTGATGGCGTATTTTCGCTTACGCTGATTGCTTCATCTATATAGAAAACGCCAGCGTTTTGCCAGGATCCGCTTACAAGACAAAATATATTTGCAGCTCCTTTGTATATATTGCTTGGAATATCTCTTAAGTTTGCCTTATTTGCAGATACAAGAAGGGAAATATGATCATCTTTAGCGCTGACAAGAAATCATCGTTTTCTATATATACTGTTTTTCTCCTGATCATATGGAGAAAGTTAACTGCTATTCTATGCCGTTTCCTGCTGTGCCGTCTCCGGCGCTGTCACAGTGGGGGTGTCGCCCGCATACGTCTCATCCCCATCGGTTCCGCTGCCAGATTCTTCGCTCACGGAAGGTTCCCCAGAAGGTATTTCAGTTGCAGGATCGGTTCCCGCCGGAGGATCCTTTTTCTCTGATACCGTCTCCTCCTCCGCCGCATCAGCATCTGGGGCTTTTGTTCCCTGGACCGTGATCACATAATCCGCTGCTGTGTCGCCATCCTCAGCGACCACATGAAGCGTACAGCCGGTTACCAGCTCATCATCCTCATCCATCGGAGCACCTTCCCCGTCGTTGACAGACAGCGTCAATGCGCCTCCCAACTCCGAGCGCAGCTCTTCCAGAAGATCCGCTACCGTGGCAGCCGCACAGACCTCCAGCGAGGAGCCGCTGAGCTTCTTGACGGTTTCCGAGCCGATCGCCTCGACAACGGTGCTGGCCGCAATTTCATCAGCCTTATAGAACCGCACTGTATATGCTTTTCTCCCAGTGCCATTTTTCATGGCAACAGTCAGCTGGTCACCGTGGTCCAACGTAGCGCTGCCAGCCTTTTCGGTCCCGGTTTCATCTGCAATTATCCACTTCTGCCCGTCTGTCTCAGACCCTTCCGGCATCAGCTGTACCAGCAGCTGTTCCACAGTTGTGCCTTTACGGACATCAATGGCTGCATCTTCAAGGTCGATTGCCTTCACATCTGCTGCGCCAGTAGCCAACTTCAGCCCTATATCCGCTTCAGCGGCTGCGCTTTGCACGGTCACATTTGTTACGTTCTGTTCGGTGCCGCCGCTCTTTGTATCGATTGTATAACCTCCCGTTTCGGTCAGCTGCATCCCATCTACATAGCTCAGCTTCACCTCGGACTGGAAACCACGGATCACCACATCACGGATAGTGCTGTATTGATTGCCGTTAAACATGCAAGCACTTCCCTTGCCTCCCGATTTTTCTGTGATGTTCTCATAAGTCAACCGGCGAATGCGGGTGTAGATTGGTGACGCACTCGCCCCCAGCTTCGTACTGTAAGCCGTCTGCGTCTTAATTGCGGCCTGCCTGCTGTTATTGAAAATATCCCGATGGGTAATGTCCTCAACCAGTCCGCCGCGATCGATCGGCGCCTTGATCCACATGCTGTTATCGGAAACATTATCCACAAACTCACTGTTCAGGAACAGGATATCATGCGCGCCACCTGCCATTTCGCTGCCAATAATCAGCCCATAACGGCTGCCAAGGCTGAATACATCGCTTACGCGAAGATATGCGGTCGGTTTCCCGCGCAGCCAGCCCTCCACGTTCTTGCCGGACTTCGCAGCAATTGCGTCGTCGCCAGCCCGGAAGAAGCTGTTCAGGATATTGACATGGGTCGATGAGTCTACGTCAAGGCCATCGCCATTAAGAATGTAGTTGCGGTTGCTTCCAACATTAGTTTTGTAGTTGCTCAATGCTACGACCGCAATATTGTCAAAGGTCACATTCTTGCTGTAAATCGCATCAATCGTCCACGCCGGACCGTTTGCAAGCATCACGTCAGCAACATACATGCCGCAAACGTTGTGGGTAACCAGCACGTGGCCGCGAATATTGGGGTTCTGCCGGCACAGGCTGTAATCAATACCATTGCCGCCGCCTTTGACTGCGCTGTTGGGGCCCTCGTTATAGCCCAGCCGGTAACCGTTTGCGTTAATCTGGCCCGAACCGCAGATCGTGACGTTTTCCACGTTATAAGGCGCCGTATACCCGTTTTCACCCTCATCATAAACACCGACTGTCAGCAGGCTGGAATATACATATTCATTGTCCTTGCCTATATTCTCCCTGCCTGTCCGCTCGTTTTCATTCAGCCATTCATCGGCGGCCTGGTAAATCCTACGCCAGCCTTCCCAGCGGGATACAATGCGTGGATAATCCTTCGGGTCGGGGCTGCCCAGCAGGATGCCGTCTACCCGCAGTGTCATGTTGCTCTTGAGGAACAGCGCGCCGGAATAGAAGATCCGTCCTTCGGGCATCCAGACCTCGCCGCCAGCCGGGCAGTCGTCAATCGCGGCCTGGATAGCAGCGGTATCCAACGTCGAACCGTCACCCACAGCGCCATATTCCATGACGTTCAGCACACGCACCGGCGCGGCATCCGTCCTTGCGGTGACCGTTTCGGTAACGCTCTGTCCATCGCCATAATGGGTTTCGACCTCAAATGTATATGAAGTCGATGGGGACAAGTCACGGACGGTATAGCTCATTTCGGTATCCAGCTCGACTACCGTGCGGCCATTTACACGCACCTCCGTGCCTTCCAGGTCAGCCACGCTGTACAGCGAGTCGCGGTTCCAGGCCAACACGACCGAACGGTCAGTGATGGTTTCCTCCGGGATATGCAGATTGCGCAGGTAGGGGCTTGCCGTCCCGTCTACTTCCACCTCATACGCCGCGTAAACGGTGTTGCCCGCATTCAGAAGCGCTTCCAGCTTTTCCTTCGCAGCCGGGTCTGCGGAAATGTTGCGGATTTCGCACAGTTCGTCGGTCGGCGCCTGGTCATCTCCTGTCAGCTCCATGTCAGCGGTAAAGTACAGCGTTTCCTTCTGTTCATCAGTCAGCGAATCCATTGCAATGGCATAGATATGCGCTGTACCCGCATCGTAACCCTGTAGGTTGCCCTCACGGTCAACGGTCACTACCGTGCGGTTGTCGCTGAGCCAAAGCAGCTTCGGATTTGTAGCGTTTGCTGTCACGCGGGCTGTCAATGCCGCTACCTGGTCACGCACCAGTGTATCCGGGCCATTGATAGTAATCTCCGAAACCGGCACTTCACCGTTGGTAACGGTCACGGTGCAGGAAGCCGACACCCCCTCATAAAACGCGGTAACCGCTGCCGTGCCGGGTGCTACCGCAGTCAGGCGGGCAGACGGTGCGCCAAAAACATTGTCCTCCGTGCTTTCCACCCGCACAACGCGCTCATTGCTGCTGCTCCAGCGGACATCCGGGGACAGGATGCTTGCCGGGTTTACAGCCGCGTACAATTCGCTGTGCGTACCCGCTGCCAGGGACAGACGTTCCGCGTTCACGGAAATGCCTGTTACCCGGGTCGCCTGCGGCAGCACCATAACCTTGAACTCCTGCGTAAAACCGCCCTGTACACTGGTCGCGGTAATGGTGACAGTCTTATAGTTGCTGTCATTTGCATCCAGCGCGGAGGAATTCGTGGCGCGCTCTTCGTAGTTGGAGGTAGAATGCGCCGTAACCAGCCCGTTCGCGTCAACGGCTGCAATATGAGGGTTTGAGCTGCTCCAAATGATATCGCTCGTACCGCCCGTGGGGATAACATGCAGCTGGCGGGTATTTTCCCCATTCTTGCCTACGGTCAGCGTAATCACATCCTCACTGCCGCCAACCAGGCCGGTGACTGCCAGCGCTTCATCTGTAACGGTTACTGTACAAGATGCCGCGCGGCCATTATAAGCCGACCTGACGGTAAATGTGGTTTCGCCTGCACCGACCGGGGTCACGACAACCTGATCGTACAGGATCTGGCAGTCCCCACGGGCCAGATTCCCGATATCTGCATAATCGGTGTAGGGTTGATCCTCATTCAGCGAAACGGCAATGACGGAGCTGTCATAGCCGTCCACAATCTCAAGCGAGGTATCCATCGTGCCGTCTGCCGGGATGTCAACCGGGAAGAAAATCGGGGTCAGCACTGTCGGTCCGGCATCCTTTTGCAGGGTCAGCCGGTCGGCGCTCAGGCGCAGGCGCTGCATGGTGGTATGGTCATAGCCATCGACAGAGACAATCCTGCACACGGCACTGTCTATCAGACGCTCCCCGTCATACAGTGACGCGGTAATATCTACGATACCGTTAGTCCTGGCCTGTACGATGACCGATTCGCCTGCATCATCCTTTATGGCAACAACACTCGGGTCTGAGCTGTGCCAGCGCACCTCCGGAGCTGTGTAGCCGCCGGAGCTGAAACTGGCTTCCAGCGTCAAGGTTTCGCCCTCTTCCAGGCTTCTGCCGCATGCCATCGCGTAAGTCTCCCAGTTCAGGGAAAGCGCACCTGCCCGTTTGGTCCAACGGGCGGTGATAGCTGTCCCGCTGACCATCCAGCCAGCGAACACATACCCACTGCGGATAGGTGTCTCCAGCGTGACCGGCCCATTCACCGCAACCGTATAGGTCCGGTCACCATTCGCCGGGTCAACGGTCAGCACCGTCCCGCTGTCGAAGGAGCCGATCGGCTGTCCATCCGCGCCGGATACCGTATAGGCAGTCCGGTTGGAACCGCCCGACGGCCTGCCGCCCGACGGCCTGCCACCCGACGGCCTGTTGCTTTCCTTTTTGGTATTGTCAGTTTCCTGCCCGTCCGATTTGATTTTTGCTTCCATCCGGCCTAAACCGTCTGTCGCGCCAGTTTCGCCTGGTTCCAGGGAGCCGTTCACCGAGCCTACCCGTCCCGCGCCCGGGGCAACGGTAATCCCGGTATTCTGTGTCGTAACCTTGGTACCGGACGCGCCCGCCTGCACATTGACGGCCTTCACCGTGCCGCTGCCCTCTACAGTTGTGCCTCCGACCGCAGTCGTTACTTGGTCGATACTTGCAGAACTGTCCGCACGTACCGTAACACCGTCTGCTTTGACCTCCACAGTGCCGAACGCGCCCGTAAATGTCACATTTGCCGAGCTGCCTTCAATCGAAATATTTGTGAATTTTCTCCCTGTGTCATTGCGTACGGCAGCTGATGCCGCAACCGCGATGCTTTCCGCCGTTGTACTGCCAGACAGCTTCACCTCGCTGCCGCCGCGCACGAGGATGCGTCCTTCCACCATGACGCCGGACAAGTCGATGCTATCCCGCCCGATGCCGTCAGCCAGAATCAAGTCACCCTTGACCGTGACACCAGACAGGACGCCGCCAGCCTTCACCACGGCATTGCCGTCGATTACACCTCCGGCCGTGCCACTGGGATAGCCCTTAACCAGGTTATCCATCATCTGCGCAAACTCTGCACGGGTGATGGTATTCCCGGCGCTGACATTCCCCGCCGAGTCACCCGCAATGAAGCCCTTCGCCGCCATTGCCGAAACCGCTTCCTTTGCCCAGTCAGAAATTCTATCAAAATCATGGAATTTCTGTGCTGCTGCCCCACCATCCTCTAACAGAAACGCGCGGTGTAGCACAGCGCAAACTTCCTCACGTGTAATAAACGCGTCCGGGTTCAGTTTTCGGTTAGAGCCGCTCAAAACGCCCATCCCGACCGCTTTTTGCATTGCGTCATAATACCAATCCGATGACGATACATCCGAAAACGCAGATAAATCTGCCGCTTGTGTGGCGCCAAAGGCACGCACAATGATTGCAGCCATTTCTGCGCGCGTCAGCTTCCCGGAAGCGTTAATCCTTCCATTCGCGCCGCTGAGCAGGCCATTTCCAATCGCCCGCTCAATCGCTCCCCGCGACCAATCATTTGGCATGTCGGAAAAATCCGCTGGGGATACAGCAAAGGCGGCGTTCAGCATGGTGAATACCATGCTGAACGTCAGTGTTAGCGCTAACACTCGTTTTTTCATAGTTTCCTTCCTTTCATTGCTTTTCGAGCATTGTGTTTTAGAAACATTCCTCTCCATTTCACCTCTTTCCTCCGGTTTTTTATGCGTCAATCCCTCCGCCCACTCTCATACATCTGTACCGAGCTTCGGAAAATGGCTTCACTTTTCACCCGGATCACGTCACTTTCCGGCGTAGACCGGCTGAAAATGTGCTTAAATAATTGCTCTGCCGCAACCCAGCCCTGCCGGTACGGGTTCTTAAACATCAGGTTCTGAAAGATTCCGTTTTTCAGGTTCCTGATATTTTCCGGGAATGCGTCGCTTCCGATTGCACACAGATTCCCGGCAAGGCCGGTGGCTTTCAGCGCTTTCGCAAGTTGAAGGCTTCCGCGGGCTGTCATGCTGCAGCAGCCCTGTAGGTCAGGCGTATGCAGCAGCGTATCAATCAGGCGCTGATACAGGCCCTCCAAATCATTTTGGTGGTAAATTTTATGCAGTTCACAGCCGGACGGCACTCCGGCAAGATAATCCTCAAGCCCGTCCACTGCTTCACGGTCTGCCGATGTGCTGCGGTCGCCCGCGCACACAAGTATTCCGCCCGGTTTCTGCATTCGAAGCAGCAATAGTTCCCCCATCGTGCGGCCTAACAGATAATTCTCCGCCTGTACACAGCAAATCCGTCCGCTTTCCAGCGCGTCACCGTTGACCAGCACTATCGGGAGCGGAAGCAGCTCCCGCAAGACTTCCTTTGCTTCCGGCATAAGCGCGCCCAACATGACCGCCCCGGCCAGTTTTTGCTCAGAGCGCAGGCGTTCCACCGCCTGCGATGGAACGGAAACCGTACCCAAACTTTGATACGGCAATTCAGTCAGGTGGATCTGAAAGTCCCGCACGGATTCGCAATAATCGCGAATCCCTTCCCAGATCGGCTCATAAAACATCGTACTGCCAGCATCGCGTGCAGGCAGCACTGCCGCAATCCTTGTCTCCCCACGTTTCAAAGACGATGCGACTGCATTGCAGTGATAGTCCATTCGGCGTGCCTGCTCCAAAACGCGAGCCTTTGTTTTCGGGCGTATTCCTGGCTTGCCGGATAGGGCAAGATGCGCTGTTGAAAGGGATACACCGGCAGCGGCAGCAATATCACTGATTGTTACATTCTGTTTTTTCATAGCGAATCATCCCCTGTATGTTCCTATTGCTTCATCCGGCCAAAAATCGAACTCGTTCTTGGGCTGGATTTCCGCATGGCTACGTTATCATCCTTGACGGGCGTCAGCCCGCCTGCGTCCTCTGCCTTGCCCTGCGAAAATCCCGCTCCAAGCCCAAGTCCGCTTTCTGACTGGATGGAGTACTAGTGAAAACTATCCGCACGCCCATTGGCGAGTCCATTTCCGCCAATGAGCGCACTTCCAATTATCAAACAAAGCCTAACATTTCTGTTGCGCAAAATCCCCTTAACCATAAATTTTTTGATACTATCGGCATGTAAAGAAGTGATTTCAATTCAAGCGCCAAAAAACCAAACCGAAAAAACGAAACGTTTCGATTTTTTGGTAGGGAACGACCTTTTATATTGTGATGAAGCAGGCAACAGTTACTTCGCCTGCGCGCATAGACAAATCGAACCCACCTGACAGCCCAAGAATGCCATTTCGTTCACAGCTTTCATTCCGATACCGTTTTTCGCTGTTTGCTATGGGCAAGCCTGTTTCCACAAGTTTGTCCGCTTTCAACCGAAAGCGACTTATAATGCTAAATCGTCTGAACAGAGCATCCGTCAGGTCTATCACAGATATGGTGCGGCCAGTGTTATGGCACAATCAGCCGCACGCGTTACCTACACCATTCGGCAAGGATCCATAAAAACAACAGGCTCCAAAAACGCAACCTTTTCCCGGATAAAAACCGAAAAAAATCGAAACGTTTCGATTTTTTTCGTACTATCGGCGGAAATATGATGTGCACTTTAATAATGACCTTAGCATACTCTTTTTGCTGAGAAAAGTCAACCGCTCAAGTTCATTTTTGTACCATCAAACAACTTCGCAGTGTTTTTTTGTTTATAACGCCATAATATTTTCTGTTTTGCCCAAACTTTTTACAAATTTATTGGTAACTATTTGCATAACCATCTTGTTCACCTAAGCGACTATTACCCGTCAGGCCATACGCGCGCCACGTGTAGGTTGCAAAATACACGCCCCTACAGCAAAGGTACTGTGGGCGCGAAAGGGATCGGGCTTTATATTTTTTT
Organism: uncultured Clostridia bacterium; assembly: GCA_910586575.1. Taxonomy (GTDB): domain Bacteria; phylum Bacillota; class Clostridia; order Oscillospirales; family Butyricicoccaceae; genus QXXE01. The sequence continues at coordinate 1,826 of CAJUJQ010000098.1, read as the reverse complement.
TGAACGCTGAGGTAGCGGTCTCCTTGTAAAACGACCATAAATCCTGTTTGCAATCCCTTTGTCGCTGTGATATGATGAAAAAAAGCAAAATTCAGGAGGCCCCATTTATGCAGAAACTGCTTTCCTACGTCCGCCGCGCGGTCGATCACTACCACATGATTGAACCTGGCGACCGCATCGCCGTCGGCGTTTCCGGCGGCAAGGATTCCCTTGCGCTGCTGGCCGCGCTGGCGCATTTGCGCAAATTTTATCCTAAGCCCTTTGAAGTGATTGCCATTACCCTGGAAATGGGCTATGAAGAAATGGATTTTGAGCCGATACAGCGCTTTTGCGGCACGTTAGGCGTCGAATATATCCGTGTCCCAACCCAAATCAAGCAGATTATTTTCGATGTACGCAAGGAACCGAACCCTTGCTCCCTCTGCGCCAAAATGCGGCGTGGGGCGCTGCACGAGGCGGCGCTTGCCGCAGGCTGCAAAAAGGTCGCGTTAGGGCATCATTTGGACGATGTGGTCGAAACCTACATTCTGTCGCTGTTCTACGAAGGCCGGATTTCCTGCTTCCTTCCGGTCACCTTTCTCGACCGCAAAGGGATTACTTTAATCCGCCCGTTGCTCTATACCCCGGAACACTATATCCGCTCGATTGCCAGACGGTACGAGCTGCCCATCGTCCACAATCCCTGCCCCTCGGACGGCAACACCAAACGGCAGGAAATCAAAGACCTGCTCCGGGACCTGGAAAGCACCCATCACGGCCTGCGGGAGCGCATTTTTGGCGCCATCCAGCGCTATCCCCTGCGGGGCTGGGTGCCCGACCGCGCGCGGGACAGTGAAGAAGAATCCCCTCCCGGCATGTAAAAAAACGATGAATTTATATTTGAAAAGGTGCTGTTATGAAAGAATACATCAGCAAACGGGTACACGAACTGTACTGGGAAAAAGATATCAATTGCGCGAGGACAGCGCTTCTCTGTTTAAGTGAACTATTTGAAGTTCCCCTTGCACCGCAAACCATTCAATCGGCGGCCGGACTGCATGGCGCGGGCGGGTACCGGGCGCAGTGCGGCCTGGTTGAGGGGACGCTGATGTTTATCGGGATTTATCTCCCCCTCCTGGGCAAAACAGAGGATGATGTTGTTGCCGCGTGCTATCATTTTGCGGAAGCCTTTGAGCGTGCTTTCGGTTCCCTGCGGTGCCGGGAGCTGCGCCCGGCAGGCTTTTCAGAAAACGACCCGCCGCATCTGTGCGAAAGCCTGACCTGCCAAGCCATCGAATTCTCATATCATTATCTTTCAGGAACCGCGGGGCACTAGTGGTTCATCATTGGGAATGCGCCCAGCGGCGGAAAAAGAACCGTCAATGGGCGTGCGGACAATGTTCGAACAAGGCTTAAAACCCATACACCCATTTTGCCGCGTAAAATTCATGATACGCAAAAAAGCGGAACGCAAAAATCAATACCGTATACCAGACCGGTTCCAGGGCTGCGGGCAACGCGTCCCTGCCCGGTCTTTTCCGCAATTTCCGAAAAAGCAGGAACGCGCCGTAACCAATCGCAGCCCCCAGCGTATTCAAAATCAGGTCGTCAACATCCGTGCGGCGAACGTTCAGCAGCTGGCTCAGCTCAATCAGCAGCGAAAAGCAAAAACCAAAGCATATGGTACCGCCGGGTTTCCGGTACTGCGGCCAGCAGAGCGGCAGCAAAAAGCCCAGCGGCACAAACAGCAGCACATTCAGGCGGCTGTCTATCCGGCGCAAACTGAAGTCGGAAAACGGCAGCAAATTGATAAAATCCGCGCGAAGCTCGGGCGGGTGGCGCAGCAG
>CAJUJQ010000097.1 GCA_910586575.1 uncultured Clostridia bacterium | reverse complement strand
GGCGTTTGCCATGCTTGATTTTCATCAAGCTGTTCAAAAGGGATAACCATGTAATAATTTACAATTAAAAATGATAAAAGCTGTTTCGACGAAAAAGTGAAAAATGGCTTGATAAAAGCAGTACGAAAAAGACAATTATGTTTGATAATGCGTGGCTGTTTCCAAAGCGCATATCTACTCGCAAAAAGTATTTTAGTGTGATTGCGTTTAAGCGCAGTCTTGCTTTTGTGCCGAATGAAACCATAAGGCATTTTATCAAACATAATTGTAAAAATCGTGCAGGAAATTATCAGTTTTAATTGTAAACAGACAACAAATGTCTGATGATAATTAAGTTTGACAATATGAGCACAAAGCAAGACATTTTCATAAAAAAGCGTGACAATATCTGTTGCAGTGAATGACTGATAAAAAAGTATGACTAGCACAACAAAAAATCATAATAACGTCTGACAATAGCAGGATAAATATCATAGATGGCAATGTCATAAATCAGAACATGGAATCGTCACCTTGGTTAGCTTGGCGTGCAGAGTATTTTAGGATTTTCTATGGTCAAATTATTTTATCACAAAGGCACTTATGAATGTAAGACTTTTTATAAAAGGACAATAATTGTGGAGTAACAATCTTAATTATTTCTAAAAAGTCTTGAAACACAGGCAATTTTGCGAGTCCAGGAAAGGGGGTTACTGGTAATTTACTGCTTTTACGGAAAGCGCCTTGAAATGCGCAGCACCGCGAGAGCCAGACATTCGGACAGGGCGGTACCTTGCGTGCGAAAAGCGGCGCTTCTGAATTCCAAATGTTGGAAACATAAGCGCCGGTTTTTCATATCCGATGTTACGTGGTAGAACACCATTTTGCAGAGAAAAAATTTACACAAACAACAATTGCGGTCTAAAGAAGCCATTCTTCTGTGTTTCATGTGTTTTCGTAACTAATAATTGAGCCTGGCTCAAATGTTATAGCAAACTTTTCGATGTGCCGCATGGAATTTTCTGGCAAAACACTATATTATGTTACGGATTTCATTGGCAATCAACGCCACATATAACACATTTGCGCGTAAGCTCTGATTACAGGCATGTGCTGGCAGTTGATGTATTTTTAGCACATGCGAACGCATGAGCTGTTTTGCCTTAAGTTAAAGAGGTCACCATGGAACCCCAATTATCTTGGCATCGAAAAAATGGGGATACTACTGTGAGAATTCGCTATTCCTTGTCAACAATAGCGCAAAGTAGTGGCAACAGAAAAGTGCCCCTCATTGTTTTCGCTTTATTTAATCCTGAGCGGTCATAAAGTTGATCGTAGATTCCCGCGCGATAATCCGGGACTCCAATTCATACATTTGGGGAGGAACACCACCATGCATCTGCTCCAACAGGGCATCCACAGCTTTCCGGCCAATCTCCTCAAGGGGCTGGGCCAGAGCGGTAAGCTTTGGGCTGATTTCCCGCGCCAGCAAAGAGTTGTCAAAGCCCGCAATGGCAATATCTTTTGGAATGGAGTATCCAAGCTCCCGGAAAGCGGCAATCGCTTCGCAGGCAGTGATGTCATCGTTGGCCAGATATGCCTCACTGTGCAGGCCCGGTCCGGCGGCATATTCTTTGACCCGCTGGTAAACTATGCTGGCATTCATATTTTCTGGGGCAGGGCACTCAATCACATCCATTAGCTCAATCCGGTTAGCAGACAAATAATTCCGGAAGCCGACATACTTGATGGCCGATGTGGAATCTTTTGTTGGACCGATATATCCAATCCGCTGAAATCCTACGTTGAGAAAGTGCTTTGCAATCTGCTGTCCCCCGGCGTAGTGAGAGATATAAACACAACTGAAGCCCTCCATACGTTTTGTAATCATTACCACGGGGAGCTGAAACCGCTGATATGCTGCGGCACTGCGTTCTGAAGAAACAGGTACGGCAATCACGCCTTCCACTTTGCGTTGTTTCAATTCCTTGAGGATATTCTTTTCCTTTTCCAGGCTGCGGCGGGTGTTGCAGATTATGACGCTGTATCCTTCATAAAATGCTTGATTTTCAATGGCTTCGATGATTTCGCTGAAAAACGGATAGGCAATTTCCGGTACCAACAGGCCAATCAAGTGAGTGCTGCTGCCTGCAAGGCTTTGGGCAATAAGATTTGGCTCGTAGTCCAGCTCCTTTATCCAATAAAGCACCTTTTGGCGGGTTTCCGCTTTAACGGAGGGGTGGTTGGACAACACCCGTGATACCGTGACACGGGATACGCCCGCTTTATTGGCAATATCCTGCATACTTGCCATAACTCTCCCCCCCTTTCTATGCTACCACTATTTTATCTCATTTTATTACGGCAGTCAAGAGCTACACAAAGGGTATCATCTCATCGCTATGTTGGCGAGACAGCTCGAAAGCTTTCAAAACGGAGCCCTGTGTTTTGTCAAAGGGAATGGTAAAATTAAGCATCCGCAGATTACCCGCGCACAGCTTGCCTGCATCTTTTGAACCAGCCTGCGTTGCTTTCCCTGATAGCCTGCCTGCGGAAAAGCGCCTTATCTGCCCCAAAATCGGATGGCACAATCTGCGCACGTCTAATTACGGGATAGGCTTTTATTCACGGATAGACTCTAAGGGGAATGGCTGGTTTCCGTTGAGCAGACTTGTTTGGAAACTGGCAGTACGCTCGATGACAGGAGATATATCCGCTATGCTGTTTCGCTCTTCCTTGGAATCCTCAAACCGTCAAGGACGATGACGCTATCATGCGGAAATCCAGACCGAGGGTGGCTTCGACTTTTGTCCGGATGTGCCGCTATACCCATGGCGTTAATGATTATCATTACTTATACCGTTGCAGGGACACAAAAACGCGCCATTCCAAGTCGAAATGACGCGCCTTTGTGCTTGCTGGGATAAACAGCACAGAGATGAGAAGAAAGTGGATTTTATTCACTCAAGCGTATAAGCGCATCACCCGGTTGAAGCGCACCAGCCCCTGCCGCTTTCACAGAGGCCATGTCGTCAGAATTGGTGACTGCTACTATGATGGTGGTTGGGTGACCTGCTGCTTTGACCTTCGACAAATCAACTGTGAGGAGCAAATCACCGTTTTTCACTGCCTGCCCCTCTTTGACGTGGCTGGTAAAACCATGGCCCTTCATCTCCACAGTATCCACACCCACGTGGATGAGTAGTTCCGCCCCGCCTGCATCAATGCCGACTGCATGGAGCGTATCCGACAACTGGCTGATAACGCCGTCCACAGGTGCATAAACCTTACCGTTGTCGGGGGTTACACCACAACAAAAGCCAAGGACGCCTTGGGAAAAAGTGGGGTCAGGCAGTTCCTCCATAGGAACAAATGTGCCTTTGGCCACGGATCCGATTACATTCGGGAAAGCAGCCGCCATAGGGGCTGGCGCTGCTTCCGCCTTTTTTTCGGCGCATCAGCTTCCATTACTTCTGGTGGAACGGCAAACATCCAGGTCAGGATGAACGCGGCGGCGAACACTGCAGCGGCCAACAGGACATACATGATCAGCTGGGAAGGGGAGTAAATGTACAGCAGGAGTCCGGGAATCGTTGTGATGCCGTTGCCGGTTCCCTGCATACCCAAAAGCATTGCAGTCATGCCGGCCACACCGTTGATGGAGCAGCTGAGCAGGAAGGGCTTCAGGCCATAGCGCAGGATCACGCCGAACAGGGCGGGTTCGCCGATACCCAGAAGAGCGGACGCGGTAGCGCTGGGACCAATCGCACGGATTTCCTTCTTCCTGGCCTTGATGGAAATCGCCAGGCAAACACCCGCAGATGAGAAACCGCACATACAAAGGATGGCGTTAAAGGGATTGAAGCAAGTATTAGACAACAGACTGATCTCCAGCATATTGAAGACGTGGTAAACACCGGTGAGGGTAATGATGGACCAGAAAAAACCGACAATCAGGCCGCCCAGCCCCAGAGGCAAACCCAGCGCCGTCTCAACAATGACCAGCAGTACGTTTTCCAACTGATGGAGGATCGGGCCGATCACCAGCAGGGAGAGTACCAACATAATGAAAAGCACCAAAAACGGTGTAATCATAAAGTCAAAGATAGGCGGTACTGTCTTGCGCAGTTTTTTCTCCAGCTTACTGCCAATCATGCCCGCCACAAAGGCTGGAAGGATGCTGCCCTGGTAACCGACAATAGGAATAAAACCGAACAACATCAAAGGAGTTACTCCGCTGGACGGGTCGGCAACCGAGTAAGCGTTTGGCAAAGAACCGTTTACCAACATCAGGCCCAGGATGAGCCCCAGCACCGGCGACCCGCCGAATACGCGGAAGGTGGACCAGCACACAATTGCGGGCAGGAACGCAAAGGTCGTGCCGGACAGTACATCCACCAGCACTTGAAGGGTCTGGGGGATATCCTGGAGGGTGAGCCCGAACAGGGCCAGGAAGTTGTTGTTGAACAGTGCTCCCTTCAATCCCAGGAACAAACCGGTGGCTACCAGGGCTGGGATGACGGGGACAAACACATCCCCAAAGGTGCGGATGGCCTTTTGCAGCTGATTCTTCCCTTCCATCTTCGCCTCTTTTGCCTCGCTGGCTGTGGTTTCGGCGATGCCCAGCTGAACGATCTGCTCATAGACGCGATTGACGTGTCCGGTTCCGAAAATGATCTGGTACTGGCCGGCGGTGAAGAAAGTGCCCTTCACCGCGTCAATCTCGCCAACCTTGTCATCGTCCGCCTTTTCCCGGTCGGCGACAATTAGGCGGAGTCGGGTGGCGCAGTGAGCTGCCGACCGAATGTTTTCGGCCCCGCCTACTGCCGCAATGACCTCCCTGGCAATTTTTGCGTAGTCGTAATTCATGCAACTGCCTCCTTCATACTTCATTTTTTGCGCGCAACGGTTTATGTACTCGCGTTCATCTGCAAATAGAATCATCACAAATCGTCGCCGGTTGTCAACTGTCGATGCATCCAAAATTTTTTCTTTCAATTTGTGAAAACAAACGAATTTCACCTTTTTGCCCGGAATTCTGCTAACGATCATTGACAGAGTGAGTTCTTTTTTTATAATATCCTAAATGAACGCGAGAACATTAGAATGAGGAATTTGTTAACAGAAGGTAGGTGTAGACATGATTGAATCCCTGAACACAGGACGAGATGAAACCCTGTTCTTCCTTCATACCCGTTCTTCCACATTGACACTGCTGGTATCAAAGAATGGTTTTGTATTTCTGCCCTATTGGGGGCCTCGAATGAATGGCGCAGATATCTCTTACATCATTGATTGCATTCCTTCGGCTTCGTACATGGCGGACACCGACGGAAAAAAGGGTTTCCAGCTGGGCGTTATGCCTCAGGTTTATCCTTCTTTCGGAAATACGGATTTGCGTTCCCCCGCTTTTTCCTTTGCTTATGAGGACGGCTCCCGCATCACAGATTTGCGCTGTTTGGACCACCGTATATTCAGCGGAAAGAACAAATTGACAGCTCTGCCTTCGGTCCTGCCCGATGAAAATGTCCATACGTTGGAGCTGCGGCTGTTTGATCCGCTCAAGCAGGCGGCGGTTATCTTGTCCCTGTCGGTTTATGAGGACTATGATGCAATTACGCAATCCGTCCAGGCAGAAAATCAAAATACGGAACAGAACATACAGATCGAAAAGCTGTGCTCTGCCAGCATCGACCTGCTGCGCGATGACTTTGAACTGCTCTGCTTGTCCGGGGCCTGGGGACGGGAATGTCAGATCACGCGCCGGAAATTGGCGCAAGGGATTCAATCCTTCGGAAGCACAGGCGGTGCAAGCGGGCACGGGCATAATCCCTTTGCCGCTTTAGTCAGCCCTGGTACAGATGAAACCCATGGCGAAGTCTACGCCATGAGCTTTGTGTACAGTGGGAATTTTTTGGCCAGCGCAGAAGTGGATATGCACCAGAATACCCGGTTTCAAATGGGGCTGAATCCATTCGACTTCACTTGGCGGCTGGAGCCAGGTGAACGATTCCAGGCCCCGGAAGTGGTAATGGTCTATTCCGATCAGGGGCTGGAACGGATGTCTCATAGCTTTCATCGTCTGTATCGGGACCGTTTGATGCCGCCCCGCTTTGCCCACAAAGAACGGCCTGTTCTGCTGAACAGCTGGGAGGCGCATTACTACAATTTTTGCGGCGAAGATCTGATCCGTCTGGCTCACCAATCGGCCAAGGTGGGCGCGGAGCTGTTTGTACTGGATGACGGCTGGTTTGGAAACCGGATGAATGAGTCATCCTCCGTGAGAGATTGGACAGCCAACGAGGAAAAGCTGGGCGGTCCCCTGTCCCGTCTAATCGAACAGATCCAGGGGGCAGGCGTGGCGTTTGGATTATGGCTGGAACCTGAAATGGTATCGCCGGACAGTGAACTGTACCGTGCCCATCCGGAATGGGTGATTCAGGTACAGGGGCGCAGAATCGAAACCTCCCGAGAGGAATATGTGCTCGATCTGAGCAACCCGGCAGTATGTGAGCACATCATTCACAGCATCAGCACACTATTGTCGGAAAACTCAATCGTTTATGTGAAGTGGGACATGAACCGTAATTTTACGAATCTGGGTTCCGTTTACCTCCCGTCCGATCGCCAGAAAGAACAGGCGCATCGGTATATTTTAGGACTGTACCACGTGATGGATACGCTGACGAATCAATTTCCCGATGTGCTGTTTGAGGGGTGCGCCGGCGGCGGGGGGCGCTTCGATCCTGGGATGCTGTACTATACGCCTCAAATGTGGGTCAGCGATGATACGGATGCCGTAGAGCGGTTAGCCATACAATATGGGGCTTCCCTGGTCTATCCGTCTATTTCTGTGGAGTGTCATATTTCGGAGACGCCCAATCACCAAACCGGACGCAGGGAATCCCTGTCGGCCTGATCCGCTGCGGCCATGTGGGGCAACCTGGGATTGGAATTGAACTTTGATCGGATGGATAAAGAGGAGATAGGCCAGCTAAGCTCGGAAATCGAATTTTATAAAGAGATACGTCCTTTGGTTCAATTCGGAACCCTTTACCGATTGAAAGGACTGGATGGAGGAAACGAATATGCCTGGATGTACCAGCATCAGGATAAGGTCCTTGTTACCTTTATCCAGGTTCAGACCAAACCCAACATGATATCAAAACGTCTGAAGCTGCGGGCATTGGACCCGGACGGTTTTTACCAGGTAGATGGTGACGCCGTGCGCTCTGGGCGTGAGCTGATGCATATTGGGCTGGAAGTAGGCAGTGTTCGGGAGGATGCTTTTTCCCGCCGGTGGTTGTTAGTACGGACAGAAAAACCGCGGCAATTATGATTATGAGGAAGGTTGTTATGGAACATAAACTGATTTTTCTGGATATTGACGGGACGCTGACGGAACCGGGTGAAAATGTACCGCCCGATTCGGCGCTGGCGGCGATTCGCCGCGCTCAGGCAAAAGGACACAAGGCAATCCTGTGTTCCGGGCGCAATTACGGGATGCTGTCTCCTTTACTGAAATATGGCTTTAACGGCGTGATCAGCTGTGCCGGAGGTTGCATCGAATATGATGGCAAGGTGATCTATGACTGCCCAATGACTCGAGAGCAGCAAAGCAGGGTGCTAGACAACGGGGTCTACCGCACCATTGGGAGCAGGTATCACACCTACACAGACGAGGGATTTAAAGCGTTTTTAGCGCAAAACGCCGAGTCTAAGGCCAATAGCGAGCTTCTTCGCTGGCGGGTTCAGATAGAAAGCGCGTTGGATATCCGACCTATGGCCGAGTATGATGGCGAACCTATTTATGGTCTGACCTTTATGAGTCCCGGGCGGGAGCGCCTGGAAGCGCCTATGCATGCCTTGAGCGATGAGTTTGATTTCTGTATACAGGATACGGATGCCTGCGGCATCGTCAACGGGGAACTCATCAACAAAGCATTCAATAAAGGCACTGCCGTGACGCAGTTGAGTGCGCATCTGGGTATTGACATCAAGAATACAATTGCTTTCGGTGACAGTATGAACGATTTGGAGATGTTGCAGACTGCGGGCTATTCGGTATGTATGGGCAATGGCAGCAAGCGGCTGAAAAGCGTGGCCAATATGGTTTGCCCCCCAGTGAACAAAGACGGCCTATATCGTGCGTTTTTGCAATTGGGCCTGATTTAAGGAAACGAGGTGAATGTCATGATAAAAAAAGAGGAAACTCTGTTTCAAAGCCGTATAAACCGTCGCCTGGATGAGCTTCGCTGGCTCTACATGGAGTTATATGGCAACGATACCATGTTTGCCGAGCTGTGCAACAATTCGCACCGTTTCGCGGTGGAACGCCCAGCATCTTTGAAGGAGCGCGATCTGGAGCGGGAGGCTGACCCCGCATGGTACAAATCCAACAATCTCACCGGTATGATGCTGTATATCGACAACTTTGCCGGTGATTTGGACGGCGTACGGAGAAAGCTGCCTTACATTGAGCGGACCGGGGTAAATTTGCTCCACCTGATGCCCTTCCTGGATACCGTGCCGGAGCGCAGCGACGGCGGTTATGCCGTAGCTGACTTCCGGGCTGTCCGCCCCGACTTGGGCACTATGGCCGATTTGGAAAAGTTGTCCGATGCCTGTCACAAAAGAGGTATTAACCTGTGCATGGACTTCGTAATGAACCACACCAGCCAGGATCACGAGTGGGCGAAGAAAGCCCGACAGGGCGATGGGGAGTACATGAGCCGATATTTCATCTTTGATAATTGGTCTATCCCTGCGGAGTATGAAAAGACCGTTCCCCAGGTATTCCCCACTACCGCCCCCGGAAATTTTACTTGGCTGGATGATTGCCAGCACTTTGTCATGACATCTTTTTATCCCTATCAGTGGGACCTGAACTATCGCAATCCCCGCGTGTTCAATGAAATGATGTACAATTTTCTGTTCCTGGCCAACAAAGGGATGGACATGATCCGTATTGATGCGGTGCCCTACATCTGGAAGGAATTGGGTACTGACTGCCGCAACCGGCCCCAGGTTCACACCATTGCGCGGATGATGCGCATAATCGGCGAGATCGTCTGCCCCTCGGTAATCCTGCTGGGAGAGGTGGTCATGGAACCGGTGAAAGTAGTACCCTACTTCGGGACGGTAGAAAAGCCGGAGTGTCATTTGCTTTACAATGTGACCACTATGTGTACTACCTGGCACACGGTCGCTACCCAGGATACGCGGCTGCTTCGGCGGCAGTTGGATATTGTCAACAGCTTACCCAAGGAATATGTGTTTCTCAATTACTTGCGCTGCCATGACGATATTGGCTGGGGCTTGGATTACGACTGGCTGGGCCAAAATTTTGGCACGGATGAAAAAGCGCACAAGCGGTTTCTCAGCGAATGGTTTCAGGGGCATTGGGAAGGCAGCGTCAGCCGGGGAGAGCTGTACAATGATGATCCCGCCAGCGGTGATGCCCGTCAGTGCGGAACCACCGCCAGTTTGTGTGGAATCGAGAAAGCAGGTTTTGAGAACAATCCCGCCGCTATGGAACGGGCAGTCCGCTTCGATCTGACGCTCCACGCCATGATGTTTATGCAGACTGGCCTGCCTCTGCTGTACAGCGGGGATGAGCTGGCACAGGTCAACGACTACAGCTACAAGGACGATCCCCAAAAGGCAGAGGACAGCCGCTATCTCCACCGAGGAAAGTTCCGCTGGGAGCTGGAGAGCCACGCCTGCGATCTGGACACTCCCGAAGGGCAGGTGTTCTGCGGCCTCAACGCTCTGGTAGCCCTGCGCAAGACCAACCCGGCTTTCGGGACCGAGGCAGACGTGTGGACACTGGACACTGGGGACAACGGCCTGCTGGCCATTGGGCGGTACTTTGAGAAACAAAAGATAATAGGAGTATTTAACTTTACCTCCTGGGAAAAACATGTGACGTTCCTTCACGATCCGGGAGAGTTTATCGATATGCTGACCGGTGAAGCATATACCCTCCAGAATCTTCCAATCCCTGCCTATGGATCTATTATTTAGAGCAGGCACTGGCGCAATCGTGTTAAAAAAGGGAGCTTTCATGTGCCATTACAAATCTCCCGTTGGAATAGATGCCCAGTGCATTGGTCTGCTTGGTGAGTTGATTCAACGCTATCCTGACACAATGATTATCATTACCAAAGGTGAGGATACCGTAAAGGCTAGTCGTCCGATACAGCTGATAGGCATAGAGCGATCTGCGTAAACGGATTCAAAAAAAGAAGTAGACTGGAGGGTTCAGGGCAAGGCCAGAGATGCAGGCGGGCTGACGCCCATCAAGGGCGATAACGCAGAATTGTGCGCTCCAGGCGGCTGCACTTTTGAAGATATTTGCGCAGATTGCTCGAAACATCAAGTAGCGGGATACCGTTCCCGGCATTGCGAAGGACGGCAATGAGTCTGCTGCCGATATTGCCATGGCACGGTTCTTCCAGGCCAATCTATGAACGTCTCAAACTTCGCGGATGTAATAATATAACGCGCACCATAGCCTCACGCCTATTGGCGAATGGCTGAAAGAAAAATATATTTAAAGGAAGGAAGTAGTCACATGAAAAAGTTCGAGTACACTATCACCGATCCCGTAGGTATCCACGCCCGTCCCGCCGGCTCGCTGGTCAAGTTCGCCAAACTGCTGGACAGTACCATCACCATCGAGAAGGTGGGTGGCAAGTCTGCCGCTGCCACCAAGCTCATGGCCGTTATGGGCCTGGGTATCAAGCAGGGAGACACCGTGATCGTTATTGTGGAGGGCGGAGATGAAGAAAGCAATATCGCCGCTGTGGAAAAATTCTTTAAGAATAATTTGTAAGAACTCTGAATTTTGATGCAAGCCGCAGCCAGAAAATCTATTTTCAACGGTATTCGTATTGACCAGCTGTGCGCCTGCAAACGGAAACCCAAATCAATCAACTCTCCAATGTTACCTCTGCCCAAGAGCGGGAGCAGTTTGAGATCGCCTACGCCAAAGCGATACGCATACAGGATGATCATCCCGCTATCTTGGTAACAACCGAACTGTCCCCTCGCGGGACTGTTCGGTTGGGTAAGCCAGGATTCCGTGATTCATCACTGACCACAGTTCTTCCAACAATCACACGGCGATTCCAGTCCTTGTTTGATAATTGGAAGCGCAACCAGCGGCGAAATGATTTCCGCCTATCAAGGCCTAAAATAAATACCGCGTCTGCAATACGTTAAGGCGGGCACGCATTGCCATTAGCCGCTTTATACCTTTCATACTTTGAGAAATTTGGTTGCTGCTATAATAAATTTATTTTAATTTTTCGGACTATAGAATGGCTGGATAAAACTGTAAAGCATTGCGTTCAAAATTAGGATATCTGACGAAAAGAATTACAAAAAACAATTGTTTCAACGATGATTCGGGTGTCAAAAGGTCATTTCAGAAAAAACAGCACGACATATAGGGTTATTATCCTGTTCGTAGATGCGGTATATGGTATGCGTCCGCTTCGTTTACCCCTTTTGACACTTGAATCAACGATTTTACGGCTGTAAAACGAGAAATCTAAACTCTGACTCAGCTCTTTAAGTTATCAAGGCGGCAGGAGAGATGGTGCTTCCTTGCCGTCTTTCTTTTTTAACGTGTTTGTCAGGTGGAACTTTTTGAAACTTCCCTTTTGACGCTGTTTTGTCCAGCGGGGCGGCATTCTGGTCATGACCTATTGGAGCGGTATCGTAAATGAAGCAGACCTCTGTCATATCGGCGGAACGCCGCATGGGCCGACCGATGTGCTTGGTTTGCGCAGTGAAGAAATTGATGGACTCTGCAAAGGGGAAACCAACCATTTTCTTCCCCTGGAAAAGAATGCTTTTTTCATGAAAGACCGCTATGAATGCAGCCATCTTTGCGATCTGGTTCATTTAGACGGCGCGAAGCCCCTGATGACATATGCGGAAAACTTTCTACCTGAGCGGTTGGGCGGGCATCAGGTCTACCATCTACAGGACAGAGACATTTGTCCACGAGTCGACAATACAACCGGCAGAGTATTAGCGGTAAACCGTATAAAAATATGCTTATATTTACGTTTTTATAGGATTGTCTTTCTTGATAAGACAAGAATATAATAATCTATTCATTCCAACCGCTCAGGTAGAAATTATT
>CAJUJQ010000096.1 GCA_910586575.1 uncultured Clostridia bacterium | reverse complement strand
AATTGTCTGTTCTGCTTTCTGTTCATGATTGGTTTACTCATTCAAATACCCTGCACCTGCGCCATAAACCAAAATCTTCATTTTCTTTTACCCCAGCGCCACATCCAGCGCCAACATAATGGTAAACCCTGCCGCGAAGAACAGCGTCCCCAGGTTGGAGTGTTCCCCGGCGGATGCTTCCGGGATCAGTTCCTCCACAACTACATAAATCATAGCCCCTGCCGCGAAGCTGAGCAAATAAGGCAGGGCGGGCAGAATCAGACCAGCCGCCAGCATGGTCAGGATCGCCGCCAAAGGCTCCACGATACCGGAAAGGACGCCGTACAGAAAAGCGCGTCCTTTTCCCACTCCTTCCGCCCGAAGGGGCATGGAGATGATCGCCCCCTCCGGAAAATTTTGAATGGCGATGCCGATAGACAGTGCCAGCGTACCGGCGGCGGTGATGCCGATGTTCCCCGCGATCCAGCCAGCCAACACCACACCAACCGCCATCCCCTCCGGGAGATTATGAAGGGCAACGGCCAGCACCAGCATGGTCGTCCGTTTCAGATGGGTATGAGGGCCTTCCGGCTGCGTGCTGTTCTGGTGCAGATGGGGGATCGTCCTGTCCAAAACCAGCAGGAACAGGACGCCCAGCCAGAACCCGATGACCGCAGGAAGAAACGCCAATTGTCCCATATTCTCCGCCTGTTCCATGGCAGGAATCAGCAGGCTCCAAACAGACGCCGCCACCATGACCCCGGCGGCAAAGCCAGTCAGGATCCGTTGGGTCGTCAGATTCATTCTTTCTTTCAGGAAGAACACACACCCTGCTCCCAATGAAGTTCCCAGGAAGGGGAGAAATAATTCTCCGAGCACATTTTTTGTCATTTCTGAACATTCGCCTCCCAATAACACAGCGGCACAAGGCTTCCGCCAAGTTGTGCTGTTTGCCTGATTTGAAAATTATGTTCCGAAATAAACCGCTTAAACCCTTCTGCTGTCCACCTGAAGGAAACTTTGTCCGGCAAGACGGAAAAAAAACGATCCGCCGCCACAGGACAGTTTCCGTGCATTCATGTTTGCTGTTAGCCAAGGCTAACCTTTTGACGCAAAAAAAACACGATTCATCGCCGCATTGACGTACTTGTCCCCGATCATCTTCGCACCGCCCCTGCATACAGATAACTCGTAGATCCGAACATGCACTTTTTGCGAATGACAGCTGTTCCTCCTGCCTCTGCCTTTGTCAGCGACATCCTGTTCCGCCTCCTGCATATATGCGTTGTTAGCGCTTCCTAACCTTAAAATCATTTTCAGTTTACCATGACGAACTGAAAATGTCAAGGCTCCAAAAGAGACAAAAACGCAGGTCAGGCGGGATTGGTTCCTCGTTTATGATGTGACGCCGCTGTCAGCAGATCCCCAATTCGAAAACCATTGACGCGCGTCAGACGGTGCGCCAAGTTGGTGCAAGAATTGAAGTGTATAACGTGATGAACGCACTGGCAAAGCAGTGGAAATGCGTCATTATGATTTCGTCGGAGCTGCCTGAGATCCTTGGAATGTGCGGCCGCGTGCTTGTCATGCGGGAAGGTGAAAAAATGGCCGAGATCGACCGCGGCAGCCAATATTTCAACCAGGAAGATATGATGAAGGCAGCATGGGGAGGCAAACTGGAATGAATACAAAAGAAAACAGAAAAATGCCGTCATTCGTGGGGCCTCTGGCGGCGGTTGTGGTGCTGTCTGTCGTATTGACGGTTGTTTCCCGGCAGTTCCTGACGCTGGATAACTGGATGAACATTTTGCGGCAGACCGCAATCAATGCGCTGGTTTCCTGCGGTATGCTGATGGTTCTTCTGACGGGCGGCATTGATATTTCGGTTGGCGCATCGGTTGCTTTATCTTCATGCTCTATGGGTGTTGCGATGCAGCATGGGGTAAAAAAACCGATTTTGCTCATCCTGATCGCGCTGCTGGCAGGTTTTCTCTGCGGCGGCTTTAACGGCTTGCTGTTTACAAAGCTGAAGCTTCCGCATCCGTTTGCATCAACACTCGGTGCGCGGCAGATTTTCCGCGGCCTCGCCTTGTTTATTACCGGCGCGGCCCCGATCGCCGGCTTTCCATGCGGGGTGACTTTTCTGGGATATCAGAATCTTGGAGCTGTCAATTTCCCGCTTTGCTTCCTTGTCGTCGTCCTGATCTTTGCCGTTATGAGCTTGTTTTTGAATCGCAGCGCATTGGGCAGAAAGATTTATTCCGTTGGCGGCAACCGGGAAGCGGCAAGGTTATCCGGTGTGAATGTATCCCGCACATTGAATTTTGTCTACATTATGGCTGGTATCATGTGTGCACTTGCCGGTATCGTACTGGTGGGCCGCGTGGGTACGGCGCTTCCCCTTGCAGGCGAAACCTACGATACGGACGCAATCGCGGCGTGCGTGATCGGCGGGGCATCCTTTGCTGGCGGCAAAGGCACGGTAAGCGGCACCTTATGCGGTGCGCTGCTGATTGCTGTCATACGAAACGGCCTGAATTTGATTAGTGCGCAAACGGATGTACAGTATATCGTAATTGGTGCAGTCGTTATTATGGCCGTATTTATCGACATTGTCCGTGGGAATGCGGAAGCACGTTCCAGACGGTTTGCTATGGCCCAAAAAAGGCGGAATAACCTCTTTTTCTCTCCTGTAAGTGCGGCGGCACGGAGAACTTTGTGCCGCCGCATCTTCTCTGGTGGAAAGATGTGCCGACCGGTTTTTTAATGTAGAAAATCACGTCTGTTTTTTGTGCGTTTTATCCAAAAACATTTTATCGCACAAAGGCTGTTTGTTCAGCTTGTATGATGTCCGGAAGCAGAAAAGTGAAAACCGAAGCCGTAAATTTGTGCGCGGCATACACTTGTCAGTTATTTCCCAACGGGACGTAAATTGTTCAAATTTACCGCAAATAAGCCTGAAAATCAATTTGAGAAGCTTCATTTGGAAACAAAAAAACATTTTTCAAATACACGAAAGTCGGACTGGAAAATGAAAGACAAATCCAAAAAAATCTGCGAAAATGGAAACATCGAAAGCAAACGCCCCTACAACAATACATGATAATTTTTTTAGGAGGAATGATTTATGAGCAAGACGAGAATGACCGTCGGTCAGGCGGTCGTCAAATTCCTGAACCAGCAGTACATTGAATTCGACGGCAAGGTCGAGCCTTTCGTCGACGGTATTTTCACAATTTTCGGCCATGGCATGGTTGTCGGCCTGGGCGAAGCGCTGGAATCCGAGCCGGGCCATCTGCGCGTATACCAGGGCCGCAACGAGCAGGGCATGGCGCACGCTGCTATTTCCTACGCGAAGCAGCACAACCGCCGCCGCATCATTGCCTGCTCGACCTCAATCGGCGCGGGCGCGGCAAACCTGCTGACCGCCGCTGTCACGGCTACCATCAATAATATCCCGCTGTTGCTGTTCCCGTCCGACTCGTTCGCGACCCGCCAGCCCGACCCGGTGCTCCAGCAGCTGGAAATCCCGAACGATCTGTCCATGACCGCTTCCGACTGTTTCAAGCCGGTTTCCAAGTACTGGGACCGTGTCTCGCGTCCGGAACAGCTGATGAGCGCGATGGTCAACGCCATGCGTGCCCTGACCGACACCGCTAACTGCGGCACGGTCACCATCTCGCTCCCGCAGGATGTGCAGGGGGAATCCTTCGATTATCCGGACTACTTTTTCCAGAAGCGGATCCATCACATTTCCCGCCGCGGCGCGGACGAATACGAGATGAAGCAGGCGGTTGAGATGATTAAGACTTCTAAAAAGCCGATGCTCATTTCCGGCGGCGGCGTGCGCTACTCCGAGGGCGGCGACGCGGTCATGGAATTCTGCAAAGAGTTCAACATCCCGGTTTCCCAGACCCAGGCGGGCCATTCCGCACTGCCGGACAGCTTTGAGCTTTCGGTTGGCGGCATCGGTGTTACCGGCGGCCTGGCGGCAAACGCGCTGTGCAAGGACTGCGATCTGATTATCGGTGTAGGCACCCGTTTCAATGACTTTGTAACCGGCTCCAAGTGGGTGTTGTTCCGCAACCCGGATATCAAAATCCTGACCATCAACACTTCTGAATTCCACGCGGAGAAGCTCGACGCGGTGCGCTGCATCGGCGACGCGAAGGTCACCATCGAAGCGCTGACCAGGGAGCTGAAAGTGGCTGGCTACAAGTCCGGCTACACGACCGAAATCCAGGAAATCCGCGAAACCTGGGAGAAGGAGCGCCTGCGCGTCCTGAGCGTCCAGTACCATGGCGAAGGCTTCGGCGAGGGCAAGTTTGTACCGTGTGTGCCGAGCTGGACCGAGAAGATCATGACCGATTACATCCGCGATATCGGCGGCATCATTACCGAATCGGACGCGGTCGGCATCCTGCGGGAAGAAATCGACGACGATGCAATCGTAGTTGCGGCGGCCGGTTCGCTCCCGGCGGACCTGGAGCGGCTGTGGGTCACCGATGCGAAGGATTCCTATAATATGGAATACGGCGCGTCCTGCATGGGCTATGAAATCGCCGGCGCGCTCGGCTCCAAGCTGGCGGCTCCGGACAAGGAAGTTTACTCGCTGGTCGGCGACGGCTCCTTCATGATGCTCAATTCTGAAATCCCGACCGCCCTTCAGGAGGGTGCGAAGATTACTATCGTCGTCTTTGACAACGCGGCGTTCGGCTGCATCAACAATCTGCAAATGGGCAACGGCGTCGGCACGCTGGCGACCGAAATGCGCCACCGCAATCCCAAAACCGGCAAGCTGGACGGAACCTACTGCTACACCGATTTTGCGAAGATCGGCGAGGGCTACGGCATGAAGGGCTTCACCGCCAAGACCCCTGAGGAGTTCCGCGAAGCTGTCCGCGCCGCAAAGAAGGAAACCGTTTCCTGCATCATCGACGCGAAGGTTCTGCCCAAGACCATGGCCGAAGGCTACGAGAGCTGGTGGCACCTTGGCGTAGCGTCCACCTCCAAATCCGATGCGGTCAAGGCGGCCCGCAAACGTATCGACGATCACCTTGCGGAAGCGCGCATGTATTAAAACCCAATATTTCTGGCATTTTCCCTCCGTATCGAAAGCCGCCCGTTTACAGAGCGGGCGGCTTTCCACTTCTATAAAAATCAGAAAAGGATGCAAAGCGATATGAAATATACAAGCAAGGGGCCTTTTGAGAAGGGCTATAACAAAATGGTTTCCGCGGCGGACAACCCGGAAATGATGGGCATGGAGTTCGGCGTCGTAAAAATGACTGCCGGTGACATCATGCACTTTGACTACGCGCAGGAGGTTGTTTATGACCTGTTATACGGCAAAATCTCCTTTGAGTGGGACAAAAACAGCGAAGTCGTCGAGCGGAAAGACTGCTTCCACGAGGGGGCGATCCTGCTGCATGTGCCGCAAAATACAGTTGTCGTGATCACTGCGTTAAGCGACACGGAAATCGCGGTTGCGCGCACGGAAAACAAGCGTGCTTTCGCAGCGCGCCTGCTCCGTCCCGCGGACTGCCTGAGCGCCAACGAGGAGCGCGGCGCGGGTCTGATGAACGACATGTCTACCCGCCTGGTACGTACCTTCTTCGATCGTTCCAGCTGCCCGGAAACCAACTTCTTTATCGGCGAAGTCGTCCATTTTCCCGGCAAGTGGTCCTCTTACCCGCCTCACCAGCACGTGGAGCCGGAGCTGTATTATTACAAGTTCCTGCCGGAAAACGGCTATGGGCTGGCGGAGTTCGGAGACGACGCTTTCAAGGTGAAAAACAACGACCTGACCGGTATGCCGGAAAATGTAACGCATTCGCAGGCGGCGGCTCCCGGCTACGCGGAGTATTACCTGTGGTGCATCCGTTTGCAGGACGATAAAAATATTATCACGACAAACGTTGCGGAATATGAATGGGTACTGAAGCCGGACGCGAAGTTCTTCCCGGAGATTTAAGGGGGACATGAAAATGAAAGCATTTCAGATTGTTCCGGGCATTGCGGAATACAAGGAATTTTCCGACTTTGCAAAGGCTGCGGTGCTCGGCACGAATGATTTGATTCTGACCAACGAATACATTTACAATCCGACAATTGCGGCACTGGGGCTTGGCTGCCAGACGCTGTTCCAGGAGCAATACGGCGCAGGCGAGCCGACCGATGTCATGGTTGATGCAATCCTTTCGGAGCTTTCCGGAAAGGAGTTCGGACGGATTGTCGCGGTCGGCGGCGGCACGATTATCGATATCGCCAAAGTATTGACAGTTGCAAAGCGCGGGGAAAAGGTCGATGGTCTCTATGACCATATGGGGAATCTGGAAAAGGTACATCCGCTGATTATCGTTCCGACAACCTGCGGCACGGGCAGCGAAGTCACCAATATTTCCATTATCAACCGCACCACGAAGGGCGTGAAACAGGGCATTGTCGCTCCTTCCATGTTCGCCGATCAGGCGGCGCTGATTCCGGGGATGCTGTCCAGCCTGCCATACGGGGTATACGCGACCAGCTCAATTGACGCGATGATTCACGCGGTCGAGAGCTACCTGTCCCCGAACGCCTGCCCGCTGAGCGAAATTTTCTCCGAGCAGGCTCTTGCCCTGATCCTGCCCTGCTGGAAGGCTGCGGCGGACGCCGGTGACAAGGATGCCTGGAAGAAGTACAAAGCAGAATTTTTGAGAGCTTCCAATTATGCAGGTATCGCCTTCGGGCACGCGGGCTGCGCGGCGGTCCATGCGCTGAGTTACCCGTTGGGCGGCGTCCATCATGTACCGCATGGGGAAGCAAATCAGGTGATGTTTGCCCCGGTCATGAAAAAATATGTGGAAAAACAGCCGGTTGGCAAACTGAACCGTTTTGAAGCAATGATTGCCAGGCTTCTTGGCTGCTACAAGGATGACGCAGTCGAGGAACTGTACGCGCTTATGGATCGGGTGCTGGAGCGCAAGCCGATGCGCGCCTATGGCGTGACCGAAGATGAACTTCCGAAGTATGCGGACAGTGTGGTCGAAACCCAGCAGCGCCTGCTTGGCAACAATTATGTGCCTCTCACCCGCGACGAAATTCTTTCCATTTATGAGAGTGCGTTTTAATCGCCGGGAGGATCGAAATGGATTGGAGAAAATATTACAAAGAGCACATTGTGACTCCGGAACGCGCCGTTTCCATGATTCATGACGGCGACAGGGTCGTGTTTGGGCACGCGGTGGACGAACCGATTGTATTCCAGCGCACGATGGCGCGGATGGCAGAGCAGTTCCATGGCGTGGAAGTTGCCCATATGGTCTATCTGGGTTCGGGGGAGTATTTGCAGCCCGGCATGGAGAGCCATTTCCGTCATAATGCCCTTTTTGTTGGAGGGCTGGCGCGCAAGCCGATTGCGGAAAACCGCGCTGATTATACCCCGGCGTTTTTCTCGGATGTACCGCGTATGTTCCGTGACGGGACGATGCCGGTAGATGTGTTCGCGTTCACCTGCTCGCCCCCGGATGAGCGTGGCTACGTATCGCTCGGCCTGAGCTGTGACTATGGCGCACAGGCGGTGAAATCGGCGAAAACGGTGATTGCGGAATTTAACCCGAACATGCCGCGTACCTATGGGGAAAGTTTTGTCCATGTTTCGGAAATTGACGCGTTTATCAGCTCATGGGAACCGCTGCCGGAAAGCCAGCCCGCCAAGATCAGCGACGCGGACCGGCAGATTGGCAAATATATCGCGGACCTGGTGCGCGACGGCGACTGCTTACAGCTTGGCATCGGCGCGCTGCCGGACGCGGTTTGCTCCTTCCTTGGCGACAAGAAAAATCTCGGTTTACATACCGAAATGATTTCGGACGGCGTGCTCCCGCTGCTGGAATCCGGTGTAATCAACGGCAAATGCAAGCAGCGCGACGTGGGCAAGGTCTGTGTGACATTCCTGATGGGAACTCGCAAATTGTATGATTTTGTGAATAACAACCCGATCATCAATATGCTGCCGGTTGACGTTTGCAATAACCCGGCGATCATATCGCAGAATGATAATGTTGTGAGCATCAATTCCTGTGTCGAGGTCGATTTGCAGGGACAGGTTTGTGCGGAGGCCATTGGCCTGCGGCAGATTTCCGGCATCGGCGGGCAGATGGACTTTGTACGCGGCGCGAATCTCTCAAAGGGCGGACGTTCCATTATCGCCCTGCACTCGGCGACCAACAACGAAGCGGCATCCAAGATTGTTTCGACCATCACGACCGGCGGGCCGGTCACAACAAGCCGCTGTGACGTGAACTATATTGTCACTGAGTACGGCGTGGCGCAGCTGCGCGGCCAGACCCTGCGCGAGCGCGCAAAGCGCCTGATTGCGATTGCGCACCCGAAATTCCGTCCGCAGCTGGCGGAGGAGTTTGAAAGCCGGTTTGGCGAAAAGCTTACCGTATAATAACATGATTTTAAGCAAGGAGAAGAAATAGCCATGATGACAAAAGAGCAATATATTGAATCCCTGCGCCCTCTGAAGCTGAACCTGTACCGTTTTGGTGAGAAGGTTGAAAATGTGGTTGACGACCCGATTGTGCGTCCGTCACTGAATTCCTTTGCCGCGACCTACGAGCTGGCCGAAAAGCCGGAATATGAAGATCTCATGACCGCGACTTCCAGCCTGACCGGTAAGAAGATCAACCGCTTCACCCATCTGCACCAGTCCACCGACGACCTGATCAAAAAGGTTAAGATGCAGCGGCTTCTGGGGCAGAAAACGGCGGCCTGCTTCCAGCGCTGTGTCGGCCTGGACGCTTCCAACGCGGTGTTCTCGACCACATTTGAGACGGATGGAGCCTGCGGAACGAAGTATCATGAGAATTTCGTGAAGTTCTGGACAGATGTGCAGAATAACGACTGGGCGGTTGACGGCGCTATGACCGATGTGAAAGGCGACCGCTCAAAATCCCCCTCCCAGCAGGCCGACCCGGATTTGTTCCTGCACGTGGTGGAGCGCACCCCGGACGGCGTGTACGTCACCGGCGCGAAAGCGCACCAGACCGGCTATCTGAACAGCCATTATGTCCTGGTTATGCCTACAATTTCCATGCGTCCCGGCGACGAGGATTACGCGGTTTCGTTCGCCTGCCCGACCGACGCGGAAGGCATTACCCTGATCCTTGGGCGGCAGTCCTGCGACACCCGCAAGACCGAGCAGCATAATGATATTGACGTGGGCAACAAGGTTTACGGCGGGCATGAGGTACTTGTAATCTTTGACCGCGTATTCATCCCGAATGACATGATTTTCCTCAACGGCGAGGTGCAGTTCGCGGGTATGATGGTGGAGCGCTTCGCGGGCTACCATCGTCAGAGCTACGGCGGCTGCAAGGTCGGTGTCGGCGACGTGCTGATTGGCGCAACCGCGCTGGCAGGCGATATGGCGGGTTCGGCAAAGGCTTCCCACGTCAAGGATAAGCTCATCGAAATGACCCACCTCAACGAAACCCTTTACTGCTGTGGCATTGCGTGCTCCTCGCAGGGCAGCAAGACCAAGTCCGGCAACTACTTAATCGACCTGCTTCTGGCAAACGTCTGCAAGCAGAATGTTACACGCTTCCCGTATGAAATCGCGCGTCTGGCGCAGGATCTGGCAGGCGGCATTATGGTTACGCAGCCGAGCGAAGCGGACTACCGCAACCCGGCGACTCATGATTATATTGAAAAGTATTTGAAAGGCGTCGATTCCGTCCCGACCGAGGACCGGATGCGTGTGCTCCGCCTGATCGAAAATATGACGATGGGTACCGCCGCCGTCGGCTATCTGCCGGAGTCCATGCACGGCGCGGGCTCCCCGCAGGCACAGCGCATCATGATTTCCCGCCAGTCGAATCTCGAAATGAAAAAGCAGCTGGCGAAGGATATTGCGCGTATCAAGTAAGCGAACCCATTTTTCTGTATTTCTAAGGGATACCGGCGGTCCGTTTCCATAACCGGCGGGCTGCCGGAGATTCCGCAAGGAGGACAAAATGACAAAAAGGAAAAGATGCAAAAATTAAAGATTTTTGCAGCGCAGATCAGGTTGGAAACCTTGAAAATCATTGCTTCGCGCGGCTTCGGCCACGTCGGCGGCTCGATGTCGATGGCGGACGCGATGGCCGTCCTGTACGGCGATATCATGAACATTGACCCCCAAAAACCGCGCTGGGAAGGACGTGACTGGTTCGTACTCTCCAAGGGGCACGGTGGGCCGGTCATGTACGCGACGCTTGGCCTGAAGGGCTATTATCCGATGGAAAGCGCGTATACGCTCAACCAGCCGGGGACGGACTTCCCGTCGCATACCGACCGGAACAAGACCATCGGCGTAGACCTGACCACCGGTTCGCTGGGGCAGGGCATGAGCGAGGCCGTCGGCGCGGCGCTTGGCAGCAAGGTGCAGGGGCGTAAAAACCATGTCTTTGTGGCAATCGGCGACGGTGAAGCCGACGAGGGGCAGGTCTGGGAAGCCGCGCAGTTCGCGGCGCATTATAAACTGGACAATCTGATTTGTCTGGTGGACGACAACAAGCGGCAGCTGGACGGCGCGTGCACCGATGTCATGAGCCACGGTAAGGGCCTTGCCGCTAAGTTTGACGCGTTCGGCTGGAACGTGATCGATATTGCCGACGGCAACGATGTGGAGCAGATCCATGACGCGCTCCGTGCCGCGTGCAGCGTCGTGGGGAAGC
The DNA here is from genome assembly GCA_910586575.1 of uncultured Clostridia bacterium. Classification (GTDB taxonomy): domain Bacteria; phylum Bacillota; class Clostridia; order Oscillospirales; family Butyricicoccaceae; genus QXXE01. The sequence continues at coordinate 1,473 of CAJUJQ010000096.1, read as the reverse complement.
CGGCCGCGCTCATTCTGAACACGGTCAAGGGCAAGGGAGCGACCTTTGCCGAGCCGAGCGGCGCGCATTCGTCCCAGCCGACGAAGGAACAGTGGGAGGAAGCGATTGCGGCCTCAGAAGCAGCGCTTGCGGCGCTCCAGGCGCAGTAAAGGAGGGGAAACACGATGAATTTTACACTCGTTGGAAAGCATGAGAAAGATGCCCGCGCAAACCGTGACGGCTATGTAGACGCCATGCTGGGCGTGATGGAACAGGATAAAACGATCTCCCATATTGACTGTGATTTGATGGGCTGCATCAACTCCGGCAAGCTGCTGAAATCCTTCCCCGACCGGACGTTTAACGCGGGTATTGCCGAGCAGAACGCCATGGGTGTGGCCTCCGGCATGGCGGCGACCGGGATGAAAGTGTTTGTGCATTCGTTCGGATGTTTCGCGGCGCGGCGCATGTTTGACCAGGCGTTCCTGGCGGCGGGCTATTCCGAGCTGCCGGTGCATGTGATCGGCTCCGACCCCGGCGTGACGGCGGCGTTCAACGGCGCGACCCATATGCCCTTTGAGGACTGCGCGCTGTATATGACCATCCCGAATGCCGTGGTAATTGACTCCTGCGATTATGTGCAGACGAAGTTCCTGACCGAGCAGCTCGCAAAGTGCGATAAGCCCTCCTATATGAGACTGATCCGCAAGGACTGCGTCCAGGTTTACGGCGACGGCTCACAGTTTGAAATCGGTAAGGGCGTCACACTGCGCAACGGCTCCGATGTAACGATTATCGCGTCCGGCATCATGGTTGACGAGGCGCTCAAGGCGGCGGAGCTGCTCGAAAGCGCGCAGAAAATCAGCGCCCGCGTGCTGGATATCCATACCTGGAAGCCGCTGGACGAGGATTTGATCCTGAAAGCGGCGGCGGAAACCGGCTGCATCGTCACCGCCGAAAACCATCAGGTATCGTGCGGTCTGGGTTCGGCGGTCGCAAACCTGCTTTCGCAGAAATGTCCCACCCCGTTGGAGCGCATCGGTATCCAGAACCGTTTCGGTCAGGTCGGCCCGCAGGCATTCCTGATGGAGCAGTACAACCTCACCGCGAAGGATATCGCGGCGGCGGCTGTGAAAGCAATGTCGCGTAAGGTTTGATCCTTATTCCCGGCGTATGAAAATTCTGAATGCTAGAATTTTACCAGGTAGGCTTCAAGCACTGACAATACGCGCCTGTAAGATATGTTAACAGACAGAAAGCCCAGTTGATTGCAGAGGCGTAATTGTCAAATCAAAAGACGGATTATACAGAGCATTGTTCTGAATAATCATATATCTCCTCCGGCAGTTTGTAGGGAAACGGCTGCGGAATACTGACAGCTTCTGTGTTTTCAGGGGCTGTTGGTATTCTCACTGATACTTTCAATTTTTGTTCAGGCATCACCAGTTTCCAAGTTTCAAGCGACAAAGGGCGGCTCAAAAAGCAGTTTATATA
>CAJUJQ010000095.1 GCA_910586575.1 uncultured Clostridia bacterium | reverse complement strand
CGAGATGATTGGAGGTGACTGGAGTTCAGACGTGTGCTCTTCCGATCTCCCGAAGTGTGACATCACCGTCACAATTCAGCTTGATTGTATAGAAACCTGCCCAGTTTGCCGTGTAGGTGCGTTCGCCGGTGCTGCCCTTCGGAATGCTCACCGACTTGTCAGGGCTTGTAATTCCCATTCCCGTCCAGCCGGTAAACTTGAAGCCCTCACGGGTTGGCTCCTCCAAAGTGAAGGTATTGCTTTCAACAGTATACTCAGTGGGGTTATCCGAGTGGTTCGTTCCGCCGTCCAGATGATAGGTGATGTGATATGTCACCGGCTCCCACTGGGCGTACAGCACCAAATCAGCGATAATATCGGAAACATCATCACCAGCCGCATAGGCTTTGCCGCTGCCGTTTTCCTTGGTGTTCCACCCGTCGAAATCATAACCGTCACGGGTATAGCGGCAGTCCTCCAAAGGTGTTGGTACGGTCTGCTTATGCGTGACCTCCTGTGTATACGTGCCGTCGCCGCCGGAGGGGCCGCCCGTGCCGCCGTTGCTGATAAACTGGATGGTATAGGTTTCAGCGCCCCACTGCGCGGAATATGTCAGCGGGTTTGCGGGCATAGTCGCCGCAGGCTCCACCGGGGTTTCGGAATCCTCACCCAGGTACCATTTTTGCAGGAAGCGGTATCCCGGGCGCGTGGGCACGGGCGCGGTGATGGAAGCTTCAAATTTGACATCTCCCACCGTATAACCCGAGGGCGCTTCGCCGTCCTCACCGAAATTCCACGCAAGTGGGAAGGTTTTGCGCGTGTAATCGTAGGTGACAACCGTGCTGCCGTCCGCCGCAATGGTAACGGCCTGCGTTTCCGGTGCGTTAAAGTTTTCGTAAACCTTGGCCTCCGGCGTCACTTCCGTGCCCACAAGGCCGCTGAGGGTTTCCGTCTCATGCTCGCTGAAATCCGTATCATTGGCGTTCTCCCAGCGGTGCACGACACTGTAATTAACCTCGCCAGCACCCCAGCCCGCGTATACCGTCAAATCGGCGTCCGGCATCACGCCGTCAAAGCGCTCGGTGCATGCCTTGTCGGTGAACCAGCCTGTCAGGCCGTAGCCCGCGCAAATTACCTCTTCCGGCTTCAGCAGCGTCACCCGCGCGCCCTGCCGCCATTCCGCAGCTGCTTCCACATCCGCAGCAAATTCAGCTGTTGTGCCGGTTGGCGCGTTCAGGTCATAGGTCAGCGTATATTTGTTGCGGTCATAATATACCTTGACGACCGTCGTGCCGCGCGCGGCAATCTTGGCAGGGGTGTATGTCCCCTCCCCGTAGCCTTCATAGGTGCGCTTTTCAAATACCGCGTCGGTATTGGTCGTGCCGCGCAGCGATTCGACGCCATCCTCGGCAAGCACATAACCGGTATCATCAGCGGTTTGCAGGTAGTGCTCGACGCGGTAGGGGGTATCCTCCGCCGGTTCCCACTTCGCCGTGGCCACCAGGTTTTCCTTGGCGGGCATGGTATCCGGCAGGTTGTCCCAATCGGTGAATGTCCAGCCGTCCGACGCGAAAATCGGCGCGTAAGGCGCGACCAGCGCCCCGAATTTATACAGGTTGGTAATATCCCCCAACAGGTCGGACAGCGCGCCCGCGCTGAAGGTTACCCGGTAGCTGTTGCGGGGATAGTAGTACCGCAGCACGGCGCTGCCGTCCGGCGCAACGGAAAGCCCCTGCCCTGCCGGACTGGCAAAGCCTTCGCTGTCCTTGCGCCCCGGTGTGGCAACGGTGCCGGTTGTCCCGGTGAGCCGCTCGGTTTCGGCAAGGGTATACTGCCCGTTCAGTTCCTGCCGGTAGTGCTCTACCGTGTAGGGGGTATCCGTGCGCGGCGTCCAGCCCGCGTAGGCGACCGCGTCCGTGCCCGGCATTTTCGCGGGGATGGTATACGGCGTGGTGCAGTCCTCGTCAGCGTACCATCCGCTGAAAGTATAGCCCTGCCGTACTGGGTCCGCAGGCGCGGTGATGGCGGAGTCCGGCGCCCCGCTCAGCGGGTTGACCGCGCTGCCGCCGTTGGTCTGGAAGGCGATATAGCAGCCGTCGCGGATGGAATCCCAATGCAGCGGGATGGTGCGCCGGATCGGCTCCGAGGTAAACGCCAGGCCGCCGCCCTTCCAGGTGATGGTCATGGTACCGTCCAGCCTGGTGTCCTCCGCACCCGGCGTAACCGTGATTTCGTTGCTCTGCGGCAGGAAACGGAACGCCGGGTTGTCAATCGCAACGGTGAAATCGCTCTCACTGCTGAATTGCGTTTCGATATCTTCACCCGAAGTCAGGTCGAACCCGTCCATCCGGAAAACGGCATCCGGCAGCGTGTACCGGCGTATCGCATGCCGCATATTCACCTTAGGCGCTTCCTCCTGCGGATAGGAGAAGTCCTGCACAAACTCGCGTGCACCGACCGACAGGAGCGGCCACATATTCTCGTACAGCGTCGGGTTATAGGCAAACCGCCCGCCCAACGCCGAAGCATTGAATTTGACCTCTAAGTAAATGCCGACTTCTATCAGGAACGCGCCCGCCATTTCGGAAGCCGTACCCGATGACGCGGCATGCTCATACTTGTAATAGAAGAAGCCCCATAGCTGCACATAGGCCCCGACCTCCGCCGAAACGCCGACATAAGCGACCGATTTCGTAATCAGGCTTACGCCGACCTCGACCAAAATCCCGGCGCGCAGCCCCATCGTACCCATGACGTAGAACTCAAAAACATAGCGTTCGTCCACCAGGTTGATGGTGTCGCTCGTCACCGAGCCTTGGAACAGCCGGATGTTGTAAACATAACGCTTGGCGTTCTCATACCAGAAATCCGCGCCCAGCGAGATGTTCATATTCGCCGACACCTGGAAGCTGACATCCAGATTGACCGTAAAGATCAGCGCGACCGTGAACTGCTGCGCCATCAGCGGCTGAGAGAACAACTCAACCCAGTCGCTCTCGTTTTCGAGCATATTGGCGTACTTTTCCTTCAGTTCCGCCGATACGCTGCTGTCGCCGCCCCATTCAAGCAGCTCCTTGAGCTGCTTGACGATGCTTTCGTCGCTTTCCTCGTCGCTTTCGCCGCCTTCGTCATCCTCGTCGTCGTCATTCTCGTTTGTGGTTACGGTTGCGGTTACACCGATGCCGGTGTATTCATACAGGTCAACCGATACCGCCGCATTATAATCGGCTATGTAGGGGAAAATCCATTTCCACTTCCAGACTGCGCCGCCCGATACGTTCAGGCTGACGCGGACTTCCTGCTCAAAGGTGCCGGTCAGGTTGACGGTAATATCGTTTTCCGCGCTGGCGTGGATGGTGATTTCGCAGTTGACCTCCAACACGGCGCGCACACCCGACAGCCCTTCAAAATGCTTTAGCGCCGTCCCGAGCCAGGCTTTAACAGTTGTATCGACCTCCACCTTGTCCGAGCCTGCCGCCGCGTAAGGCAGGGAATTCTGCCCCGGCGCAAGGCCGTACACACGGCCGACGGAATAGTCCGTCAGCCGGTAGCCGTCGCTGAGCGCCTGCACCGTGTCGGTCTCGAGCGCCAGCGCCGCCAGGTACGCGCCCGCTTCCTCGGCGAAGCCGCTTTCCACCGCCTGCCGTTCCAGGCTGCGCTCGACCGCCTGTACGTCCACGCCGTCCAGCAGCTGCTCACCGCTGACCGGGTCGGTCGTGAAAACGTCCATCGCCGCCATGATATCCTCTATTTCCGCGTCCTCATAGGCGATGATATAGTTGCCCGCATCATCGGCCTGGACGTCGGTGATCCGCGCGTAGGTCCCGACCGGCATCTGGGCATTTTCATCGTCCGGGATTATCCCGCTGTAGAACGCGATGTAGTCGCCGGGGTCAACCGTGGTCTGGGAATCCAGCCCCAGTGCGCTGTACTTATCGTCCGTGTAGGTCATGCCCGAAACCGGCACGGTAATCGAATGGTTGCCCGTGTCGCCGTCGGTATCAGCGCCGTCTGAAACTGGCAGGATATCCGGCGTATGGACGACCTCATCCACCTCGGCGCTGGTATATTCATAGGTATCCCCGCGCTTGCCGGTAACCCTGACATAGGAAACCTCGTCGATGCTGCCGGTTTCGCCGCACCGTTCCACGCGTTCGGTGGGGGACATCCCCTCGTAGACCGAAACAATATCGCCTACTTGAAGCTCCTCGCTGCCGCGATAGGTAAAGCTGCCCGATGTCATGTCTGCGGCAGAGACGGAGCCTCTGCCGCTGGTACGTACCAGCGGTGCGTCTATCTTCTCCGGTGCTTGCTCCGAAGTCGTACCCGACAGCTGGCTCATGGGGATGTATTTCAACCCATCTTTCAGCGTCAGGCCAAGCGCTTCATCCTTCCGCGCCACGGTGAAATGGTACTCACGGACGGTGCTTTCCTCCCCGTCAAAGGACAGCCGTTCATCCTCCAAAATAATCCGGTAGGTAAAGCCCGGCTCAAAGCCGTCCCCGCTGCCTGAAATGATAAAGCTGCCGTTCCCGCCGGTAATCGAAAAGCCTTCCGCAATCGCTCCCCCGCTGAGGTTCTTCGCGGTAATCAGGCCACTGGCCTCTGCCGCCGTCAAGCTGCTGTCCGCACAGACGACATGGATCTGGAACCCTGGCGTTACGTCGGAAGCGGTGGTGTAATAGGGGGTCTTGTTCTCGGTTGTTTGCGGCGCAGCCTCATACGCGGCGTAAAGCGCCAGGGGGCCGCTGACCGTGTCGCCCGCCGAAGCCAGCTCCGTCAGCTCGCTGTCGTAATACCATCCCTGGAACAGGTAACCCGCCTTGTAAGGCGTCGGCAGGGTGCCGAGCGCCGCGCCGCGGCTGACTGTACGGTTTTCCAGCACGCTGCCGCCGTTGGTGTTGAACGTGATTTCACAGGTATCCTGCGGCTTTTGGCCTGAGCCGCCGCCGGAACCGCTGCTGCCGCCGGAACCGCCGCTGTTCGGGCGCCTGTTGGACGATGCCGGGGTTTTGTCAGGTTTCTTTTCCGGCTCCTTCTGTTCCGGCTGGGTGGTTTCCGCCGGTTGACCGCTGCCCTGCGACCGCCACGCGGTCACGGTATCCCGCGCGCGCAGGAAGAAGGACGCACCCTCCGCGCGGGTGGCGTACGCACCGGGATTCACGTTGCCCGCGGAGTCGCCCTGCAACAGCCCGGCGTCCCACAGCGCAAGCACGGCCTCCCGTGCCCAATCGGACACTGCGGACAAATCCACTGGCTGGCGGCTGCCGCTCCGCTGATCCAGCGGGATACCCGCCGCGTCCAGCCAGCGCACCAGCATGGAAGCCATCTGCTCCCTGGTAATGGGTTCTTCCGGCGCGAAGCGCCCGTCCCCGTAGCCCTGCACAATTCCGCTGCGGGAAGCCCACACCACATACGGCGCGTACCATTCCCCGGCCTTCACGTCAGGGAATCCACCGTCCCCCGGATAACCGGCGGGGCCGACCCCGTCGAGCTGCCCAAGCACGGTGACGAACATTGCGCGGCTCATCCGCCCGAGCGGGTCAAACCGTGTGCTGCTCACGCCGCTGAAAATCCCTGCTTCAACTGCGTCCAGCACCGGCTGATAGAACCAGCTGTCCGCCGTCACGTCCTCGAACGCGGCCGCCGTCCGGCGCTCCGCCGCGAACGCCTGCGCGGGCAGCAGCGCCACCAGCATTACGCACGCAAGCAGCCACGCCGTCAGGCGTTTCCATAATTGCTTCATTCGTCTCCTCCAAACCTGGGGGCCTTATAGGCCCCGCTGTCATTTTATTTGACTTTCCCATTCGGGAAGCCCTTATAAAAGTTCTGCCCTCCTTTGCTGTCATGAGGCTGGCGCACGAATTGCGTACGGGCGTTTGCTGATATCGGAATGAAGTTTATTGACACAATCCGGGCATCTCATCCCCTTTTATTACCCTTATCATAGCAAGAAATGCGCGCTGTGTCTACCTTTTCCGCGCCAAAAACGCCGTCCCGGCACGAATCACGGAAAACCGCGCCGCCCGGCCAGCCGATGGCTTGACAAAAAGGCTGTCCCTTGCTGAGACAGCCCTTGTGTTATCTTGTCAAGCCTGTTTGTGAGAGGTTAAACCAGCATCAGCACCAGCGCAAGAACAATCGCCGCGGCGCCGCTGAACCGGCAGGCCGCAAGCGCAGCCGCAGAAGGCTCCGCATTTTTGAAGCGCCAGCCGTAGGAAAGCCGCCAGGATGCCTGCGGGGCGACCGCGTTAAAAATCCCCAGCGCAAGGAGCAGGCCGATTGCCGGCCAGTTTTTTGGCTCCCCCGGCGCTTTGGGGGCTTGTTCCAAAAGAGCGTCCCGCAGGTCGGAACCGTCCGCGTAGCACTGCGGGTCATAGTCGTCGCTCCAGCCGCCAACGCTATAGCCAGAACGCTTATCCCACCACCATGACGAGCCGTCCGGGTAAACAATTTCAATTTTGTATTCGGCGCGGTTCCCGGAAAAGGTATAGTGATAGACGCTGCTGCCGTCCGAAATGGTATTCTCATCGGGCGAAACAGTAAAGGTGTGCCCGTTGACATTCACGTCATAAGCGCCCGCAGCGGGGAGAATGCAGAGCGCGGCGGCAACCAGCACAGCTGCAAAGCGGTACAGCCAGCGGGCGCTCATCCCTGCCGCCCCGCCGACTGGCGAATCATATCTTCAATCACAATGTCAAAGATTTCCCCCAAAGAAGCGCAGTATTCCAGCACCTTCCATGGCTCATTGGTGTGATAATGGATTTTCATCAGCTCCGCATCCCCGACCACGAGCAGGCAATTTCCCCGGAAATGCCCTTCAAACCACGCTGCAATTTCGTCCTCGGAGATGCCCGCGCCCTCAATCAAAAGCTGCGTATCATATCGATAATCTGTCATTACAACAATCCCCTTCCAACCCGTCAAAACGCGGGCGGGGAAAATCCCCGCCGTGTTTATATCGTCTGTACCTTCAATTCCCCGTTTTCAGCGCTCAGGTGCGCCCCGGCGAGGCGCCGTTCCCCGGCGGCAATGACCTCAAGCGCGAGGGCGTTCTCGATTTCCTTCTCGGTCAGGCGGCGCAGGTTGCGCGCGCCGAACTTGAGGGAATACCCCTTCTCCACCAGGTAATCGGTCAGCGAACCGTCCCAGGTCAGGCGGATGCCGCGCTTGGACAGGCTGTCGCGCAGGTCGCCCAGCAGGATGCCCGCAATCTTGGCAAAATCCTCTTTGGCCAGCTGGTTAAAGGCAATAATTTCATCAATCCGATTGAGGAACTCAGGCCGCATGAGCTGTTCCAGCGCCCGCATGGCCTTATCCTGCGCCTGCTCGGAGACATTCTTGCCGAAGCCGAGCGGCGCGGAGGAAGCGTCCGAACCGGCGTTGGAGGTCATCACAATGACGGTATTTTCAAAGTTGACCTGCCGTCCGTGCGCGTCCGAAATCCGCCCGTCGTCCAAAATCTGGAGCAGGGTATTGAGCACATCGGGATGTGCCTTTTCAATCTCGTCCAGCAGAATCACGGAGTAGGGGCGGCGACGGATTTTCTCGGTCAGCTGCCCCGCCTCATCGTAGCCGACATAGCCGGGGGGCGACCCCAGCAGGCGGGAAACGGTGTGCTTCTCCATATATTCCGACATATCGAGCCGGATCAGCGCCTCGGGCGAGTCAAACAGGTCGTTTGCAAGGGTTTTGACCAGCTCGGTCTTGCCGACGCCGGTCGGGCCGACGAACAGGAAGGACACCGGCTTTTTCTTGGGGCTGATGCCCGCGCGGGAACGGCGGATCGCGGCGCAAATCGCGTCAATCGCCTGATCCTGCCCGACAACGCGCGCCTGTAAGCGGGCTTCCATGCCGCGCAGCCGTTCCAGCTCCTGCGCCTGCACCTTGGCGGCGGGGATGCCCGTCCACAGCTCGATGACCCCGGCAAGGTGCTCGGAATCGATTTGGGGCGCGGGTTTTGCCTGCTCCTCATGCAGCCGCGCCTCGGTCTGGAGCATCAGGCTTTTCAGCTCGGCCATGCGGGCGTAGGTCTGCTCGCCCTGGTCGCCGGTCGAGAGCGCGTCGCGCTCGGTACCGTATTCCTCAAGCAGCTTTTGCAGCCGGGGGACTTCGGCAATCTGCGGTGAATCCAGGTTCAGCCGGGAGCACGCCTCGTCAATCAGGTCGATTGCCTTATCCGGCAGGAAACGGTCGGTGATATACCGCTCGGAAAGCTCGGCGGCCAGCTCGCACATTTCATCGGTCACGACCACGCCGTGGAAGGTTTCGTAATAGGTGCGCACGCCCTTGAGGATTTCGGCGGTTTCGGCAACCGACGGTTCCCCGATGGTCACCGGCTGGAAGCGGCGCTCGAGCGCGGCATCCTTCTCGATATATTTACGGTATTCATTATAGGTGGTCGCGCCAATCACCTGGATTTCCCCGCGCGACAGGGCAGGCTTGAGGATATTCGCGGCGTTCATAGACCCTTCCGAATCCCCCGCGCCGACGATATTGTGCACCTCGTCAATCACCAGGATGATGTTGCCGCAGGACTTGATTTCCTCAATCAGCCCCTTCATGCGGCTCTCAAACTGCCCCCGGAACTGCGTGCCCGCCACCAGTGCGGTCAGGTCAAGCAGATGCACTTCCTTGTCCGCCAGCTTGGCGGGCGCCTTGCCCTCGGCAATGCGGAGCGCAAGCCCCTCGGCAACGGCGGTCTTGCCGACGCCGGGTTCGCCAATCAGGCAGGGGTTGTTCTTCTGACGGCGGTTCAGGATTTGAATCACGCGGTCGGTCTCCCGCGCGCGGCCGATGATGCGGTCGAGCCGCCCCTCCCGCGCCTTGCGGGTCAGGTCGTCGCAGTAGCTGGGGAGGTACTTGCGTTTCTGGCGCTCCTGCCGGGAGCGCGCCTCACGGGCGCGTTCCTCCTGATGGCGGCGGCGTGCCGATTCGGCAGACTGCCGGAACAGGCTGCGCGGGAATGGGAACGGGATCGGGGCATTGCCCTCCCCGTCGTCGTTATCCTCCTCGGCTGCATCGTTGGTCTGATGGGGGGCGTCCTCCTCCTCGCCGTCGGTGCCCGCTGGCACAAGCCCGCCCAAATCTTCCAGCGAGCCGATTTCCTCCGCCAGCATATCAAGCGTGTCCTCGGTGATGCCCATTTGCTCCATCAGTTGGTCAATGGGTTTGATGCCCAGCTCTTTGGCGCACTTCAGGCACAGCCCTTCCTGAGTAGAATTGCTGTTCTGGTCAATTTTGGTGATGAATACGACGGCTGCGTTTTTGCCGCAGCGGGTACAGATTGGGATTTTCATGTTTCTTTTACTCCTCTTTGTGGGGAAGCCCCCCTTTTACCGTCTGCACGGGGTGACAGGGGAGGGAAAAGCCCTCCTAACAGATCTATCCTATTAAATTGCGTAATCAGGAACCAGCGCGGAAAGGAACCCGCGCGTCAACAGGGTATCGGCGGTATTGAGCGGCGAAAGCCAGCCCAGGTCGCGGAACAGCTCAGGGGCAGCCCTGGAGAGCACGACGGCGGCCAGCATCAGCAGCGCCGCACCGCCCGCGACGCCAAGCGCAAGTCCGGCGAAGCGGTCCAGGAACCCGAGCGGGGTATGGCGCGTCAAAAACCGGAGGCTCTGCGCCAGAACCGAAAGCAAAATCGAGAACAGAATACCGAGCACAGCCAGCAGCAGCAGGAACGCAACCCCTTCCGCCATTTCGACCGCCATCTGGGTAATGGTCGTTTCAATTGGGATGGGGAGCGCGGTGAGATAGCTGGCGGCGTCCTGCTCGAACAGGTCGCCAATGATCGGCGTCACAACAGCGCGCGCCGCCAACGGCGCTAACATTTTTGCGACGAAGCCCGCGCCGAAGGTTGCAGCCAGGCGGCTGAGCAGGCTGATAAAGGTACGCGTCAGCCCATGATGTGCACCCAGCAGGCCGCTGGCCGCCAAAAACGCGAGAAACAGCAGGTCGCGGGTGTTAACTATCTGTTGAATTTCCATGGTGTCTCCTTTTGGACAGTTCCTTAGTGGCGGAAGATACGGCAGTCGCTGCCATAAAGAACGTATGCGGTACCGGAGGAATCCATGCGCAGGCCGCGCGCCCCGGTGACGGTATGGTTTGTCCACAGCTCGTTCCAGCTGGAAACGCTGTAAACCTGCAGGCCATCGGTGGTCAGCGCGCCGAACACTGAGCCGTCAGCGGACAGGTGCTGGATTTCGGAAGAAATATAAAGCGGCTCCTCCGAAATGCTGCCGTTGGCGGAAAGCAGCCGGATCTCGCACCGCGCCGCGCCCTGGTAGGCGTTGGAGGCAACCAGGATGCCCCGGTCGCAGAACGCGTAGCCAATCAGATCCCCCGGCGGGACCTCATCCGTGCCGAGCAGCACCCCCTTGCGGGTGACAAGGCAGGCGCCGTGATCGGTCATAACGGCAGCAGTCGAGGAGTTGAGGAACTTCACGGCATAGCCCAGCGCGCTGCCCAGCGAATACACCGCGTCGGCTTCCTGCTCATCCTGCCGCCGCTTAAGCCGCCAGAACAGCAGCTCGCTGCACAGCTCCACGCCGTCCTGGCGGAACGCCAGCAGGGCGAGATAATTGCCGTCCGGCGACAGCGCCGCCGCCTGGATATAATATTTCGAGGTCTGCCAGGTGAATACCGGTTCCCCGCCATGGTCGTTATAGACGCGGACGGCGGTCTTGAAGCCCGATTCATCGGTGACCAGCGCGAAGCCGCCGTTCTCGCCGATGGTCCCCGACAGGATGGGGGAATCCAGCGTGACCGTGCAAACGTCGGTCAGGGCGTTGGCAAGGACGGCCTCTTTCCCGCCCCGGTCGTAGGCGAGCACCAGGCTGTTCGAGGTTTCGACGGCAGGGTTGCCGTAGGACAGCTGGAAGGACAGCTGGTTCACGCCGTTTGGCTTGGAAACATAGAGGGTATCGCTGTCTACATACGCCAGCCCGCCGCCGAACAGCTCGGCATCGATAATCGAGCCGGACGCGTATTCAATGGTAGCGGCATCGCTGGTGGTGGTCTGCATCCCCGCCGCAAGCGAAGTGAACAGGCTCCGCAGGGAATCAGGCGTGAACAGGCGGTAATTGGTGATGAGGAACAGTACCAGCGCAAGGGCAAACAGCCAGCCGCTTGCGGAAGCCAGCACGGAGGCCAGCCGCAGGCGGGGGTCCTCACTCTGGCGCAGGATGCGGCGGCGTTCCCGGCCCGATTCCGGGAAGCGGATAACTTTGCGGTGATTGGGCAACGGTGCGCTCCTTTCTGGCACGGCGTGACCGCGGGTGTGATATCTTTCTTATTTTAACGTATCTTCCATTCGGATTTGTGAATGAATCGTGAAATTTTGAAGAGAACCCCGCCCGGGAACCCTGCAAATGCCCTGCGGATATATCGATACCCGCATAGGATCACCCATGACGCGGACCGTCAATGAAGTGGGAACGGGTCAAGCTCGGGCGTATGGTCATACCACAGCCGGTTCAGGAACAGCCCGCAGGCGGGCAGGGTCGGCCCCGCGTTTTCGCGGCTGCGGGAATCCAAAATGACGCGGACATCGGCGGGGGCCAGCTTGCCACTGCCGACATAGGTGAGCGTCCCGGCGATGGCGCGCACCATATTATACAGGAAGCCGTCGCCGCAGACGCGGATGCGGATTAAGTTGTCCTCACACGGCTCCACCTCGCAGTGGAAAATGGTGCGTACGGTGCTTTTCACCGGCGTGCCGATCGAGCGGACGGCGGCAAAATCCTGCTTCCCAACAAAAAACTGTGCCCCGGCCTGCATCCGCTCAATATCGAGCGGGTACGGGTAACGGTAGGCGCGCCCGGACAGGAAGGGGTCGCGCAGGCGCGAGGGATACAAATAATAGGCATATTCCTTTTTGGTACAGTCGAAGCGGGCGTCAAAGCCCTCCGGGACAACCGCCGCGCCCGAAACCGCGATATCCTCGGGCAGCTGCGCGTTCAGCGCGAGCGGGAGCCGGGGCATCGGGATGGTGCAGTCCGCATGGAAATTCGCGACATAGCGCCGCGCGTGTACTCCCGCATCGGTGCGCCCCGCCCCGGAAACCGAAACCGGCTGCCCCAGCAGGCGGGCGGCGGCGCCCGTCAGGGTTTCCTGAATCGAGCTGCCGTTTTTCTGCACCTGCCAGCCATGGTAGTTTGTCCCATTATAAGCTAAAATCAATGCAATATTCATAGAAAAATGGTAATTATACTCGTGTGCGTTAAAGTTTGCCGTTCGGTTCGCCTACGCGGCGGGCGG
>CAJUJQ010000094.1 GCA_910586575.1 uncultured Clostridia bacterium | reverse complement strand
GATGGCGGGCAGGGTGGGTGAATACGGCAAATCTTTTCATTCGCGAGTATAAGTTACGCGTACAGGCCGAAGCTTGCGGCGTAAGCGAGCAGGACGCGCAGCCAGCCGGTCAGGAAACGTGAGTACATGACCGATACAACGCCGACCTCAATGGTTTCGGTTTCCGCCTCGGCAAGGCCCAGGCCAACCGGGATAAAGTCGCACGCGCCCTGGCAGTTAATGGCGAACAAGGCAGGCAGCGCCAGCTGAGGCGCAATGTTGCCCTTGCCGATTTCAGCGCCGACCAGCGTGCCGATAATCTGCGCAATGACCGCGCCGGGGCCGAGCAGCGCCGACAGGCCGGGAATCGAGCAGATCAGGCCAAGCGCAACCAGGCCGAAGATATTGCCTGCCAGCGGGGTCAGGACGGACGCGAACGCGTCGCCGAAGCCCGAGCCGTTGATAATGCCAATCAGCATGGAGACAAACGCCATGAACGGCAGCAAGGTCGTGATACAGGTCTGGATCGCGTCACGCGCCGCCTGATAGAAGGTGTTGACCACCTTGCCAGCCGCAAGGCCGACCTTGGTGACAAATGATTTATTTTCCTGCCTGGCAAGTGTCTCGGAAACCTTCATGTCCGCGTTGAACTTGACCGGCTCCGCGGTTTCCTTCTCCTGCCGCCCGGCTGCGGGCTGGCTGCCGCCGGCAAGCGAAACCTGGTTCGGGCCGACCGCCGATACGTAGATATCTTCCTTAATAAACTGCGCCATCGGCCCAGACTTGCCGACCGGCATGACGTTGATTGTCGGGATGCCCTTCTTGGGATAAATGCCGCAGCGCAGCGTGCCGCCGCAGTCGATGATTACCAGTGCCAGCTCCTCCTCGGGGCAGTTGGTCTTGAAGCCGTTGACCGGGGTCAGGCCGGTCAGCTCGACGATCTTTTTCAGGCATTCCGGCTCCGCGCCGCCGCCCGTGATGTACATGACTTTATTGCGCTGCTCCGTGGGCGTGATGACCAACGGGCCACCGAAGCCGCCGGGGCCTTTTTCTACCCGAATCGAACGATATTCCGCCATTTCTGCTTCCTCCTTACTCTTACTTCGCCATCTTGAATTCACGGCTCAGGGTCACGCCCTGCTGCTTCTCTACAAACCGGGTGGTAAATTCGGTGGACCAGCCCGAAATGAAGTTTGCGGCCAAACCGACCAGCAGATACCGGACAGCCAGCGGCGCGGTATCCAGCCCCAGCTGGGTGATGCCGTTCGCGATGCCCAGCCAGATAAACAGCTCGGAAGCGTTGATGTGCGGGAACAGGCCATTGTTGGTATGGCAGTGGTAGGTAGCCGACGCGTAGTACGCAGGCTTGTAGAACTCGGGCATAAACTTGCCGATGGAAAGCGCCATCGGGTTGCCCAGCATGAACGCACTGACAAACGGCAGCACCGCGTAGCGCAGGATGGGATTGCCCGTGCAGACCTTGGCGACACGCGCGACGGTTGCCTCGCCCGCGATTGCCATGATTGCGTTCATCAGTACCAGCAGCATGACAATCGTCGGGATGATACCGGTCACCCAGCTCATAAACTGCTGGCCGCCCAGGTTAAACAGATTCATGAAACCGGAAGCAAGATTTACGATAAAATCCATCAATATCCACCTTTCTTAAAAACAATGTGTTTCGGTGTAAAATTTGCGCTCAGAGAAATTGGACTCGGCCGTTTCCTCGTCCTGCCGTCCTTTTGGCGGGACGGAGCAGCACGCGGAAAGGGTGATAGCCGTCCCATTCCCCGCCGCAGCGGAGGAAGGGATTCCAAAAGGGCTAGCCCCTTTGGCGCCGTCCGCGCAGGACGCCCCGCCGGCGAGGCGCATCGCGGCTTATTTCCCAATCCCGGCCAGTGCGTGCCCCGCCCGCTGGAAGGGGGAAGGCGGCTCGGGGATTGCCTCGCCGGATACAAATTTGTTATAGGTGTCCCGCGCGTCCAGGATGGCACGGCGCAGGTTTTTCCCGTACTTCGGGAGGTCGGCTTCGGTCAGGCTTCCAATTTGCCTGCCCTCAAAGCCGGGGAGCGGCTTGACCCGCGCAAAGCTGGTGACGCCCACCAGCTTTTTGCCTTCGCGGATGGTGCCGTCGTCACTGATCAGGAACAGGACGATTGCCCCCGCGTGGAAGCCGCCCGCCTTCCTGCCGCACGCAACCTTGCCGCGGCGGCGCAGCGCCGTAAATTCCTTCGCGAAGTGCCGCATCTGGATGCAGCTCAGCACTGCCTGCAAAAGAAACATCGCGGCAACCAAAAGCCCTAATTTCAGCATAACGTCCTCCTATTCCCCGGCCTGCCGGTACAGCACGCGCAGCAGCGCCTGGAAGCAGTCCGCCTGTGTGATTTTGTCCAGCAATGCGCTGTCCTGTGTGATGCAGATAATCTCGTCATAGACCCGGATGAGCAGGCTGTCGTCTGAGGACAGCCGCTCGGGCAGCCCAATTAAAAAGATAACCCGAAGCTCGTGATCCTTGTGCTCAATCGGCTTGGGGAATACCCCGACCGCGAGCACCAGCCGGTCCCCCGCGTATTGGATGCTGTGCGGGATGGCAACCGCGTGGTCGAACACCATCGTGCCTTTGCGTTCCCGGGCGCGCAGCCGCTCCAGAAAGCCTGGGTCAACCTGCCCCGCCCCGGTCAGCGATTGGACCATACGGGCCACCGCGCTTTCATAATCCTCCTGCCCGTCGAAAACAAAGAACCGGCTTTCGTCCAACAGCCCGACCATGACAAACCAATTGTTGTCCATAATCGGCACGTCTACCTGATCCCAGTACCGCGCCTTGTCGATTTTATGCCGCAGCTCCTGTTCGCTGAAAATTTCATGGATCCGGATCAACGGGCGGCGGCAGGCGCACGGAAGGTCTACCGTCGTGAATACCAAATCGTATTCGTCAAGCCGTTCGGCAGTCGCCTTTTCGTCGGCGAATGTCGTGATTTCCGCCGAGCTGTCGAGCACCTTCTTGAGCTGTGCGGCCACCAGCCGCGCCGTGACCCGCCCGGTCCCGCAGACCACCGCCACCCGGTACGGGCGCGCGGCGCGCAGCTCGTTCTCCTCCAGGAATACCCCAAAATAAGACGCCAGATAGCCGCGCTCCTCCTCCGTAACCTCCAGCCCACAGCTGTCCCGGACGACCCCCGCGGCCACACCCGCCATTTGCCACGCCAGCGGATACTTGCCGCGCAGCTCGTCCAGCATCGGGTTCTTGAGCCGCACGTGAAACCTCAAACGGTTGACCATGAACATCAGATGGTACAGGAATTCCTCGCTGAACGCGGCGCTGTCCAGCTTGATGTCCATTTCCAGCCGGATTTGCCGGAAAACCTTTTCCATCAGCGGCCGCATAGCGGCGTCCAGCTCGATGGACTGCATATCCTTCACATCCGCAGGGGTACGCATGCCGATAATCGGCAGCAGGATAAACAGCTTTTCCTCAACCGGGAAATCCACCCGCAGGAACCCGGCAATCCGCTCCGCCAACCGGTCAACGACCTCAAACTCGGGCCGTGCCGTCAGGTTATAGAACTGGGACGACAGCTGCCCGATATAGTGCCCGGTCAGGAACCGGTCGAGCATGACGGTCAAAAACTGCCGGAAATTGCGCTGCACCGTCTTTTCAAAGGGGCGGAGCGCGTCCTCCACCGCGTCAATCACTTCCACATCGAGCGGATACTGCCGGTAGAGCGATTCATAGCTGTTTTCCAGGATATAATGCCGGATATCACTTTCCCGCCCCTGCAACACCAGGCCCTTGCTGGTTTTGCCCAGGATGGACAGCTGATATGGCTCCAACCCGGCGCGGAGCTTTTTCAGGTCGCTGACCAGCGTTGTGCGCCCGACATTCATCTCATACGCCAGCTCGTCGGTCAGCAGCGGTTTCACAGAGCGCATCAGCCTGCCAAAAGTATAGTCCATGCGGTTCTGCGGGGAGTTCAGGAACTCGTCTGTTTCCAGGATGCGTTCCCGCACCGACTGGAACTGTGCGCTGTCATAAATGCGGAGGCTGTAGCGCCCCTGCACGGACTCAATGACGGCGCAGCCTTCCAGCTCGGCGTTCAGCTGCTTGAGGTCGTTTCGGACAGTGCGCTCGCTCACCTCAAACCGCTCGGCAAGGGCGCTCACCGGCGCTGACGGCGTCCGGCAAAAGAATTGCAGGATACCCGCCAGGCGGTTGTCCCCAAACACATTTTTCAAGCGCCCTGCCCCCTTTCGCCCTGTATGGGGTAATCCTCTGCTCAGCCGCGGGATTTACCGCCGGAAATGTTAATCGTTGTGCCCGCAATGTAGCTTGCGCGATCGGAAACCAGATATGCGACCAGGTCGCCAACTTCGTCGAGCTTGCCGTCGCGGCCCATCGGGATCACCTTGCTGTAGTCGGTGGAAAGCTCCTCGGGCTTGCAGCCGCGGGTGTAAGCCAGCGCGTCATTGTACGCCGGGGAACGCAGGCCGGTCGCCTCCATGATGCCGGGCGCACAGGCGAGCACGCGGATATTGTACTTGCCCAGCTCCTTGGCCCACGAGCGGGTGAAGGAATCGACCGCACCCTTGGTCGCCGAGTAGGCGGACTGCCCCTGCGAGCCTTCCTTGCCCGATTCCGAAGACATGTTGACAATCACGCCGCCGCCCTGCTTGAGCATCTGCTTTGCGCAGGCCTGCGCGCAGAGGAATACACCCTTGACATTTACATTGAACATCTTGGTGAAGGAGTCATCGTTTAGCTCGTATTCCGGCTTTTCGCCGGCAACGTCCACCAGCAGGCGGGGCATGTTGATACCGGCGTTGTTGACCAGCGCGTCAATCCGTCCGAATTTATCCACCACCGCGTTTGCCATTGCCGTGACGCTGTCGGCGTCGGTGACATTGCATTGTACGCAGTACGCGCCATCCAGCTCCTCGCCGGTTTTCACGTTCATATCAACGACGACCGTCTTGGCACCCGCCGCAGTCAATGTGGTAGCCACATGCCTGCCGATACCCGACGCACCGCCCGTTACGATTACGACACGGTCTTCCAAACACAACCAACCTTGCTTCATTGTCATTTCCTCCTTTAATTTGGCACCGGCGGCTTTGTTGTTTTCTTTGCTTGCCGTCTCAGCCTTTCGATGATTCTATTTTAGAGGGGAAACGCTTTCATTTTAATGCCGCCTTTTTCTGCCTGGTGGAAATGTCATGCGCCGTCTGTTTTCCGCCCGCCTGCAAAACGGCGTCCGAAATGCGCACCTTACACAATCCCGCGCATCCGTCTTTGTGCATCCAAGACAAGAATCTTCTTTTATAAAATATTTTATCAAAGTATATCTTTATTATATGCTCTCTTTACGGGATGTCAATTAGACACTTTGCCGAAGTTTAGCGCGGGAAATTTGGTATTTCCGCCGAAAGTATAAAATCCCCCGAGCCCTATCAAGAAAGGCCCGGGGTGCGTCCTATGATTGATATCCGAAGAAAACAGGTTTGACCTCACCGGTCAACGGCGCGCAGGTGTAGCCCGCTTCACGCAGCCGACGGAGGATTTCCGGCACAGCGGCGGCGGTGCTCTCCTTCCCGCCTGCATCGTGCATCAAAATCACCGGCCTGCTGGCGCCTGCCGCCCCCTCCATCACGAAACCGGCCAGCTGTCCGGGCGTGTAGTCCTTGCCCGTTGCGTCCTCGCTGGATACGCTCCAATCGTGATAAACAAAGCCGCGCCGCAGCATTTCGGCAATCAGCTGCTGATAAATCGCGCGGTTATAGCTGTTCACCGATCCGCCGGGGAAGCGGAACAGCGTGGGCCTGACCCCGCAGGCGTCGTAAATCGCGTTATACGCCTGGTGGAAATCCTCCAAAAACGCCTCGACCGAAGCGTAAATCTCCCGGTAGTCGTGCGAATAGGTATGCACTGCGATGGTATGCCCTTCCTCCGCCATCCGCCGCAGGGCGTCCTCATGTCCGGGAATATTCTTCCCCACAATGAAGAAAGTGGCTTTCTGCCCGCTGTCCCGCAAAGCGTCTAAAATACGGTAGGTATTGGCAGAAGGGCCGTCGTCAAAGGTCAGATATGCGGTCTTTTCCGGCTGCTCCGCGAAAACCGGGGCCGGGTCGGCCTTCATCTCCGGATATAGGCTTTGGTAAGCCAGGGCTTCACCGTCCTGCGTCAAAACAGACGCCGGTTCCGTTGCCGCGAGCTGTTCCTTGTCGGCTTCCAGCGCCTGCACGCGGGCACTCAGGGTGCGGATGGTTTCATTGCTCTGCCTCACGCGCTGCGCCTGCACGGCTGAAAATACAACGAGCAGCGCGGCCAGCAAAAGGCACAGCAGCTGCATCGGAAAGCCGGAATCCGCCCGGCGGCGCTGACTGGAAGAATTTTTCATATACATCCCCTCCTTTTTTCGCTCCCTTTATTATACGCAGGCGCGCCGGGATACAAGCACTTTCTTTTTGCGGAGAACAAAAAATCCGCAATCCCGATAACAAAACCGGCTGCGGACTGTGTTATAATGGTAGAAAACAAATCCTGAAGGAGGGGTTCCCATGCCG
Organism: uncultured Clostridia bacterium; assembly: GCA_910586575.1. Classification (GTDB taxonomy): domain Bacteria; phylum Bacillota; class Clostridia; order Oscillospirales; family Butyricicoccaceae; genus QXXE01. The sequence goes on along the minus strand of CAJUJQ010000094.1, from coordinate 5,708 downwards.
GTTCAGGCCGCCTTACAATATATGGAGGAGCATCTTGACGAGCCGCTCGATTTCCCGTCGCTTGCAAAAGCACTCCATTATTCCAAATACCACCTGCTGCACCAATTTACGGCAGCGGCCGGACAGCCGCCGCACGCTTATTTCCGGCGGAGACGGCTGACCGAAGCCGCCCGCCTGCTTGCCGAAACCGATCAGCCGATTATGCAGGCCGCGCTATGCGCCGGGTATGAAAGCCAGCAGGCTTTTTCGACCCGCTTTAAGGCAATGTATAAATGTACGCCCGCGCAGTTCCGCGCCCGGCGCTGTTTTTACGCGCTCCAACTGCCGATGCGGCTGGACGCCGAGCCGGTGCCGCTCACATCGCCTGATTTCGCCGTCCCGGCGGATATCCCGCAGTGGATGGCGCTCGTCCGGCTGACGGTTGACAGCTTCCCCTGTCTGGAGGAATGCGGCTATTTGCGGAAGCTCGCCGGGCAGATTGCGGCACGGCGGGCGCTGATTGTGCGCGGCAGGCAGGCGGCGCTCGGCGCGGCGGTATTTTCCGCAGACACGGGCGCGATGGAGTTTTTCGCGGTGCACCCGCAGTATCGGAAACACGGTATCGAGGCGCAGCTGCTTGCCCGTGCCGCACAGCTCTGCGGCCGCCCGGTCAGTGTAACCACCTTCCGCGCCCGCGACTGCGCCGACCCCGGCTACCGCGCCGCGCTGCTCCGGCTAGGTTTCGCCGAGGGGGAGCTGCTGACCGAATTCGGCTACCCCACCCAACGGATGGTTCAGGCGGTACGCTTATGAACCCGCTTGCCCAGGAACGCCGCGCCCCTGGCCTGCTGCGCTTCGCTCTGCCGACCGTGGTTATGATGGTCTGCATGGGGCTTTATACGGTCACGGATACCGTGCTCGTCTCACAGCTGGTCGGTACGGACGCGCTCGCGTCGGTCAATATCGTCACCCCGGTCAGCAATGTTGCCGTCGGCATTGCCACCATGCTTGCCGCAGGCGGCAGCGCCGTCATTGCCCGGGACATGGGGGCGGGGGAGCACCGCCGCGCAAGTGCCCGGTTTACCCAAATCGTCCTGTTTGGCGGATGCCTCGGGCTGCTGCTTGCCGCTGCCGGGCTGCTCTGCTTTCCGCAGATCCTGCGTTTCCTCGGCGCCAGCGGACGGCTTTGGGCAGGCTGCAAGGCCTATCTCGGCACGCTGCTGCTGTTCCTCCCCGCAACCTTCCTGCAAACGCTGTTCGCCAGCTTCTTCGTCGCGGCGGGAAGGCCGGGGCTTGGTTCGGCGCTGTCCATTGGCGCGGGGGTGCTCAATCTCGTGCTTGATGTCGTTTTTATGAAATATTGCGGGCTGGGCGTGCGCGGGGCGGCGCTCGGCACCGGGCTTGGCCAGATGGTTCCTGCGCTGGCGGGGCTGTGGTTCTTCTCGCGGCGGAAACAGGCACCCGCTTTCTGCCGCCCATCGCGCGCGCCGGATGTCCTTATGAAAAGCTGCTCTAACGGCGCGTCCGAGTTGGTCGGCCAGCTTGCCGCCGCCGTGACCACCTGCCTGCTCAACCGCGCCATGCTGTCCCTGCGCGGAGCGGACGGCGTCGCCGCGCTGACTATCCTCATTTACGCGCAATTCCTGTTCAGTACGGCTTGCCTTGGGTTCTCCATGGGCGTTTCCCCCATTATCAGCTTTCAATTGGGCGAGGGAAACCCCGCCCGCGTGCGGCGCACCGTCCTGGACTGCCTGGAGCTGGTCGCGGGCGTTTCAGCGGCGGGCTTCCTTGCGGCCTGGTGCGGCAGCGCGGGGCTGACCGCTTTCTTCGCCGCACCGGGAAGCGCGGTTTATCTCCTCGCGGTGGAGGGCTTCCGCATCTTTTCGGTTTCCTTCCTGTTTTGCGGTGTGAACCTGTTCACCTCCGCGCTTTTTACCGCGCTTTCGGATGGGAAAATCTCGGCGCTGCTGTCCTTCCTGCGGACGTTCTGTTTCCTCACGGCGGGAATCCTGCTGCTGCCGCGCGTGCTTGGCGTTGCCGGGCTTTGGCTTGCCGTCCCGCTTGCCGAAGCTGCCGCGTTCGCGGTGTCCGGGTGCTGCCTGGCTCGGCTGGCGCGGAAGCTCCGCGCGGCATGACGGCGGATGTTTCCCAATATTTGGTGAATACCAGTGTGCAGGCCGCGAAACGCGTGTTTGCACACTTTTTCTTCTGAGATGAGCGTAACAGGGAGCGGAAGCGCCGCCGTGCACTCGCAAATCTGGCGGAAAACGGAAATTTCTACACAACGAAAAAAATGCTTGAAATCCGGATGCATCTATAGTATAATATAAGAACTAATGGCGGTCGCCGGAACCGGCGGCTGCCTGCGCGAAGCGCCGTATAAGGCCGCACTAGACGGGGCGGCAGCGGTGCCTTGTACCTGCAATCCGCTACAGCAGGGTGGAATCCCGGGAACGAGGGATACCGTCCCCCACGTTTGCGATGGCATTTGCGGTAATGACCGATTGGTACTGCGCAACGGAGGACTGTGAACCATGTCAGGCGGGGAACCGAGCAGCATTAAGCAGAACCCTCTGTGTGCCGCAGAACTGCCGATTGCGAACCGTTCCTGCTAAGAGGCTGTGGGGGCCGGCGTTTCGACTTTCCGGTGTGCGGTCTTATAGGGCGTTTCGCGGATTCCGGCAGACTGATATGGCAGCCGCCGGAATCCACAGGCTTTTGAAAATCGTATTTGCAGATGGGCAGATTCATCATCTGCCTGTTTTTCTTTGGGAGGGATACGCTTGTATCAGGCGCTTTATCGGAAATGGAGGCCGCTGACCTTTGCCGATGTAATTGGCCAGCAGCATATTACCGATACCCTGCGCGCCCAGCTGGAAGCCGGGCGGCTGTCCCATGCCTATCTGTTTACCGGCACGCGCGGCACCGGCAAGACCACCTGTGCGAAAATCCTGGCGCGCGCGGTCAACTGTGAGCACCTGAAGGACGGCGACCCCTGCGGGGTCTGCCCGGCGTGCCAGGGGATTCTGGACGGCTCGATTCTGGACGTGGTCGAGCTGGATGCGGCTTCCAATAACGGCGTGGACAATATCCGCGATATCCTGAACGAGACGCGGTACACGCCAACGGCGGTCAAACGCCGGGTTTACATCATTGATGAGGTGCATATGCTCTCAACAGGGGCTTTCAACGCGCTGCTGAAAACGCTTGAGGAACCGCCCCCGCATGTGCTGTTCATCCTTGCGACAACCGAAATCCATAAGGTGCCGCAGACCATCCTTTCCCGCTGCCAGCGGTTCGACTTCCGGCGGATTGCCCCGCGCGATATCGCGAAGCGCCTGTCCGAGGTAGCCGCCGCTGAGGGGATGACAGTCACGGACGGGGCGGCGCAGCTGATTGCGCGGCTGGCAGACGGCGCTATGCGTGACGCGCTTTCCATGCTCGACCGCGCGGCGGGCGGCGGTACGGTCGATGAAGCGGCGGTCACGGACAGCCTGGGCGTCCTGGGCGCAGACGACGCGGTCGGACTGATGGAAAGCCTGAAAGCGGGGGACGCCGCCGAAGCAGTGCGCCTGATTGGCGAATACTACCGCGCGGGGCGCGACCTTTCGGGGGTGTATGACCAACTGCTGGGGCTGATCCGCGACATGCTGCTGGTAAGCTCCGCAAAAACCGATGTTTCGGCGCTGCTCAGCCCCGCGTATCCCATGGAAACCGTGCTGCGGCTGTGTGAGGGTACCGCCCCCGCGACGCTGATTGCGTGGTCGCATGTCATTCAGGAAAGCCTGACCCGGCAGCGCACGGCTTCCAACCGGCGTATTGAAGCCGAGCTGTGCGCGGTGCGCCTGTGCGGACTGCGCGGCGAGGATTACGACGACCTGACCGGCCGCGTGTCCGCGATTGAGGAAAAGCTCAAGCACGGCATACCCGTTCATGTGGAGCCCGTTGCTGCAAAGGATGATTTCCCGCCCCCGCCGGGGGACGATGACGCGCCCCCGCCGTTTGACGACGCTGATGCGCCGGATTGGTTGGACGAGGAACGCCCCGCAAAGGCGCAGGCCAAACCAAAGCCCGCCCCGGCAGCCCAGGAATGGACCGGCTGGCCGCAGCTGCTCGAAGCGCTCAAGGGCAAGGTGAGCATGGCGGTGCAGACGAATTTGCAGCTTTCCGGCAAGGCGCTGCTTTCCGATTCCGCGCTCATCATCCTGTGTGACGACGAAATCACGCAGCAGCTTGCGAAAAACGACCTGCCCGCCATTGAAGAAGCGGCGGCGGTTGTCATTGGCCATACAATTAAGGTAAAAATCCGGCTTGCCGAGGAGCGGCCGGACGATAACAGCGCGCTGGACGAACTCGTCGAGCGCGCGCATAAACTAAACATTGAAGTCACTGAATTTGAATTTTAGGAGGACACAGACTATGGCGAAAGGTAAATTTGGCGGCATGGGCGGCATGAATATGGGCGCGATGATTAAGCAGGCGCAGAAAATGCAGAACGACATGGCCAAGCTTCAGGATGAAATCGCGGTCATGGAGACCACTGCCACCGCAGGCGGCGGCGCTGTCACTGCGGTTGTGGTGGGCACGACTACGGTCAAAAGCCTGACCTTAAAGCCCGAAGTGGTAGACCCGGACGACATCGATATGCTTCAGGATTTGGTTGTTGCAGCGGTCAATGAGGCGCTGCGCACGGCGAACGACAAGCAGGCCGAGCAGATGAAGCGCGTCACCGGCGGCATGTCCATGCCGGGGCTGTTCTAAGCAATGCAGTTCTTTGCGCCGCCGGTCGAGCGGCTGATTGAGGAATTCGCCCGCCTGCCGGGCATCGGACAGAAGACGGCGCAGCGGCTTGCCTTCCATGTGCTGAACCAGCCAAAGGAGGACGCGGAGCGCTTCGCGGAGGCGATTTTGCAGGCAAAACAACAGATTTTTACCTGTAAGGTCTGCCAGAACCTGACCGACAGCGAGGTGTGCCCCATCTGCTCCAACCCGACGCGTGACAAAGGCGTGATTTGCGTTGTGGCGGATCCGCGTGACGTGATTGCATTTGAACGCACGCGGGAATTCCACGGCCTGTACCATGTACTGCATGGTACGATTTCGCCGCTGAACCACGTCGGCCCCGATGATATCCGGATTCGGGAGCTGCTGACGCGTGTCGCCGAAACTGATGTGCGCGAAATCATTATTGCGACCAACCCGGACACGGAAGGGGAGGCAACCGCAATGTATATTTCCCGGCTGCTGAAGCCGTTCAATGTCCGGGTCACGCGGCTGGCGTACGGCATCCCGGTCGGCGGGCATCTCGAATTTATTGACGAGGTGACGCTCATGCGTGCGCTGGAGGGCAGGCGCGAGATATAAAGCGCCAACAGCCGTTCATAATTACATGATTTGAAGTGGAGGGGCGTGCCCCTCCTTTTCCTTTTTCGCAGTGAAAACGCTGGCCGCTGGTGTTCTCACCAATAGCTTATGAAAATCACTGTACACAACTGAAAAAGATGGGGAATATTTCCACATAGGGCAAGCGCTGAAATTTCTATAATTTTGTCGTAAAAACAGCATCTTCCCTTCAGAATAATCCTCCCTGAAAATGGAAATCAACCTTAAGTTGTGAATAGACCTCTTGCGAAAATAGGGAATCATGATAAAACAGAGACATGAAATACGAAAGGATAGCTGAATATTCAAACACAAAATTCCGGAGAATCACTGGGGTGAAGCGATCA
>CAJUJQ010000093.1 GCA_910586575.1 uncultured Clostridia bacterium | reverse complement strand
ACCGCCCGCCGCGCAGGCGAACCGAACGGCAAACTTTAACGCACACGAGTATAATTTCCCCAGGGAACGGTTATTCCGATTCTGGTACGGGATTCCCCCTCGGTCTCGCCGGGAATACGCGGGAGGTCATAAGCCCCAATTCCACAAGAAGGAATACACAGCCGCAAATCAGGCAGCATGCCCGAATCACCGAGCCGGTCGTCCACTGCACCGCCGTTCCCCCCATCATCCGGTTAAACGCATAGCCTAATGTATCCGTCAGCGTCAACATAATAGCATTCGCCGCCCAAAATACGAACAGCCGCGGGGCAGGCTTCCCATAAAGCATACGCGCGAAATAATAAAACGCCAGTACACAGGCAATCGCCGCGAAAATCTCCGGCGTGAACAGCGCCAGATTCGCGGACACGCAATATTGCCGGTACGCCACCAGCAGATGGAACGCCGCCCAGAACAGCGGCGGCAACACCATATACGCGTGTTTCTTTTCCAGCTCCCCGCGTGAGAGCACCGCCCCCAGGCCGACCATGCACAGCCCCGCCGCAACGCAGAGCGCGCCGAACGGAAGCTCCAGCGCAATAATCCAAGGCTCGGTATCCTTGGTCAGCGGCATCAGCGCATGCATCTCAACCGCAAGCCAGCCAATGCCGCCCGCCGCCAGCAACAGCCCGCTGAACGCGAGTATCGTTTTATAAAAATCCCCCGACCCGGCATACAGCTCCTCAAAACTGGCATCGTGCTGGCCCGCGCGCGCCGCAACCGCTAAGATCGCCGCAAATAACAGCAGCCAGCCCAGCAGCAGCTTTCCGCAGGGGTTTTCCGATATATATAGGCCCGTGCTGCGTTCAAACGCAGTGAGCAGCTGCACCGCGCGCAGCCCCGCCCCAATCAGGCCTCCAAGCAGCGCCAGCACAGGGATTCTCCGATTCAATTGCATGGGACACAACCTCCAGAATTTCATACCCTGCCAGTATATCATAAATCACGGCGGGATGGAAGGGGGATTTTAACCAAAACATCCGCTCTTTTACAGTATCCCGTTGCACATCGCTCAGCCGATATCCTGCCGTTCCATTACAATCGCGCGGTCTAACGGGAGCCAAGGCGCGTCCGCGAAGGTATTATCCAGGTAAAACCCCGGCTCGTCAAGCGCCACATACACATTGACCAATGTACAGGAAACCGCATCCTCATCCCAATCCTCCGTGTGCCACAGGGCCAGCAGATAACTGGAATATTCCTCCGGCGGAAACTCCTCCGTATAATAGTCCATGGATGTATCCGGGTCATTGTATTCCAGATAGAAATCGCCGCTTTGCTCAAAATCGTCCAGAATCAGCTGATACGTCAACGCGTCGTTGTCAATCGTGAGGGAAAGCCCGGTATCCTCACTGAGATATGCCCCGCTTAAAAGGACCTCACCGGTTTCATAGCCGGGTTCCGGTTTCGGCTCAGGCTCCGGCGCGGCTGCGTATCCCTCTGCGCCTTCACTGAAGAAATGGAAGCCGTCGTCACGGAATTCCATATCATGGCGCACCGAAGCAAACACTTCGGATACCAGCCCGAGCAGCGCCGGCAAAAGCTGAAGCAGGACAAATACCACAACAACCCAGCCAACCGCTTTCCCCCGGCGGTTCTGCGCCTTTTTTGCCGTGCGGCCGGAATCCCACGAAGCCGTGGAACGCTGGGGTGCTGCTGGATATTTCCCCGGCGCATGCGTTTTCCGCTCCGACGTTTTCGCCTGCACCGGACGGGACGCGGGAACGACCCGTCCCCCGCTTTGGCTGGTGCGTGAATGGGTAATGGATTTGTGCCTTGCGTCCCAGCATGCGGCTACGCCCCGGCGCGTGCCGCACATGGGGCATTCGCGCTCACTGTCATCATAGTTACAAAAGCAATGTGGACATTTCATAAATTGCCCTCCCTTCCTGCGGCGTGGATACGCCGCCGTACCTTCTTCTTTTATGATACCACGAAGCACCCGTTTCAGCAAGCCGGTTTCCCGAAAAACAGGTCTTTCCGTCCTAAAAAAACAAGAAGCCCCACACAAGTGAACTCACAACGAAGCGAAATTAAGGAACTGTGAATCAATAAATTGTGATTGAGGTGTCAAAACCCCCACGAACCAGAATGTGTGCTATAATACATGTAATACTCCCCCACCGAGGTGATGATCCATGTTCCGAGCCAACGACACCCGGCAGATCACAGTTTACGACAGCTTTCTGAACCTGCCTGCACATATCCAAAGACTGATCGAGAAGTCATGGGCAAAGGACTTCTCAGATGTAATCTTCCCCGCCATTAACGAAGAGCGGTTCTCCGTTGTGATTTACCGCTGCCGCGGAGATGAAGCGGAATCCCGTTTGGAGCGCACGATCCGTGAGGCTGCCGAACTGAAGCAGGCGCTGGAGACTGCGGAACTGAACAGTTATGGGGAATACGAACTTCTCAGCCGGACGCTGCGGGAGCAGACCAACGAGGGTGCAGATGGTGTCCGCACACCCAAGGACAAGCGGGAGGCGTCTGCACAGCAGGAGACTTTGATTGCAGACGGGGCCTATGGCGGAACGGAAAATGTCCGTTTGGCTGAAGAAGGCGGCGTGGAATTGGTCGCGACCGCACTCACCGGAAAGAATCCGGATGAGGTGATGGGAGAATTCCAGCTATCTGAGGACGGCAGCAAAGTTCTGCGCTGCCCCATGGGCTATGAACCGGTAAAGAGCAGTTATCACCCGAAAAACGGTATGTGCCGGGCGAAATTCTCCCGATCCTGTTGTGAAAGCTGTCCTTACCGGAATAAGTGCAGGGCAAGGGAGCAGAAGAAGTCCTTCGTCGTAAATGTCTCTGCGAAGATGGTTGATCGTGCCAACACTTTGAAAAAGTTATCCACGCCACGTTACCGTCATCTCGCCCGACTGCGCAACGGCATTGAGTGCAGACCTTCGCTTCTCCGCAGGCGGCTTGATGTGGACAACATTCCTGTGTTCGGCTATTCCGCCTCCAAGTGCTTCTTCATGGGGAAGATCGGAGCATCCAATTTCATCGCCTTTTTCAGCTACCGGAAACGGCAGCGGATGGAGTGCGCCATTTTTGCCTGAATCAAGGGGTAATAGCCCCCTGAGCGGTGTCCCGATTAGCTCGTTTGAGAGCTTTCAAGGCCAGGTGTGAGAATATGTCGTTTTTGTTGGGTGGCTTTTGACACCCGAATCAATTGTGACAAGCACCGCAGATTCTTTCGCCAGATAAGGCGCTTTTCCTTGACAGGCTGTCGCCTGTCAAGGAAACTGGGCGCAGTATGGGAAGATGCAGGCGATTGTCGCAGGTTATTTTTGAACCGTTCCTAAGGGGAAAGCCGGAGCGATTTGAAGCCTAATCAATCCACCAAAGAGATTTATTGCCGCCCTGACACCCCAAAACACCCCTTCGCACACAATCCGCACGAAGGGGTGTTGTTTTTAAGCAAAATCAAGGAAAAGGGCTGATATTCCCGCCGCTTTCCATTGAAAACCACTGCTCAATGCAGTACAATGCATTCACAGAGCGGCCTGTCGCGGCTGTCCAGGCAGAACAGCTTCCAGCCCGTTTCCACGTTTTTGCTGAACGTCACAGTATTCCCATTTGCAATACCTTGCAGGGACGTTTTCATCTTTCCTGAGCTGTCATAGGATGCCGCGAATACCACGGCACTGTCAGGAAGCGTGATATTCTCCAGATGGACGATCATGTGGTTGGACGCATCCAAACGTGCGGAAACCGGAGGCGGCTCGCCTTTTGTGACTGTGGCAACATTGGTTTGTACCGGCGCGGCATCCACTCCGGAAATCTCGCAGTAATAATACGCCTTGCCGTTGATTGAATTTGCAGATACACTAAGCTCAGTGAAGGTCTCCCCTTCAAGCTTCTGTGCATTTCCCTTATTTGTACCGTCCGCCTGGTACCATTGATATGCAAGCGCACCGGGCCTGCCCACTGTGGACGCGTTTGCCTTCAGTACGACGGTTCTTCCGGAATTGGCTGTCACATCCTGCAAAGTACCGGCCGTAATAGCACCCTTATAGGCGAGGATTGTAACATACGGAAGCCGCAGCCAATGCCCCTGGATACATTCTGGGTAGAACCATCCTCCTACATCCGGCTCTCCATATGCGGGACGTGTGACTTTTCCTTTTTCATCAATCAGATCCCATTTTACGTGTTTATTTTGGTCCGGGTCCCAAACCAGCCTGTCAGCATTCCCACGTAATTGAATGAAATAAGGAGCAAGCCCCGGTAGGTTAATCTGAATCTTTTGGGGTATCACGAAATCATGCCGAATGTATTTTACATCTGTATTTTCGCCTTTGACCTGATCCCACCAGTAGCTCAATCCATCATTTTGCAGCCATTCATTTGCCGCCGCACATTTATCCGCGTCACTGGCCTCTCTGTGCGGCACGGTCAGTTCAAACGTTTTGGTTACCTTCGCTTCCCCCTTTGTCACAGTCGCAGTGAGGGCAACTTGATTCGTTTTGTCAAACCGGGCAAGTGTTACCGTCCCAATCGCCGTGTCTGAACCCGAGGTTTTTTCCGTTTTGATGATTTCATTATCAGAGGATGTCCAAACAACGGTTACACCGCCGCTTGAACCCGTAAGATTGAGATCCTGTGTTACATTGCCTTGATTCGTATTGCCGCCCCGGATGGAATCCCAGGTAATGCTGTCCGCAACATTTTGCACCGCATTCATATCAACTGCTGGGATACGAGACACTGTTAAATTGAATGAAACATTTTTCGAAGCACTTCCCGAACGGAGCGTTGCGGTAAGATTGACAATTTCATCTGCATTCGCAACAGGCCGCATAACCCTGCCTTGTGCGTCAATCACTTGTGCATTGCTTGATATCCAGCTAATCGCCGCACCTCTGTAAGACGCTGGCAGCGTCAAATCCGTTAGCACCTTATCCTGACTTTGATTTTCGCCCCGGATTGCCAGCCACAAGCCGTTTTCGGCTTTTTCAAGCACAACTTGTCCCTGAATCTGCGAATCTATCGGTTTTGTAACAGCCTTGATGCAATAGTTGTAATTGTTATTTACACGCCAGGATGACCCATTTCCCGAAAGATAAATCTGTGAAGCTTCCGCATCAGAAGCGCCAATCCCGTTTTTTGCGTCATAACCCATATATAAACCGTCACCGCCGTTTTCCACGTCAGGAACCGTCACCCGCAGTGTAACCGCAAATAAGGTGCCTTTACCCCCGCCAATTGTTACCGGGGTATTGAAAGGAACCGTATACCATCCCGGGCTAAACACCTCTGTGCCCCTGCTGCCAATCCCCCCCCAAGGGAGCAAATGTATACCCTTCCATTGTACCCTGACGATAACCAATCTCTACAGAAGTATACGGATGTGCTATAAGAACTCGGACGGATTGCAGTTTTTCCGTCCCACTGGTTTTCTTTGTAAAGGTTTTTGCATAATGATATTTCAAGGTTGCACGGTCCTTGTCAAAGCCAACTCTATCCCCATTATTGCAATAATCCGTTTCATAGACAATTTCGCTGTTGTCGTATTCTTTTACGCCATCAAAGCAAAACGCGTCCGTTGGAAAGCTCGTATCCTCATAAGATACCCAGAAATAGCCATGATCCCCCCAGTTGCTGCCCCAGCTGTTTTTCACCAGCCATGCGCCGTTATGCTGAGGCCGGGCAATTGCGTTAAAATTCTCTTTGGGATAATCATCATTCCATCCGGCTATTTCCACCACATGGTTAATGTCGGTTATGCGTTCCGGCTTCTTCTCGCTGTTGTCTTTTTCCCACATATAGCAATAGGCATTGTATTCGTCGTTAAAAAACGCCTGCTGCGCCGAACCGTCGGTGGCTGTCGTCTGCCCCTGGAAAAAGATATACGCACCGACGCCGCCATATTCCATGACCGCCTGTTTCATCACATTGAATGCGGTTTCGTCTCTGTTACCGGTCAGGTACAGGATATTCTGTGCCTGATAGGTTTTTTCCTTGCTTTGAGAGACAGACAAATCGCGCTCTTTCACCACAGTCTTGATATAAGGGTCCGCGGATTCGTCTATGGTCCCGCTCAGGTCTGTGTCCCGCATCAAATAGCTGGCTGACATATATCGGTTGCCGCCAGCGTTTGGCGCGCGGTCAAATCCCTGTGACGTGTTTCCGCTCCGGTCGCTGAGAGAATATCCCATATGCAGCTCTGAAAAATCCGGATTCTGCACCCTGTTTTTCTGCATGTTGGCTTCCATAGCCGCATAGGTGCCGAACGCCCAGCAAAGCCCGTTGGAGCCTTGATTCTGGACCGGCGTCTGCCATTTGCCGCGTGTGTCATAAGAGGCAGGCAGCCCCTCCGCGAACAAATCCACCATGGACGCATAGTCCGGATAGATCATTTCGCCATCCGCCGGCAGAACGCCGGGGACAAATTCCGGGATTGGGTCCTCGGATTCATCCGGCAGCATTTTTTCCGCCGCTTCGGGCGCAGGCGCCGGGTCGTCCGCAAACGATTCAACCGCAGGATCGCCCTCCACAAAAGGCTGCGGAGCAGGCCCGCCCTGCCATTGCACAGGCCCGTTGAATCCCATGGCGCTCATCTGCAGCAGCACAAAAGCCATGAGAACTGAGAAAATGCGCTTTTTCATGGTGTCAAAATTCCCCTTCCGGCAATTGGTACAATTGCCAATTTGTCAAGATAATTATTATAGCATAAATCCAAAGCAGCCGCTACATAAACCGTTGATTTCGCCCCGTTTTTTTCAGGCATGTTTTCCCGCCCCCGGCTTGTCCTTCGCGAACAAAATAAAGCAGACTGCCGACACCGCCATCAGCATCGGGTAAAAGCAATAGGGAATGACATCAAATGGCGTCAGACCGGTCACAGCCGCGTTGGCTGCGTAGAGAATTTGAACGCCATAGGGCAGCAATCCCTGGAACACCGAGGTGAAAATATCAAGCAGCGACGCGGTGCGCTGCGGGCTGATTCGGTACTCGTCGGCGACCTCCTTGGCAATCGGCCCCGCAATGACAATCGCAACCGTATTGTTCGCGGTTGCGCAGTCCACCAGGCCGGACAGCGCCGCAATGCCCAGTTCCGCACCCTTGCGGGAATGGATGCTTTTGCGGATGGTGCCCAGCAGCCAGTCGATACCGCCGTTCTCACGAATCAAGCCGACCATGCCCGCAACCAAGATGGAAATGACCGTGATTTCAAACATGCTGGTCATCCCGTCGCTCATAATACCGAAGATTTCCGACCAGATGAAATCCCCCATGAACAACCCCACGCCCAACGAGAGCGCCGTCCCCGCCGCCAGCAGCAGGATAACGTTCAGCCCGGCGAGCGCACCAATCAGGACAAACAGATAGGGCACAATCCGGAGCACCATGCTGCCGGTAATCCCGCCGCTGGACTGATAGTCGCTGCCCATGGTCAGCACGAAGAAAATAATTGCTGTGACGACCGCCGCAGGCAGCACCAGCTTGAAATTCTCGCGGAACTTGTCGCGCATCTCACAGCCCTGCGTGCGCGCCGCCGCAATGGTGGTATCCGAAATCATTGACAGGTTGTCGCCGAACATCGCGCCGCAGACCACCGCCGCGATGCACACCGGCAGCGAAATCCCGGCCTGTTCGCTGATGCCCATGGCTATCGGCTGCAAGGCGACGATTGTCCCAACCGAGGTACCCATAGAGGTTGAAATAAAGCAGCCAATCAGGAACAGCCCGACCACGACAATTTTGCTGGGCAGGATGGCAAGGCCGAACGCAACCGCCGCATCGGCGCCGCCCGCCGCCTTGACCGACGCGGAAAACGCGCCAGCCAGCAAAAAGATCATGCACATAATCATAATGTTTTCGTCGCCCGCGCCGCGTGCCAGAATACCAAGCTTCTCAGCAAGCGGCCGCTTCGGATTCTGGAAGAACGCCACCAGCAGTGCAATCAAAAAGCCAACTGCCGCCGGCATCACGTAAAAGTCCCCCATATATACGCCAATCCCGATATACAGCACCAGGAATACAAAAATCGGGGCCAGCGCCCAAAAGTTCCCCTTCTTCATAAACATCCTCATTTCTGTAAAATATTCGTAACCAGTATATCAATCTTCATCAAAATTTGCAAGCCATTTCAACAACATTTTGTGTATTTTATCTATCTAAAGTGTGGAAGCGCCCGGTTTGAACGCTTGCAAAATACGGTGTATTCAAAAGCCGCTTAACTGCGCGGATATCGCAAGGAGGCCGTCCCCGGCTCACATCGAAGCCCAGCGGGACAGCCCCCTTTGGTTACAGGATATTTTCGATTTTGGGGATATCGCGTTTTGGCAGGTGCTGCACACGGTTGCTCAGCTCCGCCGCCCGCAGGCGGCATTCTGACACGTCCCCGTCCTCCGCCGCCTGTAGGGCAACCGCAAACAATCGGTCGATTTCGTCCAATTCGTTATGCGGCAGGATGGAGCCGAGCAGTGCGCGGCTGGATTCCCAATCGCTTTTTGCGCCTGCAATAGCCCTTTCGGCGCTTTGGATATCATTTTCCCGCGCACAAAGGGAAAAATGATCGATTTCCGCCGCCATTTCATCCGCCAGCCGGCCGAGCCGGTACTGTGTGCCGACGCACAGCGCCAGCACCGCCAGCAGCAGCATGACCGCCGTCGTCAACCGCTTCATAGGCTACCCCTCCTTCTTTTGGATGAATTCATTGCCGCTGTCGTCCAGCGTCATCAGGAACACCTGGGACACATCCGGAATATGTGCCTTTTGAATGCGCTTTTCGATTTCCTCCCGCGTCTTTCCCAGATGGCGCAGGTTGGTTTCCACGATCCGCCCGTCCGAGACCACAATCATCGGCAGTCCGGCATCCTCCGGCTGAAGCCCCATCATTTTGGCGTTGACCGGCTGGTATTCGGGCTTATAGACATAGCTCAGCTGCCCGTTTGGCTCAATCAGGCCATATTTCAGCTCGGAAACTGAACCAATATTCTGTTGGCGCAGCGCTTCCATGACTTCGTCGGTGGTCAGGCGCATCTGCTTCATTTTTTCCCGGTCAAGTTTGCCGCTGCGGATGATGATTGCCGCCTGTCCGTTCAGCAGCCGCCGCAGCTTTCGGCTTTTCAGGCACAGGAAGCTAACGATAATTTCCAGGGAAATCAGCGTTATAATCGGAATCACCCCTGCAAACAGCGGGATTCCTAAATCCTGCATTGGGATAGCCGCCAGCTCAGAAACCAGGATGGTCACCACCAGCTCGGACGGCTCCAATTCCCCGATTTGCCGCTTGCCCATAATGCGCAGCGCCGTTACCACAACAATATATAAAATTACGGTCCGGATAAATGATACAGCCACAACCATGCCTCCTGTTCCTACGGTATTGGCTTACATAGTTTTACATTTTTGCATGAAATTATACCGCGGCAAAAAGATTGTGCAAATCTTCCAAAAGAAACGCAAAAGAAAACCCAAAGAAACTGTTGACTTTTCTTCGCTAAAGCTTTATAATATCCAGTAAATACAGTAAATGCAGTGACCGGGAACAGTAACCCCCTCGAAACGCTTGCAGAGAGCCGCCGGATGGTGCAAGGCGGCAGCGTCAGGGCGCGTGAACGTCATCCCGAGAGCATCCGACCGAACGGGCAGCGTCCCAGTAGGCTCGGACGGTCCCTCCCACCGTTAGCCGGGAATTGCGCCGTGCACGGCGCAGCAGAGTGGCCGCTGTCCCCAGCGGCAACGAGAGTGGTACCGCAGAGAGTTTGTCTTTGTCTCTTGATTGAGGCAGAGACTTTTTTATTGTGAGCCTGCGTCCCAAACAAGGGCGGCAGGCCGGGAAGGAAGTTCAGTCAATGAAATGTAACGGATCACAAATCTTAATCGAGGTTCTGATTGAGCAGGGCGTGGATACCATTTTTGGGTATCCCGGCGGAGCCGTCCTGAATATTTATGATGCGCTGTATCTCAACAGCGACCGCATCCGCCATGTCCTGACCGCCCACGAGCAGGGCGCGTCCCACGCAGCCGACGGCTACGCCCGCGCAACCGGCAAAACCGGCGTCGTCCTTGCGACCTCCGGCCCGGGCGCGACCAATCTGGTTACCGGCATTGCCACCGCCTATATGGACTCGGTGCCGATGGTGGCGATTACCGGCAATGTCGGCACGTCACTGATCGGTAAAGACTCCTTCCAGGAGGTCTATATCGCGGGCATTACGATGCCGATTACCAAGCATAATTTCGTCGTCCGCCATGTGGAAGAGCTTGCCGATGTGCTGCGCGACGCGTTCCGCATTGCCAACACCGGACGGCCCGGCCCTGTGCTGGTCGATATCCCCAAGGATGTCACCGCGGCGGTCTGCGAATTCCAGAACAAGCCCAAAATCGAGATTGACCAGTCCTTTGACCTGCGGGAAACTGACCTGCGCCGGATTGCCGATGTCATCAACAAGGCCGAGCGCCCGGTGATTTATTTCGGCGGCGGCATTGTCTCGTCGGGTGCGGCGGAAGATTTGCAGCGGCTGATGAAAAAGGCGGAAATCCCCGCGACGTATACCATTATGGCGGCGGGCACGCTTTCGCCGGACGACCCGCTCAACCTGGGCATGGTCGGTATGCACGGCAAGGTTTCCGCCGGGCGCGCGGTAGACCGCTCCGACGTACTGCTGTCCATCGGCGCGCGCTTCTCCGACCGTGTCGCGACCGACACCAACCGTTTTGCGCCGGACGCACGCATTATCCATATCGATATCGACGCTGCCGAAATTAACAAGAATATTATGACCGACGATTCGCTCGTATCGGACGCACAGACCTTCCTGCAAGGGATTCTTCCTTATATTAAGGAAGCGCGCCACGCCGACTGGATGACCAAAATCACCGACTGGCGGCAACGCCTGGACTACCGCCCCAAGGACAGTGAGAGCCGCCTGCACCCCGAGCGGGTCATCAAAATCATTTCCGAGGTTGCGGGTCCGAACGCCATCCTGGCGACCGACGTCGGCCAGCACCAGATGTGGGCTGCGCAGTACTGCGGGCGCACCCGCCAGCGGCAGTTCCTCACATCGGGCGGCCTGGGCACCATGGGCTACGGCTATGGCGCGGCGATTGGCGCGAAGGTCGGCTGCCCGGACAAGCCGGTCGTACATATCACGGGTGACGGCTCCTTCCATATGAACCTGAACGAGCTTTGCACGACGGTAACTTACGAGCTGCCGATTGTGACAGTGATTATGAACAACAGCGTGCTGGGCATGGTACGCCAGTGGCAGACCATTTTCTACGGGGAGCGCTACTCCCACACCACGCTCGACCGCAAGACGAATTATGTCAAGCTGGCCGAGGCGTTCGGCGCGCAGGGCTTCCGGTGCACCAACCCGGCGGAATTCCGGGCGGCATTGTCGGCGGCGCTGTCGCACAAAGGCCCGACTGTGATCGACTGTGTGATTGACCGTGACGAGCGTGTCCTGCCGATGATCCCGCCGAACGGCTCGATTGAAGACATTATAGCGGATTGAGGAGGAAGCGATGGAAAAGTATATTTTGTCCGTACTGGTGAAAAACAACGCCGGTGTCCTGGCGCGGGTTTCGAGCCTGTTCGGGCGGCGCGGCTTCAACATTGATTCGCTGACCGTTTCGCCGACGAACAACCAGGAAATCTCACGTATTACGATTATCACGCGCGGCGACGAAAAGACGCTCGACCAGATTATCAAGCAGGTGAGCAAACTGGAGGAAACGCTCTGGATTGAGCACCTGTGGGAGGATGAATGCTATTGCCGCGAGCTTGTCTTTGTGAAGGTGCTTGCGGAGGACGCGCTTGCGCGCGACAGCATCCGCGAGGTCGCGGAGGTTTACAACGCGAATGTAGTGGAATCGGTTAAGAACGCGATTATTGTCGAGCTGACCGAGGTCCCGAGCCGGGTAGACGCTTTCTTAGCGGTCATTTCCAACTATACGATTATTGAGATGTGCCGTTCCGGCGTAACGGCAATGACCAGGTAATCGGCCGCCTGATGTCCTCCGCGGACGGCGCCAAAGGGCGCGGACGGTGAACCGCAGTATCCTGCACCTTCTGATTTTGCCAAAGTTTTTTCTACAGAAAACTTATATATATTTTACTTCTTAGGAGGAAAAAAGAAATGGTTAAGATGTATTATGATTCCGACTGCAATCTGTCGATGCTGGACGGCAAGACGGTTGCGATTATTGGTTTCGGTTCCCAGGGCCACGCGCACGCGATGAACCTCAAGGATTCCGGCGTCAACGTTGTTG
>CAJUJQ010000092.1 GCA_910586575.1 uncultured Clostridia bacterium | reverse complement strand
CCATGTTCACGATCTTTTTCATAGGGGGTGGTCTGAATCCCTGGAACCATTATAGCCTTCCGCTTCGCGCGCCACATCAATTTGGACCTGTGAAAACTGCTCCGTCATATCATCGGCGATGGCATTGTCCGTGATAATTCGATCCACCGCAGACAGTTCCGCGTAAGTAATGAACGCCATTTTGCCGAATTTGGTATGATCTGCCAGGCAAATCACGTCTGACGTGCAGGAAATGATGGTTCGTTTGATTTCGGCCTGTTCACGGGAAAAGGTCATCAATCCAGCAGAGGCATTTACCGCGCTGGTGCCAAGAAAACATTTTGTCATTTTATACTGCCGTATGCTGTCCAGCGTACCTGGGCCGCCGAATAGGATGCCGTTCTCCTCACGCAGCAGCCGACCGCCAATCATATAAAGCGAGACTGAGGTTTTGGGAAGCAGCTCATTCATAATGTAGGGGTCGTTTGTCAGTGCGATGATTTGCTGATGGTCAATCAGGCGGGCAAGTTCAAGGCAGGTGCTGCCTGCGTCAAAGAAAATAATATCCCCGTCATGAATCAGGGAAAGCGCGTGCCGGGCAATGCTTTGCTTCTCTCTGATTTGTCCGTGCTTCCTGTGGGCAACGGGAAATATCATTTCCTCTTTTTTCTGGACCGCGCCGCCATGGACACGGTCTAAAATCCCCATCTGCTCCATCCGTATCAGGTCTTGACGGATGGTTTTTTCGGTTACGCCAATTTCCTGAGCAATCTTGCGAACATATACACATCCGTTTTTTTCGAGTGCCTTTGTAATGTACTCCATTCGTTGTGGTAGCAGCATAGATACTCCCTCCATTTTCTCTAAGGGCTTGTTTGAAAATGTTTCCAGCGGCAGTTTTTTTTAACAAACACCAGTGGTCCATCCGCTCAGGAATCAGATCCAGCCCAAGGGTGACTTTGATTTCTGTTCAGATGGAGCACCAGGCCCGTCTCCGGGCTGCTGGGCGGACATGATCATGCCGCGCAAACAAACCAAAGCAAACCTTTCCAAACATATTATATCGGAAATCGAGGCAGAATGCAAGTATGATTTGGAAATAAAAGTAACAAAGAAAAGAAATCCCGCCCTTATATAACCGATGGATTTGTAAGAATCACCAAATACGATCCAGGGATTTGTTGCATTCTGCCAAAAATTAGGAATCGGGAAAAATAATGTTTGAATTAGTTTGTGTTGTGTGATATCATTACGGTACAGGGAACGATAAAAACAATAACGAACCATAAAAGAAAATAAAATAAACCATTTGGGAAGGGGAGGTAAAATGGATATCGTTTGCTTCGGCGAGCTGATGATCGACATGGTGGCTGATGAAGCCGGACCGCTGGATGGGATACAGTCCTTTTCGCGGTTCGCCGGTGGGGCGGCAGCCAATGTCGCGATTCAAATTCGACGATTGGGCGGGAATCCCGTTTTTATCGGTAAGCTTGGCCGGGATGGCTTTGGGCAATACCTGGCCGCATACATGGAACAAAACGGCGTAGATGTACACGCAGTGGTGTTTGACCAGGAGCGGCGCACAAGCGTAGCCTATGTCACGCTGGATCGGGGCGGTGTGCCTTCTTATCTGTTTTACCGAAGGGGAGGTGCCTGCGTGAACCTACGTCCTGATGAGCTGGATTTACAGGCAGTCAGGCAGGCGGGCATCTTTTATTTCAGCACCTTGGCGCTGACGGAAGAGCCGCTGCGGACGACCCTGTACCGCGCGATCCATGTGACGAAACAGGCGGGGGCGCTGGCGGCGCTCGACTTGAACTATCGCGCAAGCGCGTGGCCGAATGAAGCGGGGGCACGCCGTGAGATTCAGGATGTGCTGGGGGATGTGGATATCCTCAAGGTAAACCGGGAAGAATTGGTATTTATTACGGACTGCGCGGATGTTCCCGCCGCCTGTGAGGGACTGTTTCGGGGCAATGCGGCATTACAGCTGCTGATTTTGACCGACGGGGCAGCCGGTTCAGCTGCCTTCATCCGAGGGCAGGAGTCGCTGCATTTTTCGGCTGGCAAAGGGATTGTGGTTGATACAACCGGCGCTGGTGATTCTTATATGGGCGCGTTCCTGTACGCGCTGGCACGGGACGGCCTGTGCCTGGACCGTGAGACGGTCCGGCGTGCGGGGGATTTGGCGGCAAGGGCGGCGGCGCACACGGTTTCCCGCAGGGGTGCAATCCCGGCCATGCCGGACGCGCGTATGCTTGAGCTTTAAAAGGAGAACCCTATGGAAGAAGTTTTGGGCTGGGTATCGAATATTCAGCGATTTTGCATTCATGACGGGGATGGGATTCGGACCACCGTTTTTTTACAGGGCTGCGCGCTGCGCTGTCTGTGGTGCTGCAATCCAGAGAACCTGTCGGAGGGGCCGAAGCTGAAATATAACGCGTCGCTTTGCACCGTTTGCGGCCGCTGCACAGCGGCTTGCCCGAGGGGCGTGCTTAAGATGACGGACAGCGGCCTCTCCATTGCCTGGGAACAATGCGTTGGCTGTGGCGCGTGTGCGGCGGTTTGCCTGAACCACGCGAGAAGCGTATGCGGCGTGCAGGTGACAGCAGGGGCGGTGCTGCGGCAGGTTGTGCGGGATGCGGCATTTTACCGGAAATCCGGCGGTGGGATGACGCTGAGCGGTGGGGAGTGCCTGCTTCAGCCGGATTTTGCATACGCGCTTCTTCGCGGCGCAAAAGAACGGCTGATCCATACCGCAGCCGAAACCTGTGGTTTCGTGGAATGGCGGGTATTTGAGAGGGTTCTCCCCTATACCGATTTGTTTCTGTTTGACATAAAACATACCGACCCGGAGGCACACCGGCAGCTGACTGGGCAGAGCAACGAACGGATTTTGGACAACCTTGGAAGGCTCGCCGCGCGGGGCGCAAGGATTATCCTGCGCGTCCCTGTGGTGGCGGGGGGCAATGACAGCTTGGATAACCTGCTTGCGGCTGCGCGGCTTGCGGCGCAGTACCAGGTGGAGCGGATCGAACTGCTTCCCTATCACAAGCTCGGTGTGCGTAAATATGAAATGCTTGGCCGGCATTACGCCGGTGCGGCGTTCCAAACGCCCGAACCGGAGGACCTTGCACAGAAAACCACGGAAATGCGGAAGATTTTTCCGGATACCGTTGTTAAGAAAATGTAAGAGAGGAGGAAGAAGCCCTAAAAAGCAATCCAGTGAAGCCAATACGGAAAAGGAAGGAGTTCACATGATGAAAAAAATCACGATCCAAAGAATGGCCGCAATGCTGACCGCATCAGCGCTGCTGCTGATGATGGCCGCGTGCGGCAATTCGCCCGCCAAGGAAGAAACGCCGCGGCAGGAAAGCCCCTCCACGGACAGCACGGCACAGGAGAATGGCGGAGAAGCAGAGTTCGTGCTGAAATACGCGGATATCAGCTCGGCTGAGCACCCCAAAAACGTGGTAGCAGATCACTTTATGACAGCCGTGGAGGAGCGGACCGGGGGGCGCATCCAATTCGAGCGCTATTATGATTCGTCCATTGGATCCGCCCGCGAGATTGCGGAAGCCATGATGCAGGGTGTCGTGGATATGATGGCAGGAGGCTCGGGCGATGCGTCCGTCTACGCGCCGGTGATGGAAATCCTGACCAACGGGCCGTACCTGTACGACAGCCCGGAGCACGGGGAAGCGGTGCTGCGCGCGGTCTGGGACGATGTCACCACTATGCTGCGCGACGCCAGGATGCAGCCATTGTTCCCATATTACATGGGCACACGCCAGCTGATTTCCAAAAAGCCGGTACGCAGCTTCGAGGATTTCCAGGGATTGCGCAAGCGCACGCTGGAAACACCGTTCTTCATCGATATGTTCCGCGCCATGGGCGGCGCGCCGTCTCCGACCGCGTTCAGCGAGGTTTACACCGCGCTTCAGACTGGCGTTGTTGAGGCGGCGGGCGGTGATGCACAGAGCATCAATCTGCAAAAATGGTACGAGCAGGCAAAGTATTTAACCAAGTACGACCTGATTCGCGTGCAGACAATTATGGTGATGTCTCAATCCGCTTATGACGCGCTGCCGGACGATCTGAAGGAAACCATAAACGAGGTTGCGTGGGAGCAGGTTGCCTGGGCAAACCAGATGGCGGAGGCGTCTGAGGAAGAAACGCTTTCCCATCTTTCGGAACTGGGCGTTGAGGTGATTGAGCTGCCGGACGGGGAAAAGCAGAAATTCAAGGATTCCCTGGCATCGTATACGGCCGATTACGCACTCTCACTGGGGGAGGATGTCAAGACGCTTTACGACAAAATGATCAGCGTGGAGTATTAACCATCTGGCGCACCATCTGGCGCGGGCCTTTTCCGGCAGAGGGGGCGTTTCCGAAAGGAGGAAGGTGAATGAAAATATTGGACGGGTTGCGTCGGCTCATAGAGATTATGATTATGATCCTTTACGCGATCCTCTGCCTGGCGACCCTGCTGGGCGTTGTCTCGCGTGTCATTCCCGGATTGGAAACAGTTTCCTGGTCCATGGAGATCAGCCGGTATTCCATGATTTACATGGTAATGCTGACCAATTCCATCGCCATCCGGGAGCGGGATGAGATTATTTTCGAGTATGTATACAAGCGCCTGCCTGAAAGGCTGCGGTGCTTTGCGTCGGTGATTGGCGATGTGGCGGTTCTGCTGTTCCTTGCGGTGATGTTCCGTTTCGGGCTGGAGGTTGCAATCGATAATATGGTGCAGATCTCCCCAGCGCTGGGGCTTCCCATTACCTATGCATATGCGGCGATGCCGCTTGGCGCGGCGGTAATGATTGTCGAAAAACTGATTGTACTGGCGGTTGACCTGAAAACATCGTTTACAGCGTTTGCGGGCAGCCCTGCGCGGAAAGGGGGGACACCGTGAATATCTTGCTGATGTTTGCCATCTTTATCGTCTTGTTGCTGATTGGTGTGCCGATATCTTTCTCGATCGGCATTTCCTCGCTTGTGATGATGCTCGCAGAGGGGATCCCTGTCACGATGCTGATTACCAAGATGTTCGGCGGGCTGGATTCCTTTACCATCCTCGCGATCCCATTCTATATCCTGACCGGTGCCATCATGAACAGCGGCAACCTGACCGGCAGGCTGGTACGGTTTGCCGACAGCCTGGTCGGGCATATCAAGGGCGGTCTGGCACATGTCAACGTGTTGGCAAGCATGTTTTTTGCGGGGATTTCGGGAAGCTCGACCGCGGATTCGGCTTCTATCGGTGCGATGCTCATCCCCGCGATGGAAGAGGAAGGCTATGATATCCGGTTTACCGCGGCGATTACCGCGGCCTCCTCCTCCATCGGGCCAATTATCCCGCCGAGCATTATGTTTATCTTGTACAGCTCATTGACCGGCGTTTCGGTTGCGGGGATGTTCTTCGGCGGGATACTGCCGGGCATCATCCTTGGTGGCTGCCAGATGGTCTATGCCTATGTGGCGTATGACAGGGTGTTCACCCACAAACGGGACGAGCGTGGGAATATTGAACGGAAACGGTTTTCCATGGCAGAGGTCTGGCGCAGCTTCAAAAAGGCGGTTTTGGTATTGGTCGTCCCGCTGATTATCATGGTCGGCATTATGACCGGAAAATTTACCGCGACGGAAGCAGGCGTCGTGGCCGCGGCCTACAGCATGGTGATGAGCCTGTTTGTGTTCAAGACGCTGCGGGTGCGGGAAATCGGCAGGGTGCTGCTTGACGCGGCGAAAAGCTGCGGCATGGTACTGTTTTTGCTGGCGACCGCAACCACCTTCGGCAATATGCTGACACTGATGAACTTCCCCAAGCTGGTGCTCGGGGCGCTGACCTCACTGACCAGCAACAGCCGCATCCTGTTCCTGATTATGATCCTGTTCTATTTTATCATGGGCTTTTTCATGGACGGGACCCCGATCCTTGTGATGTTCGCGCCCGCGTTCCACAGCATCGCGGTGAGCCTGGGCTTTGATCCGATCTGGTTCGGCGTTACCATGGTAATCGCGGTCCTTGTCGGCGGTATCACACCGCCGGTTGGCGTGCTGTTGTTTGTCAACGCGAAAATCGCGAAAATATCCTTTGACCAGATTGTGAGCGCGATCTGGCCGTTTGTAGCGATTATGATGCTGGTGGTGCTGCTCTGCTGGCTGTTCCCGCCGCTTGTCACGTTTTTGCCGGGTGTACTGTTATAAGGAGGGGATACAAATGCCGGAACGTTATGACAGGGATGGGCAGGGCCATCCGCTTTACGCAGAGGCGGTCCGCCATCGGGATACGCTGTATTTGTCAGGCGTCGCGCCGCTGGATGAAGCGCACAGGGTCATCGGCGGAGCGGACGCGGAGCAACAGGCGGACGCCGTGTTTGACATTATTCGCGAGCTGCTGCACGCGTATGGCGCGGGCTTTGACAGCATTGTGAAGATGACCGTTTATTTGAGGAATATGGAGGACCGGGCAGCGGTCGCCCGGTCGCGTGAGCGCTGGTTCGCGGGGGCGCGGCCTGCCAGTACCTTGATTGAGGTAAGCCGGTTGGGACTGCCCGATATGCTGCTGGAGGTGGACGCAATCGCAGCGCTTGATATGCCGGAAAGGAGGCTATGATGAAAACAATGAGAGCGGGCGCCATGCGCGTGGTGATCACGGGGCCGATCGGCCTGCCGCTTGCCGGATGCCGGACAGACCGGTATACCACAGGGAAAAAGGATGAGCTGTACGCCCGCGCAGTTGTGCTGGAGGGCGGGGAAACCGTCGCCATTGTGACCTGTGACGTGCTGGCAGTGGATGAAGGGACGGTGGCCCGTATCCGGCAGTTAGCCAGCGAAGGCTGCGGAATCAAGCCGGAAAACATCCTGATTTGCGCCACGCACACCCATACGGCGATGGCAACCGTGCCCATTTTCAATACGACGCCTGATCCCGCTTATATGGAGTTTTTTGTCCGCGCGGCCGCGGGCGCGATTGTGGGCGCGCATGCGGCGCTGCGTCCCGCGCGCCTGACCTGCGGGAAGGCCTGGGAGGACAGTATTTCCTTTAACCGCCGCGTTATTTTGAAGGACGGCACGGTTATCATCGGCGGGCTGGAGGACGATACGCCGCCCGACACCGTCCGGGAAATTGAGGGCGGAATTGACCCGGAAATCGGGCTGATCGGCATACTGGACGGGAACGGGGACTATCTGGCGGCAATCGGGAACTTTTCCTGCCATTGCGATATTGTGACAGGGAAGGAATATTCGTCCGATTATCCGACTTATGTGGAGCGGGAGCTGAACCAGCTGCTCGGCGGGGACTTCCCGGTGCTGATCCTGACCGGGGCAGCAGGTGACATCAACCACTTAAATGTCATGGACCCGGAATCGACAGCCTCGCGCTCCCGCTATTTTGATCCGCAGGGTCCCGCGCGCTGCGCGCGTTTCAGTAAGGTGCTCGCGGCGCAGATGGCGCTTGGGCTATACAAAGCACAGGCCGTGGAGCACCCGGCAGTATGCGCTTCCGTCAACTATCTGGATGCTGCGCTGCGCAGTCCCCGCGCGGAGGAGCTTTCGTGGGCGGAACAGATTTTGCAGTGGGACGGCGCGCCGCTCAAGGAGCGCATTACAGCGAAGGAAATTTTCCGCCTGCAAACGATGCAGCGGGAGGAAAAAAACGCGCGGCTCGAGATCCAGATCATGCGCATCGGAGAGGCGGAGATTATCGCTGTCCCCTGCGAGGTGTTCTGTGAAATCGGCGTGGCGCTCAAAAAAACAGCGCCGAACAGGCTCACACTGGTATCTACGCTGACAAACGGCTATGATGGCTACATGATAACAGAAAAAGCATATCGGAACGGCGGTTATGAGGCGCAGGCCGCGTTTTCCAGCAAGCTCAGCGAACACGCCGGGGAAGCGCTGGTTGCGCATGTCCGGCAGCGGCGTTCCCAAGATACTGAACAGAAGGAGGCAAAATAAGATGGAAATTCATTCTTTGCGGTGTGATGCGACACCGCGCGTGAAGGCACTGCGCGCGGAGGTATTCCAGTCCGTGCCAAAGGTCTGCGCGGAACGCGCACTGCTGGTTACCGAATCCTATCAGGAAAGCACGGGGCAGCCGGTCATGCTCCGCCGTGCCATGGCGCTCGATAAAATCCTGCGCGGCGTCAGTACGCCTATCCTGGAAGGCGAGCTGACCGTCGGCCATTTGGGCAGCATGCGGCGCAGTGCGCCGGTCTATCCCGAGATGGATATCAGCTGGCTCGAGCGTGAGCTGGACGACCTGCCTACGCGCGGCTATGACCGGTTTGACATTACAGACGGGGTGAAGCAGTCCCTGCGGGGGATTTTCCCGTACTGGCGCAGCCAAAGCCTGCGGGACAACATTTTTGCGGCCATGCCGGAGGAGACCCGGCGCGCAAGGCTGGAAAGCGGCGTCTTTTCGGTGACAGCACATGAAGAGACCGGCTTCGGCCATGTATTGCTGCCGCACGAGCGCATTTTGAAAGAGGGCTTGGGCGCGGTAGCGCGCCGTATCGAGCAGGCACGCGGCGGGCTGGATTTGAGCGCAGCCGAAAACCTGGACAAGGATATTTTCTACCGTGCGCAGCTCATCACCCTGCGGGCCGTGATTGCATGGGCCAACCGTTATGCGGACGAGGCGGAGCGGCAGGCGGCGGGCCAAACGGACGAAAGGCGGCGCGAAGAGCTGCTCCGCATTGCCCGCACATGTCGGCATGTGCCGGAGTACCCGGCGCGTGATTTCCAGGAAGCGCTGCAATGCATCTGGTTTTTGCAGCTCGCGCCGCAGCTGGAAACCGACGGCGTAGCGATTACGGTCGGCAGGCTCGACCAGTTCGCGTACCCCTTTGTCCGCGCGGAGCTGGACAAGGGCCGCCCGTGGGAGGCGTTACAGGAAGAACTTGACTGCTTCTGGCTGAAATTCGCCGAAATGGTCAAGCTGTACAACCTGGCCTCCGCACAGGTGACCTCCGGCTTCCCGATGGGGCAGAATATCATTGTTGGCGGGACGGACGCGTTTGGAAGGGACGCCGCGAACGATCTGACCTACATGTGCTTTGAGGCGCATCGCCACTGCCGGCTGTATGAGCCGAACTTCTCTGTACGCATCAATGCGAACTCGGACGAGCGGTTCCTGCGCACCCTTTGTGAAAACCTGCGGATGGGGACCGGGCACCCGGTTGTGTTCAATGAGGATATCGGGATTTCCACCCTGGTTTCCTATGGCATCCCGCTGAAGGAAGCACGCAACTACGCGCCGATTGGCTGCGTGGAAAACACCGTTGTAGAAATGTGGATGCGATCGAACGGAGGATATTTCTGCCTGGCAAAAACGCTGGAGCTGGCAATCCACAACGGCCAGTGCCAGCTGACACACCGGCAGGTTGGCCCGGAAACAGGATACCTTGAGGATTTTGATACCTTCGATGATTTCATTGAGGCACTGCGGCAGCAAATCGCGTTTTTTACACGCCATCTGGTGATTGAGAATAACGTCATTGACCTGGTCCACAGCAGGATGATCCCGATTCCGTTTGTCTCCTCCCTGTTTGACAGCTGTATTGAATCGGGCAAATGCGTGACGCAGGGCGGCGCACGATATAATTTCACCTGCCCGGGCGGCGTGGGGGTCGCCAACCTTGCGGACGGGCTGGCGGCAATCGGCAGCCTGGTATTCGGCCAAAAGCGCGTGGACGCGAAGCGCCTGCGGCTGGCGCTCGCAAATGACTTCAAGGGCGAGGAAGCATTACAGCATATGCTGGCCGAGGAAGCGCCGCACTATGGCAATGACGATCCCTATGTGGACCATTTGGCGCGTATAGGCGTCGATTTGTTCCTGGATGAGCTGGCAAGGTACCGGAATTCACGCGGGGGGCATTTTGTTGCCGGGCTGACCGCGATTACGGCCAATATCTCCTTTGGCAAAAACGTGGCGGCAACCCCGGACGGACGGAACGCCCGTACCCCGCTTGCCGAGGGCATTTCCCCCGCGCCGGGGCGTGATGTCAGCGGGCCGACTGCCGCCATGCGGTCGGTTGCGGCGCTTGACCATACCCGCATCATGAAGGGCGTAATTTACAACCAGAAGTTTAACCCTTCCGTACTGGAAACACCGGAGGGGATTGCAAAATTTGCCGCGCTTTTGCGGGGCTACTGCGAAATCAAGGGCGCACAGGTGCAGTTCAATATCATCGATAAGCAGACGCTGCTCGACGCGCAGGAGCACCCCGAGCAGTACCGGGATCTGGTTGTACGGGTAGCAGGCTACAGCGCCTTTTATACCGAGCTGAGCCGCGAGGTGCAAAACCAGATTATCGTCCGGACGGAATTCAGTGATGTGTAAGGAGGGTGGAAGTATGGAAATGGCAAGGGAAAAGCTGCTGCACTTATTTGAGAAAATGGTGCAGACAAGATATTTTGAGGAAACGACCGAACGGCTGAACCGGGAAAAAAAGATCAGCGGCAGCGTCCATACCAGCATCGGGGAAGAAGCGACGGCGGTCGGCGCCGCGGCGGCGCTGAGGGAGGGCGATTACCTTTCGGCTTCCTACCGTGACCTGGGCTGCCTGTTTGAGCGCGGCTTTGAACCGCTGGAAATCGCGGGCATGCTGTATGCGAAAGCCTGCGGCGCGACGAACGGAAGGACCCGTGTCCTGCATGTCGGCAGCCTGGAGAAGCATGTTCTGCCCGCAAACCCGATTCTCGGCGCGTCTGCCGCGATTGCCATTGGCGCGGCGCTGGCGAATAAGAAGGACCGGAACGGGCTGGTTACGCTGAACATGTTTGGGGACGGCGCGAGCAACGAGGGCGCGGTGCACGAATCCATGAACTTTGCAGCCGTTTTTCAGCTGCCCATCGTTTTTGTCATCAAAAACAACCGGTATGCCTGGTCCACGCCGACAGAGAAAATCATCCCCGCGCCCATTCTGGCCGACCGTGCTAAGGCATATGGCTTCCCTGGCTATCTTGCCAACGGGAACGACGTGCTCGACGTATGCGAAACCGTGAGCCGGGCGGTCGAGGACGCGCGCGCAGGCAAAGGGCCGTCGCTGGTGGAATGCCGGACCTACCGCGTTTCCGGCCATTCCGGGAATGATAAAAATGTGTACCGCACGCGGAACGAAATCATCCGTTGGAAGCAGGACTGCCCTATCCGCAAGCTGGAAGGTTATATTACCGAAGCGGGCTTTGCCGGGCAGGATGAAATAGATGAAATCCGCTTTCGCGTGCAGCAGACGGTAAACGAGGCAATTACGCAGGCTGCCTGCGCCCCTGATCCGGATGTGGATACATTGCTGAGCGAACAGCAGATGATTTGCTGACATGTGAACGGAGGTTTATTATGGCTGAAATGACCTATCTGGAGGCAATCCGGGACGGGCTGCGCCAGGCGCTTCGCGCCGATGAGCAGGTTTATCTGATTGGCGAGGATATTGGCGCCTATGGCGGCTGTTATGGTGTAACACAGGGGCTTTTGGCGGAGTTCGGTGCCGAGCGAGTGATGGATACGCCGATTTCAGAAACTGCAATTTTAGGCTCGTCTGTAGGGGCCTCGCTGCTGGGGAAACGCCCGGTTGCGGAGATTATGTACGCTGATTTCCTGCCGGTTGCAAGCGATCAGCTGATCAACCAGGCTGCAAAGCTGCGTTACGTATTGGGCGAGGACGCGAGGATGCCGCTGACGGTCCGGGCGCCTTATGGCGGCGGGGGAGGCTATTCCTTTAACCACTCGCAAAGCCCGGAAAGCTGGTTTTTAAATGCGCCCGGTATTACCATTGTCATGCCGTCCACGCCGGCTGATGCCAAAGGGCTGCTGCTTTCATCCATTCAAAGTGACAATACCGTACTTTATCTGGAACAGAAACATCTGTATAAAACGCTGCGGGGTGAGGTTCCAGAAGGCGTGTATACCATTCCGCTTGGTAAAGGCGATATCAAGCGGGAAGGCCGTGATGTGACAGTCGTTGCAACTGGATGGATGGTCCAGCGTGCGCTACGTGCCGCGGAGCTGCTGCATCAGGATGGGATTGAGGCGGAGGTGGTTGACCCGCGCACCATAAAGCCGCTGGACGAGGAACTGATTCTGACATCGGTCCGGAAAACAGGGCGCCTTTTGACGGTGTGCGAGGCGCCTGTGACCGGCGGCTTTGGCAGTGAGGTCTGCGCCGTTGTAAGCGAAAAAGCGTTTCCCGCGCTGAAGGCGGCCCCAGCCCGCCTGGCCTCGCCCGATCTGCCGGTTCCTTTTGCGCCTTCAGCAGAGGAGCGATATTATCCGGACGCTGCAAGCATTGTAAAAGCCGCCGCCGCACTGGCCAAACAGTGACGGGTACACGCTTTGCGTCGTCGTAGCTCGTCCGCTGTGTAAACCGCCGCTGGCTCTGTCTCGCAAATGATAATGTATTCAAAGGGAATGCGCCAGAGCGGGATTGTATAATTGTTCCAGGAATTCAGAGCACCCCCTATGAATGTCTCCTATTAGAAACGCTGTAATATTAAGGCTTTTCGGAGCCTACACCCACAAAAAAATTTAATCAGAGCTATCACATTAC
>CAJUJQ010000091.1 GCA_910586575.1 uncultured Clostridia bacterium | reverse complement strand
AAATTTTTCGGGGGAAGGGTGCGCGTTTCGGCTGGACGGGACGCCGGTGGAAGCGCTGACAGGCTGCTCGACTGCAAGCGACGACCCATCAGATAAGCCGCTGTATACATTTTATCGGCGTGGCACAGCGGAGCCGCTGCTCCTGCTGACACCCGGCGAACCGGAGCCGGAATGCTTTCAGCCGGAGATCCCAAAGGGTTTCGTCATTCGCTACGCGTATACCGACGCGGAAAATGCCGCCCGGCTGTTGCTTTCCCTGGTGAATGAGGAGACGGGGGAGGAGCGTGTATCCATCCTTTCCGTGAAAGCATAAAAAGCGCCCCTTAGCAAGAAGGGGCGCTTGGTCAAATAGAAAAGAATGGATTACTTGGTTTTCTTGCCGTACAGGCGCAACATTGCGTTTTGGACAGCAAGCTCGGCGTCTATGACATCGGGGGAAATCAAACGGAACATCTTTTTGCACCTCGGTTTGGTTGGATTTTTGGATACCCCTATTGTACCGCACCGGAGAGGATTACGCAAGCGTTTAACTGGATAATATCACTAATTATATAGAAACATTTTTGTATACTATATACGAAAAAGAGGGTTTATTATGGATGACTGCACAGCGGAACAGCTGTTACATACCGAGTTTGCGCGGACACTGCGCAAACCTTTCCGGCAGGCGGTGTCGGAGTACCGGCTTTTGAGGGAAGGCGACCGGGTTGCTGCCTGCATTTCGGGCGGGAAGGATTCCATGCTGCTGGCGCTGCTGCTGCGCGACCTGTCGCGGGAGCTTCCGCTCGAGCTGGCTTTCCTGGCGATGGACCCGGGCTATACGCCGGAGCACCGCCGGAAAATTGAGGACAACGCCGCGCGGCTAGGGCTTCCGCTGCACGTGTTTGAGACCAACGTCCTGCGTGTCGTCGGGAACCACGCGCCGGGGCACCCGTGCTTCCTGTGCGCCAAAATGCGGCGCGGGCACCTGTATGCCGAAGCACAGCGGCTGGGCTGCACAAAAATTGCGCTGGGGCATCACTTTGACGACGCGGTGGAAAGCGTGCTCATGGGGCTGCTGTACGGCGGTCAGGTGCAGGCCATGCTGCCTCGCCTGAACAGCAAGCATTATCCGGGGATGGAGCTGATTCGTCCAATGTACTTGGTACGGGAACGTGCGGTGCAGGATTGGACGGCGGCAAGCGGGCTGACGTTCGAGCCGTGCGGCTGCCCGGCGGCGCAGCGGGATCAGGATACTAAGCGCGCCGAAGTCAAGGCGTTGATTGCGAAGCTGGCGGCAGAAAATCCGCAAATTGAAAAGAATATCCTGAACGCGGTTAAGTCGGTCGATACCCGTAAAGTGCTCGGCTGGCGCGACGCGGCAGGGGCGCACAGCTTCCTGGACGTGTTCGGGGAATAAGAGAAGTGCCGGCAGGGGAGAAGCCCTTACCGGCACGTGGTTTATTTTTCATCGTCATTGTAGGTTTGTTCCATCTTGTCGCGGCGTTTTTTCGCAAGGCGGTAGCAGAAATATTGCACGCCAAAGATCGTGGGTGCGGTAAAAATGAAGATGGAAGCGGTGGTAATCAGGACAACCAGCACGGTATCCGTAAGGCCGATTTCAGAAAACCGGTATACCTGAATCGCGCCGAAAAGGACAGAGGCTATCAACGCGCCGAGCAGGGAAACGCGGATGTAGTATCCGCGCGGGAAGCTGTCGGCTTCCGCGTAGCGGGAGTCGTCGTCGCTGATGCCCTTGCGGACCATCAGAACTAAGCAAAGGATATTTGCCACCAAAAATACCGCAAACTCCACCGGCCGGACAGAGACATTCTCAGCCCCAAGCGTCGGGACATATTGCAGGAATAAATCGAACAGGATGCCGAACATCAGGACAAGATAACCAATGCGGTAAATGCTGTTCAGCTCGGCCTGTATGCGTTCGTCTTTCGCGGCATTAAAAGGGTTTCTCATTTCATCATTCCTCCCAAAATAATTCGTCCAGGGTTTTTCCCAGTACCTTGCAGATTTGGATGCACAGCTTGAGTGTCGGGTTGTAGCCACCCGCTTCGATCAGGCCAATGGTCTGCCGTGTGACGCCGACCGCCTTGGCCAGCTGTGCCTGCGAAAGGTCGTGCTCCACGCGCGCCATTTTCAGCTTCTTGTTTTTCACCTTCCCACCTCGTCTTGATGATATGAGTATACATTATATCTTATAGAATGTCAAGTATATATTGCAAAATATTCTTTATAATTTGCATACAGAAATAAAGCCGGCCATATCAGAGAGAATACCAATCAGGTTTTCCTTTCAGGTGCTCCATACAACAGGACAGTAAAAAACAGGACAGCAGGGGGGTTCCTTCGCTGTCCTGTTTTGCAGCCTGCGGGAAAGCGTCCGTTTACGAAACCGCCGCTTTCATGCCCTTGACGTACTCCGCGACATGCGGGACACAGTCCTCGCCGTATTGCGCGCACAGCTTGACAATCGCGCTGCCGACAATTGCGCCGTCCGACTGGGCGGACATTTTGGCGGCCTGCGCCGGGGTAGAGATACCGAAGCCGACCGCGCAGGGGATATCCTTTTCAGACTTGACCAGCCGCACCATGGCGGCGATATCCGTCGTAATATTGGTACGGATACCGGTCACCCCCAGGGAGGAAACGCAGTAAACAAAGCCCTCCGCTTCGCGGGCAATGGTACGGATACGGTCTTTGGAGGTCGGCGCAATCAGCGAAACCAGGTCCAGCCCGTACTGCTTGCAGAGCGGGCCAAACTCGCCCTTTTCCTCAAACGGCAGGTCGGGGAGGATCAGCCCGTCCATGCCGATTTCCGCGCTGGTACGGATGAACCGTTCCGCGCCGTAAGAGAAAATGACGTTGGCATAGGTCATGAATACCATCGGGATATCGGTCTTTGCACGGACGCGCCTGACCATCTCGAAAATTTTATTGGTGGTCGCGCCGTTCGCGAGGGCGCGTTCGCTGCCCGCCTGAATGACCGGCCCTTCGGCGGTCGGGTCGGAGAAAGGGATGCCCAGCTCAATCAAGTCCGCGCCTGCGTCCGCCATTGCGCAGATTAAACGCTCGGTGACGGCAAGGGAAGGGTCGCCGCAGGTGACAAACGGGATGAACGCTTTGCCGGAAGCAAAGGCTTTTGCAATGTTACTCATGGATATCCTCCCCGCGGTAGCGTGCGATTGCCGCGCAGTCCTTGTCCCCGCGGCCCGAAATATTGATGACGATAATCTGGTCTTTCCGCATAGTGGGCGCAAGCTTCTGCGCGTAAGCGACCGCGTGCGCCGACTCGATAGCCGGGATAATGCCTTCCATCCGGCTTAGGTACTCAAACGCGCAAACCGCCTCATCGTCGGTGACGGCGACATATTCCGCGCGCCCGATGTCGTGTAAATAAGCGTGCTCGGGGCCGATGCCTGGGTAGTCCAGCCCTGCCGAGATGGAATAAACCGGCGCAATCTGCCCATATTCATCCTGGCAGAAATAGGATTTCATGCCGTGGAAAATGCCCAGCCGCCCGGTGGCAATTGTCGCGGCGGTCTCCGGGGTATCAATGCCGCGCCCTGCCGCTTCACAGCCGATCAGCCGCACCGATTTGTCCTCAATGAAATTGTAAAACGCACCCATGGCGTTCGAGCCGCCGCCGACGCATGCGAGCACCGCGTCGGGGAGCCTGCCTTCCTTTTCCAGCAGCTGCGCCTTGATTTCCTTTGAAATGACCGCCTGGAAATCACGCACCATAATCGGGAACGGGTGCGGACCCATCACCGAGCCAAGGATATAATGGGTGTCATTCATGCGGCTCGTCCACTCGCGCATGGTTTCCGAAACGGCGTCCTTGAGCGTGCCCGCGCCGCTGTCCACCGGGTGCACGACCGCGCCGAGCAGGCGCATGCGGTATACGTTTAGCGCCTGCCGCACGGTATCCTCGCGCCCCATGAAAACCTCGCATTCCAGCCCGAGCAGGGCGGAGGCGGTGGCGGTGGCAACGCCGTGCTGCCCCGCGCCGGTTTCCGCAATCACGCGGGTTTTGCCCATGCGCTTGGCAAGCAATGCCTGACCGAGTACATTGTTGATTTTATGGGAGCCGGTATGGTTCAAATCCTCGCGCTTGAGGTAGATTTTCGCGCCGCCCAGGTCGCGGGTCATTTTCTCCGCATAGTACAGCAGCGATGGCCGCCCGGCGTATTCGTTCAGCAGGCGCGTCAGCTCCGCGTTGAATTCGGGGTCATCTTTGAACCGGAGATACGCATCTTCCAGCTCAATAACCGCATTCATCAGCGTTTCAGGCATGTATTGCCCGCCGTGAATGCCAAAACGTCCTTTAGACATGTGAAACTCCTTTAATCATGGAAACAATGGTTTGGATTTTTTCCGGGTCTTTATACCCGCCGGTTTCCGCGCCGCTGGAAACGTCCAGCAGGACGGCTTTCGTCTGTAATGCTATGGGGATATTTTCGGCGGACAGCCCCCCGGCGAGGGCAAACGGGCGCTCCATGGCGTCCAGCAGCGACCAGTCGAACGCCGTGCCGCCGCCCTGTCCCGCGTCAAGAAGGACAAAATCGGCGTGGCTCCGGTTCGCGAAGCCGATGGTTTCTTCTGATTTCACTTGAAAGGCTTTCCAGATTGGTACCTTCGTCCGTTCCCGCAGCCAATCGATTTCGGAATTCGGCTCGTGCCCGTGCAGCTGCACGGCGTCAAGCGCATAACGGTTCGCAAGATCGGCGGCCATCGGGATATAGGCATCGACAAATACACCCACCGCGCCAATGTTCGGGCTGACCAGCTTCCGCAGTTTAGGAAGCTCCTGCCAGGGGATACTGCGGCGGCTTTTCGGAAAATCGATAATGAAGCCACAGTAATCGGGCTGTGCCGTGTTTACGGCGGCGATATCCTCGGGGCGGCTCAGGCCGCAGATTTTCACCTTCACTTTGCCGCCTCCCGCATTGCGGCGAGCATAGCGCCTTTGTCATTTGCCCGCATCAGGGCTTCGCCGACGAGTACCGCGTCCGCGCCAATCCGGTGCAGGGCTGCTGCGTCCGCTGGGGAGGAAACGCCGCTTTCCGCGACGAAGAGCGCTTCCGGCGGGATCCGCCCGCGCAGGCGGGCGGCGTTCCCGAAATCGACGGCAAAATTCTTGAGGTTCCGGTTGTTGATGCCAATCATGCGCGCGCCCGCCGAAACAGCGGATTCGATTTCCCTTTCGTCGTGCGTTTCAACCAGCGCGGACAAACCGAGCGTGTCGCAAAGCTCCAAATACCGCGCGATGGTGCGGGTATCCAGCAGCGCGCAAATCAGCAGTACCGCGTCCGCGCCCATCAGCCGCGCCTGATAAATCTGGTATTCATCGATAGTGAAGTCCTTGCGAATCATCGGCGTGGAAACCGCGCCCCGGATTTCTTGGAAAACCGCGTCCGAGCCAAGGAACCACTTCGGCTCGGTCAGGCAGGAAACGCAGTCTGCGCCCGCGGCTTCATAGGCCTGTGCAATTGAAAGGTAGTCGAACCGTGGGTCAATGACACCCTTGGACGGGCTGGCCTTTTTGACCTCGCAGATAAAGGACAGGCCGGGGCGTTTCAGCGCCCGTTCAAACCGCGCCCCGTCCGCGCGCCCCAGCGCTTCGCAGTGCATACGGAGGACATCCAGGGAGTTTTCCGCCATATCCGCCGCGACACGTGCCCGCGCATGGGCGGCAAGATCGTCAAGAATCATTTCGCGGCCTCCTGCGTGGCTTTCACGAAGGCGTCCAGCTTGCGGAGCGCCGCGCCGCTGTCAATCAGCTCGGCGGCCTTGGCAATGCCCTCCTTCATGTTGATGCCGTCAATCCCCAGGTAAAGGGCAATGCCCGCGTTTAACAGGATTTCATCCCGCTTTGCGCCTTTTTCTGCGCCGCCCAGCACGTCGCGGGTAATCCGCGCGTTCTCCTTGGGGGAGCCGCCGCGCAGGTCGCCGACCGTGCAGGCGGGCAGGCCGACATCGGTGGGGGTGAAGTCGTAAGGGGTCAGCTCGCCGAAGCGGATTTCACACGCCTTGTTGACGCCGGACAGGCTGGCCTCGTCCATGCCGCCGCCACAGACAACCATACCGCGCGTGACGCCAAGGTTGGAAAGCACCTGTGCCATCGGCATAACAAGGTTTTCGTCGTAAACGCCGAGCAGCTGCATGGAGGCGCGCGCCGGGTTGGAAAGCGGCCCCAGGATATTAAACAGGGTGCGCTCGCGCATACCCTTGCGCACGGGGGCAACGTTTTTCATGGACTTATGGTAGCCCTGCGCGAACAGGAAGCAGATGCCGGTTTCCGCCAGTACGCGCTCGTTCTGTTCGGGGCTGAGGTCGATGGCAACGCCAAGCTCTTCGAGCACATCAGCCGCGCCCGACTTGGACGACACCGAGCGGTTGCCGTGCTTGGCGACGGGCACGCCGCCCGCCGCGACGACGAACGCGGAGGTTGTGGAGATATTGAACGAGCCGACTTCGTCGCCGCCGGTGCCGACAATTTCCATGACCGCGCCGCGCGGGTCGATGTGCGCGCCCTTTTCGCGCATCACCTCGGCGCAGGCGGTAATTTCGGTGATGGTTTCGCCCTTCATGCGCAGGGCGGTGAGCAGGGTTGCCATTTCGATTTCGGTGGCGGCGCCGTCCATCATTTCCTCCATGGTGGCGCGGGCGGTATCGTAGTCCAAGTCTTTGCCGTTAATCACGGTGTGGATTGCTTGCTGTATCATATGAGTGTCCTCCTGGAAAAGTGGTTTTCGTGTACTGTGGTTAAAAAGTTCCGCATAATGATATTACCCTGCGGGGTCAGAATGGA
Organism: uncultured Clostridia bacterium; assembly: GCA_910586575.1. Classification (GTDB taxonomy): domain Bacteria; phylum Bacillota; class Clostridia; order Oscillospirales; family Butyricicoccaceae; genus QXXE01. The sequence continues at coordinate 5,954 of CAJUJQ010000091.1, read as the reverse complement.
TTCGGGGTGGAACTGCACGCCGTAAACGGGCTTTTCCCGGTGGCGCGCCGCCATCACCTCTCCGATGCCGTCGCGCGCGATAACCTTCAGGCAGTCCGGGATGGTGTTTTCTTCGGCGACAAGCGAGTGATAGCGCGCCGCCGTGAGCTGGCTCGGCAGACCCGCAAACAGCGGCTCGGCGCAGTCGATGGACAGCAGGCTTTGCTTGCCGTGCATCAGCTGGCGGGCGTGGCTGATTTTCGCGCCGAACACCTCGCAAATCGCCTGATGCCCCAGGCACACCCCCAGGATCGGGATGCCGCCGCCCAGCCTGCGGATCACCTCCTCGCAGATGCCTGCGTCCTTGGGGTAGCCCGGCCCGGGCGAGAGCAGGATGTGGGACGGTTGCAGGGCTTCCAGCTCTTCCACCGAAATCCCGTCGTTGCGGATGACCCGGATATCGGGCTGTATCGCCGCCGCCTGCTGGTAAAGGTTATAGGAAAAGCTGTCGTAATTATCAATTAAAACAACCATGGTTCAATCCTCCGCTTCCGCTGCGCGTTCAATTGCGTCAATGACGGCGCGCGCCTTGTTTGCGCTTTCCTGATACTCGGTTTCGGGCGCCGAGTCGGCGACAATGCCGCCGCCGGCCTGCACGCTGACAATGCCGTCTTTCTTTGCCGCCATGCGGATGGCAATGCAGGTGTCCAGGTTGCCGGTGAAGTCAAGGTAGCCAAGTGCGCCGCCATAGATACCACGCGGGCGCTGTTCCAGCTCCTGGATAATCTCGCAGGCGCGGATTTTGGGCGCGCCGGACAGCGTGCCCGCCGGGAGGACGGCTTCGACTGCAGAGCAGGCATCACAGTCCGGACGGATATTGCTTTCAACCTGTGAGCAGATGTGCATAATACGGGAGTAGCGGTGCACCATCTTGTAGCCGGTCACCTCGACCGAGCCGACCTCGGAAATGCGCCCCAGGTCGTTGCGCCCCAAATCCACCAGCATGTTGTGCTCGGAAAGCTCCTTTTCGTCGGCGAGCAGCTCGCGCTCGAGTGCCCGGTCCTCCTCGCAAGTTTTTCCGCGTGGCCGGGAACCCGCTACCGGGAAGGTGGTCAGCCGCCCGTTTTGCAGCCGGACAAGGGTCTCGGGGGAGGAGCACATGATTTCGTCGCCGTCAATCGAAAGGAATACCATATAGGGGGAAGGGTTGGTCGTGCGCAGGACGCGGTAAGCGTTCAGCAGCGAGCCTTCGTAGGGGCTTTGGAACTGGCGCGACTGCACCGCCTGGAAGATATCGCCATCGAAGATATAATCACGGGTTTTTTCCACCATGGCGGTGTATTCGCCAAGCGTCATGCTGCAGGTGAACGTGGGCTTGGGCGCGTGCGCCTGACAGGGCAGCGGGCTTTGGTCGGAGACCAGCGCCGCCATGCTTTCGAGTGCCGCGCAGGCCGCGCCGTAGTTTTCCATCACGTGGTCGGTCTGGATATTGGCAATCAGCGTGATTTTTTGCTTGAGGTGGTCATAGGCAATGACCTTGTCGAACAGCATCAGGTCGAAATCGTCCCACGCGCCGCGCTGGATATCCAGTGTCGGCTCGGCATAGGACAGCATCGCGTAGGCGAAGTACCCGACAAAGCCCCCGGTAAAAGGCGGCAGCCCTTCCAGCCGGGGCGCGCGGTAGCGGGACAGGATTTCCCGCAGGACATCCAGCGGCTTGCCGGTCTCGACGGTACGGCTTTCCGCGCCCTTCACTGTGACAACACCGTTTTTACAGGCCACGCGCAAAATGGGGTCGTAGCCCAGGAAGGAATAGCGCGCCCATTTTTCGCCGCCTTCGACGCTTTCCAGCAGGAAGAAGCGGGAGGAACGCGCTTGCAGCCGCCGCAGCAGGCGGATGGGCGTGGTCACGTCGGCGTAAACCTCCCGGCAGACCGGGATGGTGGTGTAATCCGTTGCCAGCGATAAAATTTCGTCACAGCTCGGTGTTATCATAACAAAGACCTCCTAAAAAGGGAAATAAAAAACGCTTTTGCCACATGATGAAACATCATGGGACAAAAGCGATAGCTTCTGCGGTACCACCCAAATTGGCGCGCATGCGCCCACTCAGCAGCGCGCCAACACGCGCCCTCCCTGGTAACGGCGGGAACCCCGTCGGCCATACTCTCCGTGGATTTCAGGCCGCCCTCACAAGTCCATTCGGGAACGTCCTGCGCTGCTGCCCTCGCACCGGTGGGCGGCTCTCTGGGAACGCGGTGTTCGTCCGTACTTACTCTTGCTCTGCGGTTTGGCGATTTACTCTGTTAAACAGTATATGCTTTCCTACCGGTTTTGTCAAGTATTTTTTTTCGGAAATTTGTGGAAAGACCTCTGACAAAAAATAGGGCGGGAACGCTTGTCGAAACGGGATGTTTGGAGTATACTGGTATATAGGGATTTTTCTTGTGCAGACAGTCCGGAACGTCGGATGCCAAGTGACGTTTGGATTTTCGGATGCAGGAAATATGGACAGGAGGCAATAGGATGATACCTTCTTTTTATGACGGCAGTTCATTCACTGCTTATACATTTTTGGGGGCACATATCGAGCCGAACGGTGTTTTGTTCCGCGTGTACGCGCCGAACGCGAACGCGGTTTCGGTCATTGGTGATTTTAACGGCTGGCAGCCGGCGCCGATGGAACGGGAAGAAAACCCGGGTGTCTGGTACCTGTGGTACGAGGGGGCGCAGGAGGGGCAGAGCTACAAATACCGCATCGACGAATACGGCGGGCGCACCCGCGACCGTGCCGACCCCTTCGGCAGAGGCTCCGAGCTGCGCCCGGCGACCTGCTCGGTCATTACCGAAACCGGGCGGTTCCAATTTACGGACGAAAAATGGATGAAGGGGCGCGCCGCCGATTTCTATAACAAGCCAATCAATATTTACGAAGTGCATATGGGTTCCTGGAAAAAGCCGGACGGCGAGGGATGGTATACCTGCCGTGAAATCGCCGGGGATTTGATTGCCTATGCCAAGGCGCACGGCTTCACCCATATTGAGTTGCTGCCGCTGTCCGAGCACCCGTCGGACGAGTCCTGGGGCTACCAGGTGACCGGCTTTTTCTGCCCGACCCCGCGCTACGGCACGGCGGAGGATTTACAGTATTTTGTGAACGAATGCCACCGGAGCGGCATCGGCGTGCTGTTTGACTTTGTGCCGGTGCACTTCGCGCCCGATGATTACGCGCTGTTTGAGTTCGACGGTACGCACCTGTACGAATACCCCTTCGATGATGTCACGCGCAGCGAATGGGGGTCTTGCAATTTTAACTTTTCGCGTGCCGAGGTTCGTTCTTTTTTGCAGTCGGCGGCGCATTATTGGCTGGATGTGTACCACTTTGACGGCCTGCGCATGGACGCCATCCGCAACGCCATCTATTGGCAGGGCGACGAAAACCGCGGTATCAACCATGACGGCGTTGCCTTCCTGCGCGGCCTGAACGGCGGGCTTAAGGAGCGGTTCCCGACCGCGCTGCTCATCGCCGAGGATTCGTCCGCTTACTTGAAGGTTACCGCGCCCATCCAATATGACGGTCTGGGCTTTGATTTCAAGTGGAACCTTGGCTGGATGCATGATACACTGGAATTTTTCCAGCTGCCGCCCGAGCAGCGCACCGCCCAATACGGCAGGCTGTGCTGGCCGATGAGCTATTTTTACAATGACCTGTTTTTGCTCCCCCTCTCCCATGATGAGGTGGTGCACGGCAAAACCACGGTTTTACAGCGCATGTGGGGCGATTATGAGCAGAAATTCCCGCAGGGGCGTACGTTCTATACGCTGATGTTCACCCAGCCGGGCAAAAAACTGAACTTTATGGGCAACGAGTTCGGACAGCTGCGCGAGTGGGACGAGAAACGCGGGCAGGATTGGGATTTGCTGAAATACCCGCTGCATGACAGCTTTATGGAGTGGTTTTCGGCGCTTTCCCGGCTGTACTTTATCCATCCGGCGCTGCACGCCGATGAATACAACGCGGCGTCCTTCCGCTGGATTGAAAACAGCTCCCCGGCGCAGTGCGTCTACGCCTACGAGCGCGGCCTGGGACGGGAACGGCTGCTGGCTGTGCTCAACCTTTCCCGGAATTTTTACCCCGGTTTCCCCATCGGCTTTGACCGGCCCGCCGTGCTGGTCGAGGCGCTCAATTCGGATTGGCAGCGCTACGGCGGCGGCACCCCGGAGGAGCCGCGCACGCTGCGCACCCATGCCGGTGCACATCATGATATGCCGTACTCGTTTGCAATGGATCTCGTACCGTTTGGAAGTGTGATTTATCTGGTGAAGGAGGGACACACGGAATGATACAGGTATTGTATGTGACTGCGGAATGTGCGCCGTTTATCAAAGCGGGCGGGCTTGGGGATGTGGCGGCCTCCCTGCCGGAAGCCCTGCGGGACTGCAAGGTCCGTGTGATTCTGCCTTACTATTCCTGCCTGAATGACAAAGTGGTGGAGATGCGCTTCCTTGCGTCCTTTTATGTGGATTTCGAGGGCGGCGGACGCCGGGTGCGCATGTATCACGCCAACTGGCACGGGGTGGAGCATTATTTTTTACAGGCTCCCGATTATTTCACCTGCAAAAAGCCTTATGATGGGGACAGCGGGGTGGAAACCCGCCGTTTTGCGTTCTTTGCCTGCGCGGTGATTGCGGCGCTGCCCGCCCTGGGCTATCGTCCGGATGTCGTTCACCTGAACGATTGGCACACCGGGCCGCTGGCGGCACTGATTTACTATCTACGGAACAGCCGTCCGTTTTATAAGGATATCCGGACGGTGTTTACCATCCATAATCTGCGTTACCAGGGTGTTTGTGACCGGAATTATATGCAGTACTGCACCCGTCTGCCCGACGAGGTATTCAGTACCGGCGGCATGGCGTGGTACAACTGGACGGCGAACCCTATGCGCTGCGGTATTTATTATGCCGACCGGGTCACCACAGTCAGCGAGCGCTACGCGCAGGAGATCCAGCAGCCGGAATACGGCGAGGGGCTGTGTGATTTGCTGCGCGAGCGCCGCGAGGTCGTCAGCGGCATTATCAACGGGGTGGATTATGAAAGCTTCAGCCCGGAAACCGACAGTTACCTGCCCACGCATTTCAGTGCGCTGTCCGTGCGCGATGGGAAGGCATGCTATAAAGAACAGCTCCAACGGGATTTCAGTTTGAACCCGGACCCGAATGCTTTCCTTGCGGCGTCAATTTCGCGGCTGACTGACCAAAAGGGGATAGATTTGATTGCCGCCGCCGCCGAGCGCATGGTGTCGCGCGGGGCGCAGATTATCATAACCGGCGACGGCGACGACCAGCATACGCGGATGGTCAATGAGCTGGGACAGCGCTTCCCGGGGCGGGTTGGCGCATATCCGGTATTCAACGAGCCGTTTTCCCGGAAGCTGTACGCCGGGGCGGACGCGCTGCTGATGCCGTCGCGGTTTGAGCCGTGCGGGCTGTCGCAGCTGATTGCCATGCGTTATGGTACGGTGCCGGTCGTGCGCTGGACAGGCGGTCTGCGCGACACGGTCACGCCCTATGAGGAAGGCGGCGGGCTGGGCTTTGTCTTTGACGACTATTCGGCGGACGCATTTGCCGGGGCCTTTGAAGCCGCTGAGCGGCTGTACCATGAGGACCGCCACGCCTGGGACATGCTGGTTCAGCGCGATATGCATGCGGACTTCTCGTGGGATGCGTCGGCGCGGCAGTACCAGGCGCTTTACGGGAACCTGATTGCAGGGACAACGTGGCCGCTTGATTAGCGGCTGGATGTCCTCCGCAGACGGCGCCAAGGGGCGCTGCCCCCTGGACCCCCGCCAGATGGCGCTGCCCTCTGGACACCCGCAATTTTTTGTAAAAAATTGAGTAAAACTTCATTTCGCCTGCGGGCGGGACGGGGGCCAGGCGGGTTTGTGCATCAAGCATTCGTCAACTTTATATCG
>CAJUJQ010000090.1 GCA_910586575.1 uncultured Clostridia bacterium | reverse complement strand
CGCAGCTGCTGGCGAAGGCTTCCGGGCGCGGCTCCGGCGGCGGGTCGGGGAGAAGTTCGGGCGGCACGACAGCGGCAGGCAGCACATCCGGCGACCCCTACAACGACTTGTTTATGGCGGCAAAGCGGGAGGAGTTGAATGGCGGCAGCGCGTCAAACTATATTTCGCAGAATTATAAGAAATATGGCTTTACGAAAAGCACGGGGCTTTCCGACCAGTATAAGGCCGAAAACAAAGATGCGGGCGACAATGCCGCGCTCGTTGGCATTCAGGATGTGATGAAATTCATGACAAAAGAACAGCGGGTTGATTACATCGAAAAGGCGCAGAAGGCCGGTAAAATCAATCAGATGCAGGCACGGCAGCTGCTGAACCAGGCGGGGGTGACGTGAAATGCTGGATTATAATGATCTTCGCAAACGCGCAAGGGAAATGGATGCGCAGGAAAAGGACAGCCGGGAACAGATGGCTGCTTCCAGGCGTAAAACGGAGGAGGCGGCAATGACGCGCTGGTCGGCGTGGAAAGCACAGGCTTCCCCCATGGAGCGGCTGGCCACTGAGATGGCGGCGGACAAGCAGGCGCAGGCACGGCGGACGGTTTCACTGGCGGTACAGCGCCCCCGCAGTCTCGCGGAGATGAACGGGACGGCGGCGGCGTATCAGGAACGGCACGCGCCGCTTGCCAGCGCTGCCGCACAGCAGAGCCGCGAACCTGTGAGCGGGCGGCTTCCCGGCACATCCGGTGGGGCCGCGCCGCTGACCGCCGCTTCCTTTGGCGGCGTGAACGGCTACCGGAATATTGTCCCGGTTCGGCAGGAGCAGCCGGGCGGGCTGCGCAGGATTGCGCAAGGCACAGACGCGGCGCTTTCCGGGCTGCTGGGCGGCATCGGCAGCGCGGTCGAAACCGGCAAGGCCGCGCTTGGCGGTGAAATGGATTTTCTTTCTGATATTGGTTTGAAAGGCTACCTTACTACGCCCATGAACCGGCTGGGCGAAACGCGGCAAAGCCCGAAGTATCAGCGGCAGATGGACATGGATTCCGGCGCGGCGAAGCTGATGGAGCGGGCAGCTGAGAAAACGCAGGAGGCCACGGCGGGGCTTGGCCCCAAGGGGGCCTGGGTGACGGAAAACCTGATCAGCGCGGCGCAGAACGCTCCCGCAATGGCGGCGGCGCTGATTCCCGCCGTTGGGCCTGCACTCAGCGGCGGCATCATGGCCGCAAGCGCGGGCGGCAGCAGGGCTTATGAGCTCCAGCAGCAGGGCGCGGACGCCGGGGAAGCGTTCTGGCGCGGGGCAGTTTCCGGCGGCATTGAGCTTGCGACCGAGAAGCTTTCTATCGACAATTTCCTTGAAATTGCAAAGGGTACCGGCGCGAAAAACGCGGTTAAAAATCTACTTCGGCAGATGGGTGTGGAGGCCAGCGAGGAGGGCGCGAGCTATGCCCTGAACTTTATCGCCGATAAGGCGGCGCGCGACCCGCATGCCGAGTTTTCCCTTGCGGAGCTGGCAAATTCGGCGGCGGGCGGCGCGTTCTCCGGCGGGATTTTCGGCGGCGCGGGGCTGGCGGTCAACCGGCTGTTATACGCGCCGCAGACGGCACAGCAGGCGCAAGGCGCGGCTCGAGGTGTGCAGGCAGTACCGCAGGCGCAAGGCGCGGCTCAGGCTGTGCGGGCAGCACCGCAGACGCAGGACGCGGCACAGCGGGTACAGAATCAGGTACAGCAGGTACAAGACAAGGTACAGCAGACGCAAAATCAGGTACAGCAGGTACAGAATCAGGTACAGGCCGCGCCGGTGCGCAGGGCCTACACGGTGCAGAAACTTGGTGAGAATGGGCTGAAAAACTATCAATTTCTCAGGGAAAGGGACGGCGGGAAAACGCCGGATTTCGATGCGCAGCACGCGCATTACTACAGCGCGGCGCGGTCTGGGATGGCGGTGGACAAAATCCCCGCCTACCCCAGCATGACGCCGCTGGATGAGCAGACACGGCGGATGGCCGCGCTTGCCGGACAGAATGATTTGGCCGTGGAAGCGGCGGATACCATTTCCCGGCTGTTTGACGGCAGGGCCGTCAGCGACACCGCGCTTGACCGGGTGCTGGCTTACCCGAAGGACCGAAGGGCGGTCGAGAATGTGACCGGGCCGCTGCCGCAGTCCTACGCGCAGGCACGGCAGCAGGCGCGTGAGTGGGTACAGGCGAATGTGAAGCCGCAGGCCGCGCAGGATAACAGCGGACAGGCAGCGGATACGCTGCCGAAAAGTGCGGAAACGCTGCCGAAAAGCAGCGCGGCTCCGACTGTACAGGAAGCAGCTCCGCGCGTTGATGCGCCGCAGGCGGCGCGGGAGATTACTTCGGAAACTGCGCAGAAATCGACCCGGCAAGCACGGGAGCGTGTGCCGGGGCTTGTCCGGAATGAGCACAGCGCGGCGCTGGAACACGCCGAGGCCGAACGCGTTGACCGGATTGCGAAGCGGTTCGGCGTGGAGGTGGAGTTTTCCGACCGGGTGCAGGGCGAAGGGCAGTATCAGGACGGCAGGATTACCATCAGCCGGGACGCGAAAAGCCCCGCGCGGCGGGTGCTGGTGCATGAGCTGACCCACCATCTGGAAACCGGAGAGCTGTATCAGGCGTTCTCTGACGCGGTGGCCGGGGAGATGAAGCGCGGCGGCGCGGATTTGGATTCTCAGCTTGCCTTGATTGCCCGTGATTACCGGGAAAACGGCGTGTACCTCAGCGAGGACGGCGCGCGGCGGGAGCTGGTCGCCAAGTGGGCCGAGGACAACCTTTTCACAAACTCCGAGAGCGTCCGGCGGCTCGCTGGGGAGCATCGGGGCATTGCCCAGAGGGTGTTGGACTGGCTGCGGGATGTCGCCGTGAAGCTGACCGGCACGCAGGAGGAAAAGTTTATCCGCAAGGCCGAGAAGATGTATACCGAAGCGCTTGGGGAAGCGCAGGGGCGGCAGACCGGGGAGACACAGCACAGCATTGAGACGCTGCCGGATGGCAAGCTGTATGTCAAGGCTGACCGGCAGATCATCCACGGCGAGGATTCCGGGCAATGGCTCAAGCAGGCCGAGCGGTTTATCAATGAGAAAATCCGGAAAGGCGGAGATATTACAGTATTCAGCGCGGACGGCCACGCGCTGCAAATTACAGAACGGTCGGCATATAAGCTGACTGACCCGCATGTGCAGAGCGTTAAGAAAGTAAGCCGGGATGAGCTGTACCGAGACCAAAGAGCATTAAAGGCTGCGGTTGCCGGGCACATTGATGAAGTTATCCAAGCCTCTAAAAAAATTGAATATCGTCCTGACGTTGGAAAAAAACATCAGAACGATATTGGAGAGGACGGATTCAATTATTATGGAGCCTATTTCGAGGATGGGGACGGCTCGTATTATTACGTTGTATTTTCATCCGGCATTAACGTGAATGAAGAAACCGCGTATAGTATCGGTGTGATGAAACAAAGAAAGCATCCCGCTAGTTTTGGCTCTTCCGCCCCCACAGAGGGGGACGGCGCTCGCAGCGCGGCGACGCTTTCTGAAAACAGTATAGCACAGCCCGCGCAGGATGGCAAGACCCAACACTCCTACGGCGGAACGTTTTCGGAGCTGAATGAGCGGCTTGCCAGCATGACCGAGGAGGAAAAGAAAGCCCTGGTCGAGGAAAACAGGCGGCAGGCAAAGCGCATTGAGCGTCTGGAAAAGCAGCTGACACGCACCCCCGACCGGAAACGCAATGAACAGCAGACGCGCCGGATTACCAAAGAAGTCCTTGCGCAGTATGCTTCCAAGGCGGACGCGGGCGAGGTGACGCGCAAACTGCAATGGCTGTTTGACCAGACACACGGCGGCACGATGGATACCGCCATGCTGTACCATACCGCGCTGGAAACGGCGGGCGAAATCGTCCGGGAAAGCAGCGTCCTGATGAACGAGGAGGCTTTGCAGTACCGTGATTTGCGGAAGCAGCTGCGGGAAACCCGGCTGACGCTCGGCGAGGATTTCCGCGCCGACCTGCGGGACGGTTACAAGGAGACGAAAGCGCGGGTGCGCGGCGTGGTGCGGCTGGTGGACAAGGGCGGCATGCCGATTGATACCATGTATGAGCAGCTGCGCGCCGATTATGGGGAGACGTTCTTCCCGGCGGACATTGCCCACCCCGCCGACCAGCTGGAACGGATTGCCGAAATTGCCGAATCCTTAAAGCCCGTGTACGGCAACCCCTACGCGAACGGCATCGGCGAGGCGGCAAACCAGCTGGCGCTGGAGCTGATGGAGTACGCCGCGCAGGCCGAGGCCGCGCCGGAGACCGTCGCCGACCGCGCGGCAGGACGGGAAACGGCAAGGCGGGAGCTTCAGCGGGAGCGGGAACGCCGCGAAAAGGAAACCGCCGCGCTCAAGGCGCATTACGCGGAGATGGACCAGAAGCGGCGGCAGCGGCAGTCCGACCGCGCCGACCGGGAAGCCCTGCTGCGCGTGGCGCGGCGGGTGAACCGGATGCAGGCAAGCCCCGCCAACCGGGCGCTGATTGAGAACTTGATCGGGGAGCTTGACCTGTGCGGGGTTTCTATCCGGAAGGACACGGAGCTGCACCTTGCGGAGCTGCAAAGGAAGCTGGAGGAAGCGCAGCGGCTCAACCCGGAATGGGACTCGAATCCACGGCTTTTGAAGGAGCTGACGCGGCTCAATTCCATCAAGATTGCCGACATGGAAATCGGGGATGTGCAGACGCTGACCGACGCGCTGCTCGCGCTGGAAACGCAAGTGTACAACGAGAAGCGTATGCTTCAGACCGAGGACCGGCGGGACGCTTACGCGCAGGCGCAGGAGACCGTGAAGAGTATTCAGCAGGCCGACGCGCCGAAGAATAACAACAGCTTCAAAAACAAGTACCTTTCCGCAATGCTCTCCCCGGAGCGGTTCGCGCGGCGGCTGGTCGGGTATGACGAAAGTTCCCCGCTTTACCAGCGGGTGCGCGATATCGCGGACGGGCAGCGGAAAGCGCAGGATTTCCGGATGCGGAGCGAACGGTTCTTTGACCGCTGGCATTCCGACAGGGCTTTCATGGAGAAGCTGACCGGGAAGAAAGCGGCGCTGATTGACGTGCGGGGCATGGCGATTGTGGGCGGCAAATTGGAGCCTGTGCGCACGAAAATCACCCCCGCGCAGCAGGTGAGCCTTTATCTGCACGCGAAGCACCCCGCCAACCGCAGGCACATTCTGGAGGGCGGCGTTACTATCCCGGACGCGGCGTTGTACGCGAAAGGCAAGTTGAAAGAAGCCTACAACAAGAGCGTCCGGGTGCGGCTGGACGAGGCCGGGCTTCGCAGCCTGACGGTGAACATGGACAGCGATGTGAGAGCCTACGCGGAGCGGGTGAGCGAGTACTTAAACGGCATGGCGAAGGACGCGATCAACGAGACAAGCGTTGTGCTGGACGGCTATGAACGCGCGACGGTGAACCGGTACTATCCCATCAAGACCGACCCGAATTATTCGCGGGCGGAGTATGAAGGGGAAATCTTTGACGCGACGATTGAGGGCTGGGGGAACCTTAAAAACCGGCAGAGCGGCACGAACCCGATCCAGCTGACCGACGTGTTCGACGTACTCAACCACCACATGGAGCAGACCGCGACTTATTACGGCGTCGCAATCCCCGTGCGCAACCTCAAGAAGCTGCTGAACGTGACCGGTACGGATTCGGAATGGTCGGTGAAGGACGCGTTACAGCGCAAGTGGGGCGACGGCGCGGAGGAATACCTTCGGAAAATGATTGTCGATGTACAGGGGCAGAAGGGCGGGGAAAGCAGTTTCCTCGGGCGGACGCTGGCTTCGCTGCGCTCGAAAAGCGCGGGGGCGGTGCTGACCATGAACTTCAGCGTTATCATGAAGCAGGCCGCAAGCTATCCCACCGCGGCGGGTGAAATTGGCTGGGCCCCGCTCATTAAGGCGCTGAACCCCAAGGCCGCGCTTTCGGTCGATATCGAGACGATTGCGAAATATACCCCCGATTACTGGTACCGGCGGAAGGGTTACAGCACCATGGAGCTGGGCGATATCACAAGCCGGAAGAAGGGACTGCCCAAGGCGCTCAACCTGATCCAGGGCGTTGACCTTGCTACGACAAGGACGCTGTGGGCGGCGTCGGAGTATTATGTCCGGGAGCAGAACAAAGGGAGAGCTGACGCGCCGGGAATCCGGTCGGATGCGTATTACAGGCAGGTCGCGGAAGTCTATAACCGCGTGATTGAGCACACACAGCCTAATTATGCCGCCATGCAGCGCCCCGGCATCCTGCGCAGCGGGAATGAGTTGGAAAAAGCATTGGTGATGTTCAAAACGCAGTCCTTCCAGAATTTCAATCTGCTGTATGATTCTTTCGGGGAATGGCGGGCGAACGCAAAACGGTACGCGCTGGACAGGAACGACGGGAACCGCGCGGCGCTGCGCGAATCGCGGCGGAAGATGGCTCGGCAGCTGTCCGCGCAGGCGGTTTCGGCGGCGGTGTTCTCCGGCATGACGCTTGCGGCGGCGGCGCTCACCGGGAAGAAGAAACGTTATGAGGATGAGGACGGCGAAATTACGTGGGCTTCCCTGCTGACGCAGTTTTCCAGGGATATGGCTTCCTCGGTCGCCGGGATGGCGCTGGGCGGCTCGGAGCTGTTCAGCGCGGCGGATTCCCTGCTGCTCGGCGGGCAGTGGTACGATATCGACGTGGGCGGCGTGTCCTCGTTCAACGATATGGTGACGATGGGCAAGAGCCTGCAAAGCGCGCTGGACGGCCTGACGGACGCGCTTGCCGACCCTGATGAGGAAATGTCCCCCGCCAAGTGGCAGCGGCTGGCGCTCTCCGGCTGGAAGTTCGGCAAGGCTGTGCTGGAGAAGGGCTGCGGCATTCCGGCGGGGAACGCGGAAACCGATCTGCTGGCGGTCGTTTCTCCCGTGCTGCGAAAGGCGTTCGGTGAGTATACCGGGGCGTTTTACCGGCTGCTGGTTACGAAGGACGCGGACAAGGATTCCGGCGCGTATATCGACCTGCTGTATCAGGCGTACAAGGCGGAAAGCCCGGAATATGAAAGCCTGCATGAGCTGGTGAACGGGCTGGGCATTGACGATGAGAAAATCGCTTCCGCTATCGAGCGGCGCGAGGGCGCGGGCGGGATTTTGAAAAGCCTGCTCAAAGCCCGGCGCGGCGGGGACGCGGAAGCGGCGGAGGAGTTCCGGCGGCAGCTGCTGGACGGCGGGCTGAAAACTGAGCGCGAGATTCGCGACTCCGAGCATTCCGCAGATCAGGCGGCGGCGACCGAGCTGGTGGAAGCCGCTTATCTGGCGCGGAGGGACGGCGAAACGGCGCTGTATGAGGAGAATCGGCAGATGCTGTTGAATCTCGAATATACCGAGGAGGAAATCGACGACTGGCTGTATTCGTGGTATCTGGACGAATTGGAAGGGACGGACGCGTTTGAGGCCGCGTATGATGAGATTTCTGTCCGGATGGAGGACGAAGGGAAACGGCTGCGCGGGTATGAGGCGCTTGACCGCAATGGGCGGGAAGCGTTCCTCAAGAACGTGAAATCGTACAGCCGGGAGGTCGTCCGGATTGAGCAGGCCGAGGATTATGAGCCGAAAACCGGTTGGTATGCCAGCTGCCGGGAAGCGCCCAAAGCCTGCGGGCTGAGTGAAAGCCTGTTCCTGATTGCCCATGCCGCGCAGAGCGGCGCGGAAGGGATTTCCGGGAAGGATGGGAAGGCCGTCAGCGGAAGCAAGGGGCTTCGCAAGATGCAGGCCATCAACCAGATTCCCGGATTGGACGACAAGCAAAAGCGCTACATGTACGAAGCCTGCGGCGTGGGTAAAAAGGTGATTGGTTTTAATCCAGGACGGGTGAATCAGGAGCTTGACAAGATGGAAAAGCAGGCCGCGAAATGACCGGCAGGGACGACAGCGGAGCCGTTCCGGTGGTAGGATGTATTTGTTAAAACGGAAATGCCGTGTGGGGCGGGAGGGGCAAGCCCCTCCCCTACAAAGGTGTTTGATAGGGCGCGGCGGGAACGACATGCCGCATCCATCACAGCGCTGTGGAAGGTGTTTGATGGGGTGGGGCGGGAGTGCGGCCGCCCCCGCAGGGCGTTTGATAAGGAGGTAACCGATTATGCTGGAAATGGATCATTGGGTCGTGCGCGTGCCGTTGGCGCGCGACCGCGAGATCGGGTTCACAGGCGAGCATCTGGCGCGGCGGATTGCCATCCGCGCCGACGTGCCGGGTTGGGACTGCAAGCTCGACCTCGAATTTGAGAACGGGCAGAAGAATATCCTTGCCCTTGTCGATGAGGGCGGGGTGCTCGCCGCCGAGCTGCGGCGGGAGTATGTGCCCTGCGCCGGGCAGGTGCTGGCGCAGGTGCGCGGCCTGCGCGGAGAGGAGGTGGTGAAAAGCAATGTCTTTACGCTAGTTGTGCGGGACGCCGTGGACGCGGTTTCCGCGTTTGACGCCGGGCTTCCCGGAGAGTTTTTGCAGCTGGAACAGCGGGTGAGCGAAGCGGCGCGCCGCGCGGAAACCATCACAGGCAAGATGCCGGTGGTGGTGGACGGCACGTGGTGGGTGTATGACGTGGAGGCGGAAAGCTATGTGGACACGGGCGCGCCCTGCTCGGGCACGCCGGGGCCGCAGGGGGAACCGGGGCTTCCGGGAACTGGGCTGACGATATCCGATTACTTCCCGAACCGCGCGGTCCTGGAAGCCGCCGTCCCTGCGCCGGAAGCGGGCGCGTGCTATGGCGTGGGGCAGGCCGCGCCGTATGATATCTATGTTTTTACGGAAACCCATGGCTGGGTGAACAACGGCCCGCTGCAAGGCCCCGAGGGGCCTCCGGGCGCGCGCGGCGCGGACGGCGCGCAGGGGCCAAAGGGCGACCCCTTTACCTACGCCGATTTCACGGCGGCGCAGCTGGCCGCGCTCAAGGGGCCAAAGGGCGAGCAGGGAGAACCCGGCAAGAACGGCACCGCCATGACCTACGAAATGCTGACCGACGCACAGAAAGCGGCATTGGTCGGGCCGCAGGGCCCCGCAGGCCCCGCGGGCGCAGCCGGACCGGCAGGCCCCGCAGGTGCGGCCGGCCCCCAAGGGCCAAAGGGTGACAAAGGCGACACCGGCGCGACCGGGCCGCAGGGGCCAAAGGGCGACGCCGGGGCCACCGGGCCGCAGGGGCCGCGCGGCTACAAGGGCGAGGACGGGCTGAACGCCGCCGCGATTACGTATGAAAACCTGACCGCCGCACAGAAGGCCGCGCTCAAAGGCCCAAAGGGCGACACCGGCGAACAGGGGCCGCGCGGCTATACCGGCTACACCGGCGACACCGGGCCGCAGGGGCCGAAGGGGGATAAAGGCGACAAGGGCGACAAAGGCGACACGCCGACCTCTTTCCCGGCGGCTTCCCTGACCGGGACAGTGCCGCTGACCAAAGGCGGCACCGGAGCCGCGAGCGCCGCCGCCGCGCTCTACGCGCTGATTAACGGCTCGGCCGCGCTGTCGTCGTCCGGCATTTCGACCAGTGACTATCTTGCGGTCGGCGACGTGAGCGGCGGTACGGGCGGCAAAATTACGCTGGCGAACCTGAAAACCGCGCTCGGGGTATCCTCGTCCTCCGGCGGGACGGCTGGCGGCTCGGAGATTGTGACGGGGACGTATAATGGGAACAGTTATTCTGATGGGGTATCGCAAAATATTACGTTGGGATTCAGGCCGAAATATATTTTTGTTTATGGAATCGGGCCTGACAGACCTTTTTACGTAATTGCCGAAGGCGGAACCGTTAAAGCAAGAAGCTTTGTTTATTTCGGCGTCACAATTGACGGGTACGCTGACAGCCAGGATAACTCCGTCTTAAAAATGAACGGATCCGGTTCCTCCGGCGGTATTACGGTATCAAACGGCAGCACCATTGGCGATAATCACAATATATACCAGAACTTGAATTATTCAGGCGTAACCTACATCTATTTTGCGGTGAAATAAGGAGGCTTTATGTACATTCAGGAAAATTTGACAACGACGCCTTACGAGCTTCCTGGCATTTCATGGGAGGTTCCGGCGGCACTTGAGGGCAAGCTGACGCAGTACGGCGCGTTCGCAAAGCTGGTTCTGAACGACGGCCGGACGGCGCTGCTCGACATCGTTGAGGACAGCGGACGCCGCGCCGCGTTTGAAGCGCAGCGCGCGCAGGAGCAGGCCGAACAGGCGGCGCGCGCCAGGGCGGCGGCGCTCGAAGCACAGGGCGTGCGGGCGATGGCGCGGACAATGTTCCGCGCGCAGGCGGCTTCCATGCCGGCGGATGAGGTTATCCGCTGCCGTGCGCTTGCCGGGGAATGGTCGCCCGGAACGTACCAGGCCGGGGACGTGCGCGCGCTGGGCGGCGTGCCTTACCGCTGCTGCCAGGCGCATGACAGCACGGGGAACCCGGATTGGAAGCCGGGGGCCGCTTCCGCGCTTTGGGCGGCGTACCACGGGACAAGCCCCGAAACCGCGCTGCCGTGGGAAGCACCCTCCGGGGCGCATGACCTTTACAAATCCGGCGAGTGCATGGTGTGGACGGACGGTCAGATCATGCGCGCCGTGCAGGATACCGCGTTTAGCCCCGGACAGGCCCCGGACGCTTGGGAGGTGGCTGCGGTATGATTGCCATGAAGGATTGGCGGGTATCCGTCCCCGCCGCCGACCGGCTGATCGGCTTCAGCGGCGAGAACCGGACGCGTTATCTGCGGATCTCTGCTGATGTGCCCGAGGATTGGGAGTATAAGCTCGACCTGCGGTACAGCTCCGGGCGGCGAAATTTCCTGCGGCTCGATTGGGAGACGGACGCGCTGACGTGCGAACTGCTGCGCGAGGATTTGGAAAACGGCGCGCTCCGGGCACAGGTGCGCGCGATGAAAAACGGGCGGGAACAGCACTCCAATGTGTTCGAGCTGGAGGTCGGCGGCTCGGTCGGCGCGGCGGAGGCGTTCAGCGGCGGGATGCCCGGCGCGTTCCGCGATTTGGAAGCGCGGCTGGACGCGCTGTACCGCGATATGGCGGTGCTGACCGCGAAAATGCCGTTCCCGCAAAATGGGACGTGGTGGGTGTACGATGAAGCAAGCGAAGGCTATATCGACACCGGCGCACCGTACCGGGGGGAACAGGGTATCCGGGGCGAGACCGGGCCGCAGGGGCCGCAGGGTGAGACCGGTGAACGGGGTCCCGTCGGGCCGAAGGGGGAACAGGGCGTCCAGGGCGAAACCGGGCCGCAGGGGCCAAAGGGCGAGACCGGCGAACAGGGTCCCGTCGGGCCGCAGGGAGAACAGGGTATCCAGGGCGAGACTGGAAAAGGCTTCCGGGTGCTTGGCTATTACGCCGATACCGCGCTTCTGGAAGCGGGCGTGCCCACGCCTTCTGTCGGGGACGCGTATGGCGTTGGCGCTGCCGCGCCGTATGATATTTACATCTGGACGGAAGGCCAGAACTGGGTGAACAACGGCCCTATCCAGGGGCCTGCCGGGCCTAAGGGCGACGCATTTACCTATGCTGACTTTACGGAAGCACAGTTGGAGGCCCTGCGAGGGCCGCAGGGCCTCCGGGGCGAGAAGGGCGAAACCGGCGCGCAAGGCCCGAAGGGTGAGACCGGGGAAACGGGCGCGGCTGGCCCAAAGGGCGAGACCGGGCCGCAGGGGCCAAAGGGTGAGACTGGCACGCCTGGTTCACAAGGCCCAAAGGGCGATGCGTTCACCTACGCCGATTTTACGGCGGCGCAGCTGGCCGCGCTCAAGGGCGATAAGGGCGAGACCGGGCCGCAGGGGCCAAAGGGCGAGACCGGCGCAGCAGGGGCGCGGGGTGCGGCCGGACCGCAGGGGCCGAAGGGGGATAAGGGTGACACCGGGCCTGCCGGGGCTGCGCCGACCTCCTTCCCGGCGTCTGCTATCACCGGGACGGTGCCCCTGAGCAGTGGCGGTACCAGTTCCACGAGCGCTGCCGCCGCGCTGCACACGCTGATTAACAGCTCGGCCTCGCTGTCGTCGTCCGGCATTGCGGCCGGGGATTATCTTGCGGTTGACGACGTGAGCGCGTCGAATGGAAAAAAGATCACCTTCGGGGACTTGAAAAACGCGATTGTTGCGGCATGGGCGCAGGCGGCATCAAAGCCAAGCTATACCGCTTCTGAAGTCGGGGCGCTGCCGGTTTCCGGCGGGACGCTGACTGGCGACCTTAGGATTAAGGGCAGCAGCAACTACGGTACCAAAATCAATCTCGGGGACGGCGACTATGTTCATTTCGCGGAGCCGTCAGACGACTGCCTTGAAATTAAGGCAAAGAAAATCAATTTCGTTACCTCCAATACAGGAACAGATTCTTTTACACTAAATGGAGTCTCTCTTTCCGGAGGGTTTCAATTAAAAAAAATTGTTATAAATATTCCAAGGGCAGAATGGGGTCCAATTAGTTCTCCTTCTGGATATTATGGTGCTGTAATAACGTTTAGTGATGAAAATTTTACCAGTTCTAGCGAAATCGTGTCTGTTTTAGTGAGAGACGGAGACGGGAATTTCTGGATAGCTCGTCATTTCCCTGTAAGTTTATCATCATACACTTCATCATATTTTTCGTTTAAGTCGCAAGTTAACCCCTCCGCAGATCTAAATATAACAATTTTATACATATAAGCTGTATGTGCGGAAGTATGCAGTACAATAAGGAGCACAATATATGGCTAAAATATTTATACTCGCGAATGAAAAGATTTGCCGTATTCACCCACCCTGCCCGCCATCC
>CAJUJQ010000089.1 GCA_910586575.1 uncultured Clostridia bacterium | reverse complement strand
TAATCAACCATTCTTACTTTTGTAAATTACTGGAAATTTCATGAAACTGCCGTGAAGTTCATAAGTTGTTTACTTGCGTCCAAGCTGTAAATAGTGTAGAATAAGAAGTGAAGGAGCTGATACACGTGCCGGAAAAACGCATTGAAAAAAAGGTGGAATCGGCAGTGCCGCTTTATCTGGCCGCAGCCGTTTGGCCGATCGCCGCGTTCGCCCTGCCCATTTACCGGCTGTGGGCGGTCGGGCTGTCCGCGCTGCTGTCCGTACTTGTTTGGCGGCTCGGGCGCAAGCTGTGTCCGCCGACAATCGTTTACCTTCCCGCACCGGAGGAGCCTATCCGCACCGGTCAGGCGGCAACGGACGAAATGCTCGAAAAGGTCCGCAAGGATCTTGCCCTGCTGCCCCAGCTCGACGACTTCATTGAGGACGAGCCACTGTCCGCCTGCATCCGCCGGATGGAACGCGCCGGGAATGGGATTCTTCGCGAGGTCAGTGATCACCCCGAAAAGGCGCGCCAAATCCGCCGCTTCGCCGAATATTACCTGCCGACCTCCATTAAAATCCTGTCTGCATACGCGCGGATGGAGCAGCAGAAGGGCGCCAACGCCGCCGAGCTGCGCCGGGAGGTAGAGCAGAACGCGGAAACCATCGCGAAGGCGTTTGAAAGCCAGCTGGACAGCCTGTTTGAGAGTGAAACGCTTGATATTTCCACCGATATCGAAGTGCTGAAAGACATGCTGAAAAGCGACGCACTGAATTAGTACATTCTGAATTCAATCCGCACGGAACAAGCCGTTGCTTTCCGTGCTGATCTTCATTAGGATATGGGAAAAGGGAGGAACAGACTCATGGATGAAAATCTGATGAACGATTTAAGCGCCGTGGAAGCGCCCAGCCTGACGCTGGATCTTGCCCCCGCCGAAACGGCGGAGACCCCCAAGCCTGCCGCGCCCGCCGCGGTCGAACAGACCCCGCTCAGCCCGGCGGAACAGAAAATGGTACAGGATTTTGCGCAGCAGATTGATTTGAAAAACTCCGCGCTGATTCTCAATTACGGCGCGGCAAGCCAGAAAAAAATTGCCGATTTTTCGGGCGCGGCGCTGGAAAGCGTGCGCACCAAGGACCTCGGCGAGGTCGGCGACATGATTACCGGGCTGGTGACCGAGCTGCGTGGCTTTGATGCCGCCGCCGAGCAGCCCAAGGGCTTGCGCGGCCTGTTCAAAAAGGCGGGGAACCAGCTTGACGAAATGAAAACCAAATATGCCAAGGCCGAAACCAATGTGGAGCGCATCACCAGCATGCTGGAGGGACATCAGGTAACGCTGCTTAAGGATATCAAAATGCTGGATAAAATGTATGAGAAAAATCTCGTATATTTCAAAGAGCTGACCATGTATATCCTGGCGGGCAGGCAGAAGCTTGCCGAGGTACGCGCCACCGAGCTGCCCGCGCTGGTATCGAAAGCCCAGGCCTCCGGCCTGCCCGAGGACGCGCAGGCGGCGCGCGATTTTGAGGATCAGTGTAACCGCTTTGAGAAAAAACTGTACGACCTGGAACTGACCCGCACGGTTTCCATTCAGATGGCGCCGCAAATCCGACTGGTGCAGAACAACGACGCCATGATGGCGGAGAAAATCCAATCTTCCATTGTCAATACCATCCCGCTCTGGAAAAGCCAGATGGTGCTGGCGCTCGGCCTTGCCAATTCCCAGCAGGCGATTTCCGCCCAGCGCGCAGTGACCGATATGACCAATGAGCTGCTGAAAAAGAACGCCGCCGCGCTGAAAATGGGCACCATTGAGGCTGCGAAAGAAAGCGAACGCGGAATTGTGGACATTGAAACGCTCCAGCAGACCAACCGCAGCCTGATTGAAACGCTGGACGAGGTCATGAAAATTCAGTCCGATGGCCAGCAGAAACGCGCAGCGGCCGAGGAAGAGCTTGGCAGGATTGAAGATGAGCTGAAACAGAAACTGCTTGAAATTTCGACCCGGTAAGGAGGCAGCGCCGTGAACCGGCTGAAAAAAACATCGACCGCCGTGCTGGTGCTGTTGCTGGCGGCTGTGCTGTCCGTGCTGGGCGGGGGCGGCATGAAGCTCCGCAAGGCGCGCGCGGCGGCGGAACTTGCTTTTTATGACGGGAAAGCGGGCTTTTCTGTCTATAACGACCTGATGGAGCTGCGGGAAACCAGCTATAACCTGCTCCGTATTTCGGAAGAAACGGGCAGCGCGGAAGCCGAACAGCGCACGGTTGCCGCCGCGTGGGCGCAGCTCGACGAGGCCGACACCCCGGAGAAATACGCTGATGCCTGCGCGCAGCTGACCGAAGCCGTCCAAGCGCTGGACGCCGCGTTGGAAATCGGCGACGAAACCTTACGCACCAGCTGGGAGCGGCAGCTGCGCAGCTACACCGAATATCTCAGCCATCTGCGCTTTGACAGCTATTATGACGAAAAGGCAGCGGACTACAACCGCCTGTTCGGCGATCCGCTCGCCGCGCTGATCGGACGGATGTCCGGCAGCGGCGAGATGCCGCGCTTCACCGAAACCCGCTGAGAGGGGCGATACATGATGAAACGGAAATTTGCCATTTTATGCACGCTGCTGGTGGTGTTTACCATCTTTGCGGGCGCGGCCGGTATCCCGGCGAAGCCGACTTCGGGCTATTTGATCGATGACGCCGAAGTGCTTGACGACAGCACGGTTACCAGCCTGAATACGCTGGGGGAAACGACCGCTTATAATACCGGTACGGGAATGTATGTCATTACGACTGATTATACCGGGACATATGAAATTGACGCGTACTGTCAGGCCGTTTTCGACGAATGGGAAATTGTGGACGGCGTTGTGCTGACGCTGGCAATCGGCGACGACAACTACTATGCCATGCCCAGCGCCGGTCTGGGGCGTTATCTGGACGCGAACAAGATGCAGGATATTTTAGACGCGTATCTGGAGCCGGATTTCGCCGCTAAGGATTATGATGCCGGGGTGCAGAAAGTATATACAGCCTTTTGCGAGGAAATCGAAACGCTGTACCAGCAATATGGGCAGGCCCCGGCAGAGCAAACGCCGGTACAAAGCGGGATTACGGCCCCACAGGATTACACTCCCGCCGTGCCATCCCAGCCGGAGCGGCGCGGCAGCGGCCTTGGAGAGGCGGTTACCACTATGATTGTTGTGATGATTCTGCTGCTGCTGTTTGTGGGGATTATGCTTCGCCCCCGCAGACCCAGACGGAATTTCTACGGCGGCGGCTATCCACCCCCACCGCCAAGACGTACCTTTTGGGGCGGCTTCTTTGGCCCCGGGCACTATCATCGTGCGCCCCCGCCCCCTCCCCCGCCGCATAACCGCAGACAGCCGCCGCACGGCCCCGGCGGTGGTTTTGGCGGCGGCATGGGCGGCAGTCCCGGCGGCTTTGGCAGCAGCTCTCGCGGCGGCGGCTTCGGTGGAGGCGGTGCGCGCGGCGGCGGTGCCGGACGTTCCTCTGGTGCGCCGCGCGGCGGTTCCAGCCGTCCACACAGGGGCGGCTTTGGCGGCAGCAGCCGTAGGGGCGGCTTTGGCGGAGGCTTCGGCGGCGGCAGCCGTGGGGGCGGCTTCGGCGGCGGCGGTGGACGCGGCGGCGGTGCCGGACGGCATTAACCGCTGGCAGTAAATCCATCAGCCTATCCATAAAAAAACAAGACTCCCTATTGTTCAGATTCCAACTCGCTTTGGGGCTGCACATAGGGAGTTTTTTGTCTTTTATACAATATTTACCTGACCTTTGGGTCTTCAATTGATTGTCAGCCGGTCTGCCGTTTTTTTTTTGCAAAAAAGGCTTGGCTTTACCGCCCGGATGTGGTATACTATTACCATGAATATCGATAAGGAAGGCAAATCGCTATGTTCGTTACACCGATTCAAACGATGGATTTAACACAGGTCCGGGATGGGTACAAGGTTTCATCCGGCGGCAGCGGCTTCCATCAGGCAATGCAGCAGGCCGCGCTGAGCGGGCTGTCCGATTTGGAATCCATGTTTACATATGCTTCGCGGGCGACCGGCGTCCCCACTGACCTCTTGAAAGCCGTCGCAAAGGCGGAATCCGACTTTAATCAGAATTGCGTCTCGCACTGCGGCGCGACCGGTATCATGCAGCTGATGCCGGAGACCGCGCGCTCGGTCGGCGTGACCGATGTCAACGACCCGGCGCAGAACATTCTCGGCGGCGCGCGCTATCTGCGGAAGATGCTCGACCGCTACAACGGCGACACGACACTCGCTTTAGCCGCCTACAACGCCGGTCCCGGCGCGGTTGACCGATATGGCGGCGTCCCCCCTTACGCAGAAACCCAGAACTATGTCCGTAAAATCAGCTGCATGCTGGGCGGCGCAATTTCCGTCCCGCTTTCGGCATATTCAGTTGCCAGCGCGGGCACGGTGCCTGCCGCGTTCGGTTCCGCCCTTTCGGAAATCCTGGAAGCCGTCAGCGGTCAGGATTTGCTCTCCGGCAGCACCGCGCTGTTCTGTGAAGGGCTGAAAAACGCCGTGCAGAATCAGCTGATGGAAACGATTACCCGCGACCCGGATGAGGAAGAACAGACCTTTTGAGCAGTTTTAAGAAGGCATTGGCGGCTGTCAGTGCCTTTTTTGTTGGCTCTGCCCGCGGCAGAAGATTTCTCGTGTGACAATTTTGTGAATATAGTTGCGGTCTTTTGTGTTCCGTGTTATAATAACAGACAGTCCGATAACTTTGCATAATAAAAATTTGATAGGAGAGACATAAAAAATGCCCCATTTTTACAAACGCTTAACCGCAATGGTGCTGATGTGCGCGCTGTCCCTGGCTGCCGTGCGCGGCCTGCCCACCATAATCCCGGCCAGTACCTATGGCGCGCTGCATTACAACCCCATCGAAGCCGCCGGCCATGATGTCGTGATGACCATCGACGGCAACCCGGTTATCGCCGAGGAATACGCTTATTATTTCATTGACTATGCCAACGCGTGGAACAGCATGCTCGCTTCCCTGGGCATGAACTGGTCCAGCGTTTGGACTGAGGAAGAATTCCTGGAGCAAATCCGTACATCGGTAGATCAGGAGCTGACCGAACGTCAGGCGGCAATCGGCCTGGTTGACCAATACAATGTGCACCTGACCCGCGCACAGATTGACGAAGCGCTTTCCATGAAGCAGGCTTCCATTGATTCACTGGGCGGCGAAGAGGAGTTCCAGACTCAGCTTTCCAATATCGGCATGACTGAGCAGCTTTTTGACAACCGCCTGTACAATTCCTATATATATACCCGGCTGAATGACTTCCTGTTCGGCGAGGGCGGCGAGTACCGCGTCCCGACCGAGGAAATCAAAACGTACATGAATGAAAACTATCTCCGCGCCAAGCATGTCCTGATTACCGACGCAACCGAAAATGCGGAAGCGCTGGCCGCAGAAGTCGCGGAGCGCGCCAAGAGCGGAGAAAACTTCGACAGCCTGATTGCCGCATACGGCGAGGACCCCGGCATGGCCCAGCAGCCGGACGGCTATGCCTTTAAGGAAGGCGACATGGTCGATGCATTCTACGAAGGTACGGCGGCGCTTGCCGAGGGTGAAATTTCCGACCCGGTCAAGAGCGAATACGGCTGGCACATCATCCAGCGCCTGCCCTTCGAGGATGATTATATTACCCAAAACCACGATACCTTCGCTGCCTATATGGAGGCGTACTCCATTGACGACCTGCTTGCAGAGCGCGCCGCAGCAATGGACGTTGTCCGCAACGATGAGCTGTACAATGCAATTGACCTGTATACCGTGCAGGATTACCTGTATGGCGCTGATGATGCCGCAAATGGCGAAAAGGAGGAGCCTGCCGAAGGCAGCGAGGATCCCGTCCCGGCTGACACCCCGGAAGGAAGCGCAGATTCCCCGGAAAGCAGTGAACCGGCAGCATAAGAATTCCAAAAAAGGTGCGCAGCAGCGCACCTTTTTCTATTGAAAAGCAGGCTCGAAAGTGTTAAAATAAGGGAAAGAAGGATAGGAGGGACTGCACATGAATATCCGGGATGTTTTAAGACCGTCCGTCCGGGAACGGACGGTATCCGCCGAACGGAAGCCGCAGAAGAAAAGCGCTTCCTTCACCCCACAGAAAAATACCGACCGGCTGACGCTTTCCAAGGAAGCCCTTGCTTTCGTCAAGGAGCAGAACCGGCTTGCCTGGGAGAAAACGCCGGAGCAGGAAGCAAGCTCCCCGCTCAAGCAGCTGGAGAAGGATCAGAAAAAACAGGAAAAATGCATGATAATCGCGTCACGGCTACGCCGTGGGGACAAAATCCCGCCAGAGGATGAAAAATATCTGATGGTGCATGACCCGTCCTTTTATCTGCTGTCCTTATCGCAGCGCAAGGAAAACCCCCACCCGAAGGAATGGGAAAGCATTCTTGATGAAGAGGATCTCAAGGAGCTGGAATCCATTGAATCTGGGGAATCGGCAGGCAGCGACGGCATTTCGGCAATGTCAATGTCCCGCGCCCCTGCCGCTGCCCCCATTACAGGCGCCGGTGAAATCTAACCATTAAGAAAACGGAAGGCAAAACCTTCCGTTTTTTTGATGGCTTAATTCCCGGTATATGGCTTTGAGGTGTCAATCACGATGCACATCGCGTCATTATCCCAATCGGCGCTAAAATTAAACAGCTGGGCGATATCACGCAGCTTGAAATAATTATTCTGCCCAATCACATAGGCGGTCAAACTGGCGGGCATGCCGTCTTTATAGATATAGGAATGGGAAAGCTTGGCTGTTTTTTTGCCGGGGCTTCCGGCGGCAAGCTCCCCGCCGGTCATTGTATAGGGCATACCAGAAAGCAGAAGGACCGATTCGGTTGTTTTGTCCCACATCACTTCATACTGTTTCTCAGTGCCGGACAATGCGGCGGCAAGGTCACGCAGCTTGAAATAAGTATAGCCGTAGGTGCCTTCATTGATGGTATATGCATCAAAAGTGACCCGTTTGCCGTTAATCAGGACCGGCGCGCTGTTTTGCGTGGCGCTGACCGACTGGGCAACAGTTGGACCAAACAGCCCGGAAGACGCAGGCAAATCACCGACTGTGCTTCCGGACGAAATGCCGCCCGCACCGCTGACCTGGACAATTACCGAGCTGGGCATCATCCCGCCGTCGGAGTGGCTGACCAGATAAGAACCCACGTCCGTCAGCCGGAATCCCGCGCCGACCTCATACGTATAGCCGCCGGTCAGGCGTCCAATATAATTCCGGAAATCGCTTGCCGGGATAGACTGGACACCCTCGGCCAAGGTTACCTGCATCTTCCCGATTTCGGGAGAAAGCTCATCAGGCCAACGGACCGAACCCATCGTACCAATCACATCAACCGGGAACACCCGCAACTGTGCGGCGCTGCCCTGCACCGTGACCGTACAGCCGGAACTGGCGCGGTAGATTGGGATTGTATAATTTTGAAAGTCCTCCTGAATCGTCAGGATGCCCGACGGGCTTTGATCCATCGCATTGGAAACCGCAAAAATGGAACGGGTAATGTCCGTATGGGAATAAATCAAATACGCGGTATCCGCAGCGGATGCGGACACCAAAAACAGGAACGCCAGGCATGCACACAAACAGGCCCTGCATACAGCGCGCAAAATTTTTCGCAGCATGGGGAAATTCCTCCAGGGTATTATGGATTATTGTTTATACGTTGTTTATTATACCACAACCGGATACAAAATGCAACAATCCGCTTTTTTCATTCCCGGACAACCGTATTCCAAGCCCAAAAGGGCATCTATTCAACAGGAAGAACCACCGTAGCGCGCACTCCGAAAAACGGCATGGCACCGTTTCCGATACCATGCCGTGGAATTCCAACAAAACAGCGGTTTACTTTGCAAGCTCTTCCAGGATTTCATCACGCTTGACCGAACTGTCAATCGAGCGGATTGTGCTGCGCAGCGGCAGGACAGACGACGGGGAAACCGAAAGCTCATCAATGCCAATCGCAAGGAAGGTTTCGGTCAGCCCCACGTCCGCGCCAAGCTCGCCGCAGATACCAATCCAGATGCCCGCCGCGTGTGCGTTGTCAGCCGCCAGCTTGAGCATACGGAGCACCGCCGGATGGTGCGCGTCAAAGAATTTATCCAGGTTCTGCCCCTGGCGGTCTACCGCAAGGGTGTACTGAGTCAGGTCGTTTGTACCAACGGAAAAGAAGTCCACTTCCCGGGCAAGGCGGTCGCTGAGCATCACCGCCGCAGGGGTCTCAATCATGATGCCAAGCTCAACATAATCAGCCATTGCCACGCCTTCTTCCGCCAGCTCATCACGGACATTCGCGCAGATGCGTTTGATTTCCTGAACCTCCCAAACGGAAGTAATCATCGGGAACATAATCGCAATTTTGCCATAAGCGGACGCACGGTAAAGCGCACGCAGCTGGGTACGGAATACCTCGGGGCGGGTCAGGCAAATACGGATTGCGCGCAGGCCCATTGCGGGGTTCTCCTCATGGTCAAGCTTGAAGTAATCCGCCTGCTTGTCCGCGCCGATATCCAGCGTGCGGATAATCACGCGCTTGCCGCCCATGCGCTCCGCCACAGCCTTATACGCCTGGAACTGCTGCTCCTCAGACGGATAATCGTCATTTTGGAGATAGAGGAACTCGGAGCGGAACAGGCCGATGCCGCCGCCGTCATTGCGGAGCACGGAGTCCACATCTTCAGGGGAACCGATGTTGCAGTAAACCATAACATTCTTGCCGTCCAGGGTAACGTTAGGCTGACCCTTAAGCTTTTCAAGCAGCTCCTTGAGTGCGCGTTCCTTGGCCTGTTTCCTGAGCAGGCGGTCGCTGGTAGCTTCGTCGGCGTCAAAGACAACCTCACCGGTCTGTCCGTCAATCAGCACGTCCTTGCCCTCGTAATCGCTGGTAAGCGCCTCGCCGACGCTGCAAATCGCGGGAATGCCCATGGTACGCGCCAGGATTGCGGTATGGCTGTTGCCGGAGCCGCCCTGGGTGACAAAGCCAAGGATTTTGGACTTATCCAGCTGTACGGTTTCGGAGGGTGCGAGGTCATCGGAAGCCAAAATAACCGGAACATCCGAATTGATGCCGCCCGCGGCCACACCGCTCAGAATCCCGATCACACGTGTCGAGATATCGCGCACATCGGCGGCGCGTGCCTGCATATATGCGTCATCCATATTGGCGAACATGTCCGCAAAGATTCCTGCCGTATCGGAAACCGCCGCTTCGGCGTTCACCTTATCATTGATCATGCCCTGAATGCTCTCGATATAGTCGAGGTCGTCCAGCATCAGCTGATGGGCTTCAAACAGCTGCGCGCTCTCCTCGCCCACCTCTGCCAGCGCCTTATCATAAAGCGCCTTCAGCTGGTCAATCGCGGACAGCCGCGCCGCTTCAAAGCGCTCCAGCTCCGCCGCAACATCAGCAATTTCATGCCGGACGATATCCCCGCCGCCCCGGCGGTAAAAGTAAAGTGGGCCGGTAGCCACACCGGTGGAAACACCCTTTCCCTGCAAACGAATCATTGTACGAACACTCCTTCACTTTCTATCATGTATATGGACGGCCAATTGCCGTAGCCAACAAATAAGGACCAAAACCGCAGACGGCGGTACGTTTTTGGCGAATGGATTCCGACTGTGGATTCATTACGGCTGTTTCTGTTTGCCGGACGCTTTTTTCATTTTCTGTTTCGTCAGTTCATAGCTCATTTCCAGCAGCTGGAAGCCTTCTTCCCGGGAAACCGGACCATCCAGCAGCAATGTAATCCAACGTTCTTTATTCATATGGTAAGCGGGCAGGAAACCCGGACGGGTGCGCAGCGCGCCGACGAGAGCCGGGTCACATTTCAGGTTCAGGACATCGAACACGCCTTCCCCAGGCAACCCCAGGTGTGCCCGTTCGACTGGCATGACGATCGCGTACCACTTCCGGTTATCCGCGTGACGGAGCACCGCACTTTCCGGTGTCCGCGCCCATAAATATTCCGGCTCACTGCCAAAGTGCTCTTTTGCGTAGCAGAAAATATCTGCGCGGGTAAGTGCATCTCGTTCCATTTCGATTCCCTCTTGAATAAGTCTTGGGTAATTTCCGTCTTTTCGTGGAACCATTATGACAGCACAAAATGTTCCTGAAATATGCGGTTTCCCACCACGCGATACGGCGTCGGAACTGCTTGTGCCACATGTGATTCACGCCGTCCTTTACTTAATATATCACAAAATGGTCAATAAAAAAAGACCTTTTTTTGTGTAATCGCCCTAATAGGGAGAAAAATTTTTTCACGGGTAAGTTTATGATAAATCATGCGCAGAAATTTGTAATTTCCTTGTTTGTTTATGATAATTTTTCTTAGAATCCCACAATTTTTATGATGTCGCATTTGTCAATTTCAGTAAATTGCGCTTAATTTCAGTAAATTGCGCTTTCAGAAAACAGCATTGTCTCCTATCAGAATCCTAGCGGACATCCCCTTGCGGCAACGAAAAGGATACCCCGGTAATCTTCCGTCGATGTAATTTTTTATTTACAAAAGATGGCTATACTTTAGCAGGCAAATGTGCTATACTAATATCAGTACGTTGAAAAGGAGGTTTTTCTAATGATCCTCAGATTCAACCCGATCATGCTCTGGGTTACCGTGATCCTGGTCACGGTCGCGGTGGAAGCGGTTACGCTCAGCCTCAACTCGATCTGGTTTTCAGTCGGCGGAATCGCGGCACTGATTGCGGCCAGTATAGGGTTCGGCTTTGGCTCACAACTGGTGGTTTTCGTGCTGTTTTCCGCGGCGCTGCTGGTGCTGGTGCGTCCGTTTTGCAGGCGCTTCCTCAGGCCGAAGGGTGCGGCGACCAATGCTGACCGGGTGATTGGACAGACTGCGGTTGTGACCGAGGCCATCGACAATATGCAGGCATCCGGTGCCGTCAAGGTGTTCGGTCAGGTCTGGTCCGCGCGCACTGTAGACAGCGACGGCTGCCCGGTCGGTGCGCTGGTGCGCATCCGCGAAATCCAGGGCGTTAAGGTCATTGTCGAAAGAGTGGAAAACACGGAGGACACGGAATAACCGGCGAAAGCCGGATGCGAGAGCCGTTGTTTCGGAAAAGGAGGAAAATTTATGCCATTCTTCATTTTATGGCTGGTACTAATCGTTATTTTGATTGCATTTATCGCCAGCAATATTGTAATCGTCCCGCAGGCACGCGCTTACGTCATTGAGCGCCTTGGCACCTATCAGGGGACCTGGGAAACCGGCCTGCATTTCAAAATCCCACTGTTCGAGCGCGTTGCCCGCAAGGTAACGCTCAAGGAACAAGTGGTAGATTTCCCGCCGCAGCCGGTGATTACCAAGGATAATGTTACCATGCAGATTGATACGGTCGTCTATTTCCAGGTAACCGATCCGAAGCTGTTCACCTACGGTATTGAAAGCCCGATGGCAGCCATCGAAAACCTGACCGCAACGACCCTGCGTAACATCATCGGCGACCTGGAGCTTGACCAGACGCTGACCAGCCGCGACATCATCAATACCAAAATGCGCGCGATCCTGGACGAAGCAACCGATGCATGGGGCATTAAAGTCAACCGTGTCGAGCTGAAAAACATCATCCCGCCCGCCGCCATTCAGGAATCCATGGAAAAGCAGATGAAGGCCGAACGCGAACGCCGCGAATCCATTCTGGTTGCCGAAGGTAAGAAGCAGTCCGCGATTCTGGTTGCCGAAGGTGAAAAGGAATCGACCGTCCTGCGCGCCGAAGCGAACCGCCTTGCGAAGATTAAAGAAGCAGCGGGCGAAGCCGAAGCACTGCTGACCGTACAGAAGGCTTTGGCCGATTCACTCGAAATGCTGAACAAAGCCGAGCCAAGCGATCAGGTCATCCGTCTCAAGGCGCTGGAAGCTTTCGGGAGGGCTGCCGACGGCAAGTCTACCAAAATCATCATCCCCAGCGAAATCCAAAGCCTTGCCGGGTTGGCGACCGGTTTGGTCGAGTCGGTAAAGCCTGCCGATATGCCGCAGTAATATCGAAGGAACTGTGACGAAATAAATTGTGACAAGCGCGCCGCAGATTCTTTCGCCGGACAAGGCGCTTTTCCGCAGGCAAGCTGTCAAGGAAACTGGGCGCAATATGTCGGAAGAAGATGCAGGCGATTGTCGCAAGTTATTTTTAAACTGTTCCCAATTGATACGGTTACAAGCGCCCGGACAGCCATTTCTGTCCGGGCACTTTTCATCCCTGAAAGGAGTTTATCGGATGAAAATCATCATTCTTTACGCCTCCGTGCATCACGGGAATACCAGAAAGCTCGTAAAGCGCATGGCCGATGCCGTGCCCGCAACACTTGTGGATATCACCAAGGACAGCTGCCCGGATATCTCAGGATATGACGTAATCGGGCTTGCGTCCGGGGTTTATTTCTTCACGCTGCATGAATCGATTGCCCGGTTCCTGGAGCAAGCGGCCTTTGAAAAAGGGCAGCAGGTCTTTTTTGTAGATACCTGCGGGGTTGCCGCCTGCGATTACACAAAGAAGCTCAAAAGCAAGCTTCAGGAAAAGGGCGTGCCCTGCCTGGGCGCATTCCAATGCAGGGGCTATGATACCTATGGTTTTTGGGGGAAAATCGGCGGGATTGCCCGGAAGCACCCGAATGAAAAGGATTTCCGCAAGGCGCAGCAGTTCCTAAAAAGCATCACCGCGCGGGACAATGGCTGAACTACTATAATGATCCCCTTGTCAAGACCACGCATAGAAAAAATGCGTGAACCAAATTTTTACAAACCTGGCTTTGTCGAGGCCTGAGCCAGCCACAACTGATATGCACCGAGTCAGCCGCCGCGAAGCGGTTTAGCCTTGACAGGCCATCGGCGTTCTGTCAAGGCCGGCGGCATCCGGAGCCACGGTATTTGAGTGAGTTAACATTCTATGAACAAACCCTGGCTAAACTGTGAAT
>CAJUJQ010000088.1 GCA_910586575.1 uncultured Clostridia bacterium | reverse complement strand
ACGGATGGCGGGCAGGGTGGGTGAATACGGCAAATCTTTTCATTCGCGAGTATAAGTTTTCCGATCCTTTTCCGGCGGCACCCCGACCTGTTTTGCAAACTGCATGCTAAAACAACTGGTGGTTTCACAGCCGAAAACCAGCCTTGCGAGAGGTTTGCTTTTGGTTTGCCGCCATATCCGGAAAGGGCACGCTTCCCGGCGGGACAAAAGCAGCCCCGCCCGCTGTTTGGTCGCAGCGGACGGGGCCGGTTTTTGTTATTTTATTATGGTTCTGCAATCACTCTTTGTATGCTGCCGCTTTATCAAACAGTGCCTGGACATCGCGTCCCGGCGCGCCGGTCAGCGCGGAAACCGCAGCCGCCGCAATCAGCCCCGCGATAAAGCCGGGCAGAATTTCATAAATACCGGTCGAGGACAGGAACACCAGCCAGCCGATATCAACCGCCGCACCCACAAGGATGCCCGCAGCCGCGCCCTTGAAGTTGAGCTTTTTCCAGAACAGGCTGAGCATAATCGTCGGGCCGAACGCCGCGCCGAAAATGCCCCACGCGTTGGAAACCAGGCTCATGATGGAGCCTGCGTTCGGGTTGGAAGCAATCATCAGCGCGCACACCGCAATCACGGCGACGACCGCGCGGCCAATCCACAGCATTTCCTTGTCGGTGGCGCGGTTCTTGCGGATGACCGGCTTGTAAACGTCGCTCGCAAACGCCGAAGCCGCCGCAAGCAGCTGGCTGTCCGCCGTGCTCATGGAAGCGGCGAGGACCGCCGAAAGCAGAATACCCGAAATCACACCGGGGAAAATCCGGCGCACGATGGCGATAAACACCAGGGAATTCTGGTTAATGGACTCATCATAGCCAAGGAACATACGTCCGATGACGCCAATCAGCGCCGCAAAGAGGACAATCAAAACCGTCCAGGCAATGCCGATTTTTGCCGATTTCTTCAGCTCACGCTGGGATTTCAGCGACATAAAGCGGATGATGATATGCGGCATGCCAAAGTAGCCGAGGCCCCACGCCAGGCCGGAAACGATATCCTTCCAGCTGGTGAAGGCGTTCCAGTATTCGCCGGGGATTGCGCCGCCCGTCGCGCCTTCCAGCCGCGCCGCCGCGAAAATCGGGGCAATCAGCATCGCGCCGAGAATCAGCATGCCCTGGAAAAAGTCAGTCCAGCAGACTGCCGAAAAACCGCCAAGGAAGGTATAGCTGATAATGATAATCGCCGCAAGGTACATCGCAAGCGTAGCGTCCATACCGATAACGGTATTGAACAGCGTGCCGCACGCCTTGATGCTGGAAGCCGAGTAAATGGTATAGGCAACCAGAAACACGGCGGCACAGATGATTTGCAGTGCGCGCGAGCGCGACAGGAAACGGTTGGTCAGGTACTGCGGGATGGTGATGGAGTCATTCGCCACGATGGAGAAGCGGCGCAGGCGCGGCGCTTCATAAATCCAGCTGAGGGTGTAGCCGATGGCAAGGCCAACCGAAATCCACACCTGTCCAAGCCCCAGCGCATAGATGGAGGTCGGCAGGCCCATCAGCACCCAGGCGCTCATATCCGACGCGCCCGCTGAAAGGGCGGTGACCCACGCGCCCATTTGCCGTCCGCCGAGGAAGTAGGTCTTCTCGCCGCCGTCCTTGTTCTTGAAGAAGAAATAGACGCCGATGGACAGCATGAACGCTAAGTAAATAATGAATACAATGACTTCTGATACTAGCATAGCTGCGCTCCTAATTAAAATATTTTACACACTTTTAACAGAATAACACATTTTTGGCGGTTTGGCAAGAGGATAATTTAGAATAGCAGTGCTTTACCTGAAAAAAGTGCCCGGAGGGGGGCGGGAGCGCCCGCCCCATGCAAAACGCCTCCCCCGGAGATGCTTTCGGGGGAGACGCGAAAAGGGCTGGCTGTTACGCTTTGCCGGAAATCAGCCACGGTGCAGGCTCGTCCACAAAGGTATTCTTGGGCGAAAGCCGCGACACGGCCATCTGGATAACCTCGGTTCCGCCGATGCCGTACTGCTCAAACAGTGTGGGGATGGACGCGGCGCACCGGAAATCTAAGGTATAAATGATAAATTCCATATGCGGGTTCACGCGGAGCAGGCACTGGATTTCCTGTTCCATGCTGGCGGAGGCCACGAGCATGGCAATCGATGGCACCGGAAGCCCTTCCATTGTCCGGTCGTCAATATGGTCGATGATGGTCACGTTGCCCAGCCCGAAGCGGTCCACGTTTTCTTCCAGCGTGCGGCGGTCGCTGGCGCTGTACTCCACCGCGATGACCTCGCCCTCGGCGGCGATGATGGCGGACTCGACCGCAATGCTCGCGCCGCTGACCACGCAGACCGTGTCCCGCAGGGAGATATGCATTTTGTTGAGGATAACGGCGCGGATTTCGCTGCCCACATAGCGGATGGAGCCGCGCGAGAAGCGGCTGTTCTCCATGCCCACTTTATAGGTCGTGCGGGCGTTGCTGTTGAGAATCAGCATGGCGGCGGACGCGTTGATGCCGCGGTTAATCATGTCGCACAGCTTGTTGGTAAGGATTGCGCCGCTCGGCTCGGAGCCTTCATTATACCACACGACGCAGTCGCCCAGACCGGCGTTCCACATCCGGTAAAAAATATCCTGATGCCCAGCCTCGGTAAAGACCAGCACGGCCTCGTTGGATTCCACCGTCGGGATGAGGTTCCTGTTTTTACGGGTAATATCCAAAATTTTGATTTTTTGCAGGTCGATATCGGTGTTCTCCGCATAGTATTGCAGCCATGCGAGGATATGTGAGTTGTTAAACATCTGTTTTTCCATCTTGCAGCGCTCCTTTCACGCGTTCGGGCGCGTGGTCTTTTCCTTATTATAACATACGCGGAAGCATCTGCCAACGTTTTTTCCTGCGGGCAGAATGCACAGCCGGGAGCTGCTTTTTTCATCATGGGAAGCCGAAGCTTTCGGTTGCACAGCCTGTCCGCCGGTGGTATAATGGAAAAGCAGGAAGATACGCCGGGACGGACAGGAGGATTGAAATGGGACGAGGCAAATGGATTGCGGTGCTGCTGCTTGGCATGCTGTACCTGACGGGCTGCGGCAAAGAGATAGATCCGCCCCAAGCGGAATGGACGCTGGTGCAGGAAACCGCCGCCGTCCTGCCGGACGGAACGCGGGTCAGCCTTTGGCAGTCCAACGAAAATGATTATGATTTTTACCGTCTGCCCGACGGTACCGCGCTGCTGACAGTCAGCGGGCCAGGCACGCCCGAAGCCGCCGCAGCCGAAGGCGCAGACGGTTTCGACACCCTGTCCGAGGACGCGAAACGCGCAATCCAGTTATATTTTGACGAACAGGGCACGCTCTACGACTTGCAGGCCGAGCTGGAAGCCGCCTACACCGACTACCAAGAGTCCGGCGCGGAAGGCTGGCAGGAACGGACGGTCACGCAGGAAACCATGCCGGTTGCCTCCACCAGCCGCATCATCAGCTTTTATACCACCGTGCACCTGAACGGGAAGCTGCTTCAGGACTACCGGCTGGGCGCGGTGTTCGACCGGGAAACCGGCAAAAAGTTTGACCTCTGGTCGTTGTTCTCCGTCCCGCAGGAAACGGCGATGGAACGGCTGCTCGACGGTGTCACCGATCCGGCGCTGTTCAGCGAGCTTGCCGCCGCGTTCCAGCCCGAACGGGTGATTTTCTTCCAGGACCACGTCGAGGTGGATTTCCCCGACGCGCTGTTGCCCGGCCAAGAGGACGGCTACGGGTTCACGATCCGTTATGACAGCTTGGAGGGCGCGCTCGAAAGCTGGGCCATCCCGACCGAATAACCGGCAATTCCACCAAACAGGGGCGGCGTCCCCATGCGCAGAATTCACAAACTTTTCGGCGGCGCAAAAATAACATTAGCGCGGAATCCTCAAAAAAATGATACAATATTGTTATTCATTAAGGAGGAGGAACCGCTATGAAACGCATCCGATCCGCATGTATCACGAAAACCATTCATTTCCAGTTAAAGGACGGCCTGGCGCACGCCGCCGCCGTCAGCGCGGTCAAGGACGAGGCGGAAGCCTATCTGTGTTCGCTCGACCGCAAACGCACCGTATATAAGGTGCTGGGGCGGCACGAGGAGCCGGACGGCTCTATTATCCTGGAACTGAAAATGCAGTACAATAACCATCCTGTCGGCAGCTATCTGGACGAAGGCTGACGGCGCAAAAAAGGTCTCACCAAAAGGTGAGGCCTTTTTCTATTCGGAGAGCGGGAAAACCGCCAGCTCGTTCCGCCGGGTACGGGAAACCGCCCGGATTTTCCCCGGCGCGTAACGCAGGCCAATCCCGTCCAGCTCCGCCGGATAAGCGCCGTCCGGGGAGGGCTGCGCCGTAAACGGGATGTGCCCCAGCACACGGCGCTGTCCGTCCCCGAGCGTACAGCACACCAGGTTGGTGCTTTCATCGATGTAATACAGGCAGCCGCCCGCCCAGACGATGCCGGAAGCCAGCTTCCCGCCCCGACTGTACAGCGGCAGCGCGGCGACCGCAGTCCCCGCGCCCGACAACCCGCCTTGGAACAGTATCCATTTCTCCGCTTTTTGAAGGTAAAAATAGTTACCGTCCCACCGGTAAAGCGGCAGCTCCGTCCCGTTGAACGCCCAGCCGGCTTCATATTGTTTGCTGGTGCAGGCGGGCGCGGCGACGTTCCAGCCCATCGGCCCGAAGGCAGTCCAGCCGTGGAAGCCGTACTTTTCCCGGATGGTTTCATCCGACAGCAGGAACCGGCTGTGGATGCTGCGCCCCGGCAGTGACGGGAGGTCGAAATTCGAGCAGTTGACGTCCACGTGATAACACTGCCCGTCCAGCAGCACAATGTTCCAGATATGGTTCATTTTAGGGCTGCCCACCGCAATACACGGAATGCCGCAGCGGTTCAGCAGCAGGCGGTAAGCCATGGCGTAGCCCTTGCAGACCGTATCCCCGGTGACCAGTGCGCTGTATGCGTTCCAAGCTTCCGGGGGCGCGCTGCCCCGGCGCCCCGTGCCGACCTGCCAGTTGTAAACATTCCGGACGGCAAGCGCGTCGTAAACGGCAAGCATACATTCTACCGGGTCGCTGATATCCTTCACACGGGAGTAAATCTCATCCGCCGCGGCGCGGAACGTCTCAACCGCCCCCGGCTGCTTCGCAAACGCGTTGTATTCGGGCCGGACGCCCAGCACAGGCTCCCCCACCCCGCTTTCGCAAACCGTCACATAGCCGCCGGTTGCATAACAGAATTCCGGGTGGTTGAAATACACCAGCGAATAAACCCTGTCGAGCAGCGCCGCGTCCGCGCCGCCGTCCACGCCGGATAGCGCGCAGCCGGAAAGGTCGATATAGGCTTTGCCGTCCAGCCCTGTCAGGGCCTCAAGCCCGGCCTCGATTTTGCTGTACAAGATTTGTGCCTTTCGCATATCGTCCTCCGGCTTCAAAACGGCGGAAAGCTCCATCGGCAGCTGGAATAAAGTTGTGGTTTCAGAAACCGCCTGCGCCGTCTGTGCCGGGGTGGCCTCCGCCGCGGCGGCAGGGACGGCCAGCAGCAACAGCAGCGCCATTGCAGTGGAAATTACTTTTTTCATGGTCATTCATCCTTGGTTCCGTGTTTGCCGCCGCGTTTTCAGCCCTGCCACTTGCGGTGCATCGCGTCGCGGAAACGGCGGTTCAGCCCCTGTTCCAGGATTTTCGCCGCACGCGGCGCGTCATCCGCACGGAGCGCTTCGATCAGGTCAGGCTCTTCAATCAGCAGCGCGCTCACCGCCTGCATCACCTCGACCGGCACTTCCTCGGCAACATCCGGGGCCAGCAGCACCAGCGCGCCGCGAATCACCTTGCCGTCCTCATAGACCGGCGGCTCTGCCCGCAGATAACCCAGACGGCAGCCGGGGACAAGGTTTGTTTTGCAGTGCAGCAGCAGCGCCCAAAGCGGTTTAATATAGGTATCCGCAACCCTGTCCCGGCGCAGCAGCGCGCGCTCAATGGGGCCGGGGCCATCCGGGGAAAACAGCCTGGCTGCCGCCGCAATCAGCGCCCCCCGCGTCGCGGGCAGGCGTACCGTTTCAATCCGCAGCGTGGCAAGCAGCTCAAGCAGCTCGGCGCTCAGCCGCCCCACGTAGCGTAGGTCGTCGTTCGGCGCGGCCTTCTCCACGCGGATGGCAGGGAGCGCCTGCACCCGTTCGAGCGCGTCCCGCAGCATCGCGCGATCCTGCCCCTGCAGGACCGTATTGACACAGACATGCGGAAAATCGATTTCCAGCGGTACCGTGGAAACCAGCAGATCTATCCCCTGCTCGCGCAGCTTTTCCACGGACAGTCCGCGCGTCGAGCCGCTCGAGGTGATATGCAGGCTGGGGAATTCCTTCATCAGCTGGGACGCCAGGAATTTGCTGGACGCCATACCGAACGGACAGACGGTCATCGCGCAGACACGCATGCGTATGAGCGATTCCCGCTCGAGCACCGCACCGAAATGCATCGCCAGGAAGCCCGCTTCTTCATCCGGGATGGGCGGCAGGCTGAGCGCCGCTTCCACCGCGTCGCAGGCGGTACGGGTCGCCTTCCAGATGGGCGCGTACTCGGTTTGGATGACCGTCAGCTGAGGGTTCTCCACCGGGACGCCCTGTTCCATGCGGTACAGCATAGGGCGCAGGTGGCAGCAAAGATCCTCCGCCAGCGAAGGATAGCCGCTGAGGTCAATTTCAAGCGCCTGCCCGACCAGGGCGATCAGCTGGGTGGCGATATCCCGCAGCTCGAGTTCGTCCGCGCTGCCCCAGTCGTCCTCGCCGGACGCGCCGCCGTA
Organism: uncultured Clostridia bacterium; assembly: GCA_910586575.1. GTDB lineage: Bacteria > Bacillota > Clostridia > Oscillospirales > Butyricicoccaceae > QXXE01. The sequence continues at coordinate 6,176 of CAJUJQ010000088.1, read as the reverse complement.
GGCTTCCAGATACAGCGCCAGGCAGCGCAGCTCATCGGTTGGCAGCCGGATGCCGAAAGCCTGTTCGAGCTGTGCGGCCAGACGGGCGGCGCGGCTCAGGCTGACATTTTTCCCGACAGGGGACGGTGCCCAGCAGCCCGCCCGCAGCTGCTCGATGGACAGCGCACAGTGCAGCGCCAGCGAAAGGAAGCCCGCATCGCTGAAATAAAGCCCTTCCGCACGTTCAAACGCGCGCAGGGCGGCCCAGGTCTTTCCGGCGGTCTCGGGGGAGAGCAGGCCGGGCAGCGCCAGGGGCTTCCCAAGCCGCAGCGCGTCCTCGGGAAGCTGGATGCGCAGCAGCGCGCTGGCGGCGCGGCGGCGCTTGTCGGGTTCCCCTTCCAGCCAGAAGCCCACGCCCGGGCGGCGGCACAGCCGCACATCATATGGGCGCAGCCATCCCTCCGCCCATTGGAGGTCGGCGGACAGCATATGCTCCGAGGTGGAAAGCTCCCGGGAGAGGGCGTAGGCCTTGCGCGGCTCCTCCGCCGCGAGCAGGATGGCAAGCAGCCGCCTGCGGCGCTCGTCGCGCGGGACGTCGGCAGCCGGGCCGGTTTCCAGCAGCGCCAGCAGCGGCGCGCAGTCGTCCTCGTCGAGCAGCAGGCCCTGTCCGGGGCTGCGCAGGAACCGGAAGCCTGCGGCGGTCAGCCAGCGCTCGACGCCGGGCAGCTCGCGCAGCACAGTGCGGCGGCTGACGCTGATGGCTTCCGCGAGTGCGGCAGCGGTCAGCCAGCCGCGCGGCAGCTCCGCCAATTTTTGGATGAGCCTGCGCCCGTTGGGGCTGAGGGCGGGCAGGGGATGGTCGGGCATAGAGGGGCCTCCCTTCACGGATTGATGAATGGTATGATTATACCACACATATCAATAAATTTCTACCCCTTTTTCATAAGATAACTATTCAAAAAAGAAGGATATCGGGCAGAAGCGCCGGATATCCCTCTTTATGCTGAAGCCTGTTCACATCCAGCGGCGCGCCGCCAGCCTTATGCTTTGCGCGCAAAGGACAGCCTGATTTCCAGCGTGTCCCCCGTGATTTGGGCGGACGCCCGCCCGCCCATCCGTTCCATCAGCTCCCGTACGATGGAAAGCCCCAAGCCAGCCCCGCCCTTTGTCCGGGCTGGGCTGCTTTGGTAGAAACGGTCAAATAAATGGGCGGTATCCGGCATAGAACCGGGCGCAAGCACGTTGGAAAAGCAAATTTCCCCGTCTCTGCCGGAAACCGCCAATCCCCCGCCGCCATGGCGCAGGGCGTTCGCAATCAGGTTGCGGTACACTCGTCCCAGCGCTTCCGGGCTGGCGTAAACCTTCATATCCTCCCGGTCAAATTGCAGCACCGGCGCAATCCCCGCCGCTTCCAGCTGCGGGTAAAACTCCGCGAGCGCGTCCCAGAGGGGCGGCAGCGCCGCCAGCTCACCGCATTCCAGCGGCAGGGAGCCGCTCTGCAAACGGGTATAAAGGAACAATTCCTCTAAAAGCCCGTCCAGCTCCGCCAGCCGCTTTCTGACAATGCGCAAATAGTCCGCCTGCCGCTCCGGCTCCCCTTCCAGAAGCTCTAAATAGCCCATCGCCCCCGCCAGCGGGGTACGGATATCATGGGAGATGCTTGCCATGGTGTATTTTAGTTCCTGCTCCCTTCGCAGGGTTTCCAGACGAAGCTGCCGCCCCTCCTCGAGCCGCGCGTTGACCGCGCGGCACAGCCGCCGCGGTGCCGCGCCGGGCATCCGCACCGTCAGCCGCAGGTTGCTTTCGGGCGGGGTCTCCTCCAAAACCCGTGCCATTTCCAGTAGCTGGGCGTGGTAAGACCACAGGCGGCAAACCGCAATCCCCAGCGCGGCAAGGGCGAAAATCAGAACCGGCAGCATGAACCCTCCTCCTTATATGTCGCGTTTCTCCATCGCCAACAGGCTCACGGCCCCATAAACAACCGCCCAACCGACGGCACAGGCCAGAACCATCCCCGCCTGCGTCACGCCGCCCTGGGGAGTATAAACGCCGTTGACCACGGAAGCCAGCAAGTACCGCTCAAAGGGCGGAAGGTGCAGCAGGCGGTTCAGCGTGCCCAGCGTAAGCACTGTCAGGTTGCCCCCGGCCACTGAGGACACCATCACCCCCAGCGTGGTGCTTCGCGTCAGCAGGACGATTGCCAGCCCCATCAGGGCAAACGCCCAGTGCGGAAGCCACATCCAGAACACGTATTGCAGGATATCCGGGACAGCGTTCGCCAAAGGGCGCATACCGAACAGGCGCGGCGCAAGCAGCATCAGCACGATGCACCAAAGGGTGAGGATGCCGCTGTAAACCCCTGCGGTGAGCACTTTCGACAGGACATAAGTACCCCGGCGGAGCTGGGCGCAGCAGGTGTTTTTAATGAAGCCGCCGGAAAAGTCCCCGCCCACAAACAGGGTAAAACCGATTCCAACCACGCACAGCAGGAAGCCGTTGCACAGCGTCTCGTGCACCAGGTCAAGCTGGGTCATACTGCGCATTTCCTCCGCCATCTGGCGGTCGTACTCGTCGATATCCGCGCCTTGGGCGCTCATATCATCCATTGACGCCGGGTCGGAAACCATGGCGATCATCAGGGATACCATTAAAATCAGCGCCGCAGTCACCAGCAGGACAATCTTGAAACCACGGCTCCGGAACATCCGCCGCAAATCCATCCGCAGCATATTAAACATGACCGCTTCCCCCCATCCGCTCCAGAAAATAACCTTCCAAATCCTGCCGGTGCAGCCCCATTTCCTCCACCGCAACGCCCGCCTGGGTGAGAATCTGTCCCACAGCCTTTGCGTCTGCGGTATCGTAAATCCGAATTTCACCCTCCGGCTGCATTTCCCAGCGGGACAGGTGCAGTTCCCGTTCGAGCAGCGCCGCTGCCTTCTGCGGCTGGTCCGCCCGCAAATGGAGATAGTCGGTGCATTTCTGCCCCAGCTCTTCGGCGGTAATCTGCTCCACCATCTGTCCCTCCTGAATGATGCCGTACCGGGTGGCAATCTTGCTCAGCTCCCCCAGAATGTGCGAGCTAATCAGAATCGTCAGCCCCTGTTCCCGGTTCAGCCGCAGCAGCAGCTCCCGCATTTCCCGGATGCCCTCCGGGTCCAGGCCGTTGATCGGCTCGTCCAGCAGCAGCAAATCCGGCCCGCCCAGCAAAGCCATGGCAACCCCCAGCCGCTGCTTCATGCCCATGGAATAATGGCGCACCGGCTTTTTCTCCTGCGGGTCTAACCCCACGGTTCCGAGGGTTTCCTCCACCTGCCGCCCGGGGCTGTCCAGCCCCAGCAGGGTGGCATACAGCCGGAGGTTTTCCCGTCCGCTCAGGTCGGGGTACAGCCCCGGCTGTTCAATCAGCGCCCCCACCCGGCGGCGTGCCACCGGGTCGCGGACAGGCTTGCCGAAAACCAGCGCCTGCCCCTGCGTAGGGCTTGCCAGGTCGCATAAAAGCTTCAGGGTGGTGGACTTGCCCGCGCCGTTCCTGCCGATAAAGCCGTAGATGTCCCCCTGCTCTACCCGCAAATCGAGATGGTTCACCGCCCATTTATTTTTGTAACGTTTGGACAGCCCCATTGTCTGTATCACTGCCATGCAAAAGCCTCCTTTTTTGTTTGCAGATTCAGTCTAACAGACAAGTGCCCAGACTTCGCAAAGCAAAGGTAAAAAAAGTATAAAGTTACTCAGCGAGCTTAAAGCCGATGCCCCACACGGTCTGGATATAGCCGTCCGTGCCGCTGGGGCGCAGCTTGGCGCGGATATTGCTGATATGGACGGTAATGGTTTTGTCCTCCACGGCGTATTCCTCCTGCCAGACCGCCTCATAAATCTGCTGCTTGGTAAATACCTTCTTTGGACGGCCCGCCAGCAGCTCCACAATCTTGAATTCGTGGGCGGTAAGATTGACCGGCTGGCCAACGGCGGTCAGCGTCATTTCCTCCGGGTTCAGCACCCAGTCCCTGTAGCGCAGAAGCTCCCCCACAGGGGCGGCGCTGGCGTGGCGCAGCTGCACCAGTATTCGCGCCCACAGCTCCTCCAATTGATAGGGCTTGGTCAGGTAGTCGTCCGCCCCCAGCCCCAGCAGCGCTACCTTGTCGGACAGCTCCGCTTTGGCTGACAGAACGATTACTGGCACCCGGCTGGACTGGCGGATCTCCTCGATCAGCTCACTGCCCGGCAGCCCCGGAAGCATCAGATCAACGAGCAGCAAATCAATGCCGCCCGCCTGCCAGAGCAGCCTGCCCTCCGTGCCGGAAAACGCCTGGCTGCACCGGCACCCTTTCCGGCGCAGATACGCGGCGGTGGAATTGTTAAAATCGGTATCGTCTTCAATTATCAGGATATGGGGCATTGGATGGCCTCCTCGTCAGTTCTGAAACAGGTTTATCATACCACACTGGAGGAGGAAAGAAAAGCCGCCGCCCGAAACTTTAAGCCCGCGCGGTTCAGGCTGCCATATCGTATCATATCAACGCATGGAAGGTAATTTGCAGCAGGCTTATTTGAATATTTTGCGGTTTTCTGTTGCGGCGCGCCTGTTTTTATGATAAACTATGGAGGAATTATTACAAGCCTGCCCGTGGAAGTGCCGGTATCCACCGCCTTCCGCAGATACGGGGACGTGAAGAAACAGTGGGCGGCAGACGGATGCCGCCAGGCCGTCCGGAACCGTCCCCCAGGCACAAAACAGGGGTGTATTTATGAGAGAGCGAGAATCCTTTGGCAGCCGGATCGGCTTTATCCTGATTTCGGCGGGCTGCGCCATCGGGCTGGGCAACGTCTGGCGTTTCCCGTATATCGTCGGCAAGAACGGCGGCGCGGCCTTTATCCTGATTTACCTTGCCTTCCTGCTGCTGCTCGGCATGCCGGTTCTGACGATGGAGTTTTCGATTGGGCGCGCGAGCCGCACGTCGATTGCCCTGTCCTTCCAGCGGCTTGAGCCAACCGGTACGCACTGGCACGTGCTCCGCTGGATTGGCATTCTGGGCTGTTACCTGCTGATGATGTTTTACGCGCCGGTGTCCGGCTGGATGTTTTCCTATCTGGTCAAAAGCGCGATGGGGGTCTTTTCCGGGCTGCCGACCGAAGCGGTCGCCGCCGAATTCGGCGCGATGCTGGGCGACCCTTACGGCATGACGATGGCGCTGGCGGTGGTGGTGCTGCTGGGCTTCTTTGTGTGCTCGCTCGGCCTGCAAAAGGGCGTCGAAAAAATCACAAAGGTAATGATGGGCATGCTCGTCCTATTGATTGGCGCGCTGGCGGTGCGCTCGGTGACGCTGCCCGGCGCGGGGGAAGGCCTGCGCTATTATCTGGTGCCAAACCTCGACGCCATCCGCGAAAACGGGCTGTTCAACGTCCTGTATGAAGCGCTTAACCAGGCATTTTTCACGCTATCCATGGGTATCGGCGCAATGTCGATTTTCGGTAGCTACATCGGGCGGGAGCGCCGCCTGCTCGGGGAAGCCATTAACGTCGGCGTGCTGGATACCTTCGTTGCGTTCAGCGCGGGGCTGGTGATTATCCCCGCCTGCTTCGCGTTCGGGATTTCGGCGGATTCCGGGCCGAACCTGATTTTTATCACCCTGCCCAATGTATTCAACCACATGATGGGCGGGCGTTTCTGGGGCACGCTGTTTTTCCTGTTCATGTGCTTTGCCGCGATGAGCACCATTATTGCGGTGTTCGAGAACATCATCTCCATGACCCAGGATTTATTCGGCTGGGAGCGGAAAAAAGCCTGTGTGGTTAACCTGATCCTGATTTTTGTGCTCAGCATGCCGTGTGTGCTCGGGTTCAACCTGTGGTCGGGCTTCCAGCCGCTTGGCTCCGGCTCGACCGTGCAGGATTTGGAGGATTTCATTGTTTCGGGGAACCTGCTGCCGATTGGTTCACTGAGCTACGTGCTGTTCTGCACGCGCAAAAACGGCTGGGGCTGGAAAAACTTCCTCAAGGAGGCCAACGAGGGCGAAGGGGTCCGCTACCCATCCTGGCTGAAAGGCTATATGAGCTATGCCGTGCCCGCCGTCATCGTTGTGATTCTGGCGGTCGGCTATGCCGGCTACTGGAAAAAGATATTCGGCGCTTAATTATACTTGCGAATGAAAAGATTTGCCGTATTCACCCACCCTGCCCGCCAAACGGATGGCGGG
>CAJUJQ010000087.1 GCA_910586575.1 uncultured Clostridia bacterium | reverse complement strand
CGACCACCGAGATCTACACTCTTTCCCTACACGACGCTCTTCCGATCTCGCGCGCTGCTGCTGAAATACCGTTACGCCGCCGCCGTGCTGCTGGCGGGGGTGCTGCTGCTCAGCCTGGGCGGCGGAGAGAACAAGGAGCAGCCCGCGCCCACCGCACAGGGATTTCAGGCGTTCGACCTGGAAGCGTTCGAGCGTTCCGCCGCCGCGCAGCTGTCGCGCATTGACGGGGTCGGCAGGCTGGAGCTGATGCTGACGCTGGAATCCACCGGCGAGGCGGTCTACGCCTCCGACACCCGCGAAAGCGCGAACAGCGGTCAAAGCACCTCACGCGAGCAGAATATCACCGTAGTATCGGACAGCGGCTATGGACAGCGCCCGGTCACGGTCAAGGAGCTGTACCCCACCTTCCGCGGCGCGGTCGTGCTGTGCGAGGGCGCGGATAATATCCACGTGCGGTGCGCGGTTGTGGAGGCGGTGAGCACGCTGTGCGGCATCGGCGCGGACAAAGTTGCGGTTCTGAAAATGCAGGGCGCGGAATAAGGTATAACAGACCTGTTTGGAAACGGCAGCCGCCGTACCGTCCCCCGGTACCCGCTGCCGCCCCCGAGGGCTTTCAGAAATTTGCTAAAATACGAGGAGGAATGGATATGGTACAAGTACGAAAGCGCGGCGCGGTGTACGGGGTCATCGGGCTGATGCTGTGTGTGGCGGTCTACCTGAATTGGAGCTACGTCAAAACCCCGGACGATCTGGTTGTCGCGGGGCAGGTGGACGAGGAGCTTGGGCAGGCCGCAGGCGCGGAAACAGAACCCTCGGCGGGCAGCGCGGCGTCTGCGTCCGATTATTTTGCACAGTCGCGGCTGTCGCGTGAACAGGCGCGGGACGAGGCCATCAGCATTTTGAAGGAAACGGTGGAAAGCAGCACGGCGGACGACGGTGCCAAGGAAGCCGCCAGCGCGAAAATCTCCGCGCTGGCAGAGAACTCAGTCACCGAAGCGCGGGTCGAAAGCCTGATTAAAGCCAAAGGCTACGCCGAAGCGGTCGTCCTCATCGGCGACGATAATTTAAGCGTAATTGTCCAGCCCCCGACCGGCGGCTTTGCCGCGGCCGACGCTGCAACCATTAAGGATATCATCGTTACCGAAACCGCGTTTTCCGCTGACCAGATTAAAATTGTGGAGGCCGGATAAAACGCGCGGGATTGCTTAACAAATCGCTCCGTCTGCGATATATGAAAGATGCTATAAAATACCGATAAACCAAACTGCACAATATCGCACACCCCAGCAAAACGAACCCCCCAGAGAAGCAGGCGTTCTCCGGGGGCTTCTATTTCCAATTCGTATGTAGTGCTCTATCCGGCCAAAAATCGAACTCGTTCTTGGGCTGGATTTCCGCATGGCTACGTTATCGTCCTTGACGGGCGTCAGCCCGCCTGCGTCCTCTGCCTTGCCCTGCGAAAATCCCGCTCCAAGCCCAAGTCCGCTTTCTGACTGGATGGAGCAGTAGGGAGGACATGAACCCTAATGAACTGTTCAAAAATAACTTGCGGCAATCGCCTGCATCTTCTTCCGCCATACTGCGCCCCCTTTCCGTCGTGGGACTGCAATCCGACAATTTCGGTATCCCGGATATGGGAAGGGATGTTCAGCAAGGGGCTGTTGACAACGTCCAGCCTTAAAAAATAAGCGGATTTTTGTACCCCGATTATGATGGCTTTATTGGGAAACGTTCACTTTTCAAAACTTTTGAGGAGAACGATTTTTAGAAAACCGACTTTGTCAACGGCCCCAGTACATTCCAGGGTTTTTCCTCACTGCTAAAAAGCGCCCCCGGCTTCCGTGCCGAAGGCGCTTTTTTATGTTGTCTTGCGAATGGTTGGCAGCTGCACAAGGAAGGTATTGCGCCCCTCCCCGCTGTCCGCCCAGATGCGCCCGCGGTGGCGTTTCACGACCGCCTCGGCAATCGACAGGCCAAGGCCATAGCTGCCGTCCCGGCTGCGCGCCTCGTCCACGCGGTAGAACCGTTTGAACACATTGCGCCGCGCCTCCGGCGACAGCGGCTCCCCGGGGCTGGACACCGCCAGCAGGCAGTGCCCCGGCCCGTTTTTTGCCAGGCGCACCCAGACAGCGCCGCCGGGCGCGGAATATTTCTGCGCGTTGTCCAGCAGGATTTCCAGCAGGTGGATCAGCTCCGCTTCGCTGCCGCGCATGACAATGCCTTTCCCAATCTCGCCGGACAGGGACAGCCCCTTTTCAAAGAAAATCGGCTCGAACGGAAGCAGGGCGCGCCCCACAAGGCGGCTGAAATCAACCGCCGCGTCGGCCTCCCTGCGCGCGCCGCTGTCCGCACGCGCCAGCTCGAGCATCCCCTCAATCAGGCCGCGCATCTCACGTGCCATTACAACGATATTTTCGGTAAACTGCGCCCGCGCTTCCGGTTTTTCGGCGTCCTGGAGCAGCTCCGCGTTCGTCAAGATGACGGTAAGCGGCGTTTTCAGCTCGTGCGATGCATCCGAGACGAACTGCCGCTGCTGTGTCCAGGCCGCCGCCACCGGGCGGACCGCCCAACCGGACAGCGCAATACTAAAAATTAAGAATACCGCAAGGCCCCCCGCGCCAATCAGCAGGCAGCTTTTCAGCAGCCGGTTCTGCGCCGCCAGCTCACCTGAAATATCGGCGTAAGCAATGCACAGCCCCTGTGGCGTCTCCCCACGGCAGTAACGCAGGCTGTAAGCGCGCAGCACCCCGACCGGCTCCGGCTCCGCCGCCGCCTGGTCATACAGCGCCCGCAGCAGCGTTTCGCCGCTCAGGTCAAAGAAGCGCCCGCCCTCCGAAATCAGCTTCCCGTCCGCTTCCAGGCGCAAGGTAAAATACGGCAGGCGCGGGAACGCCTCCCCAGGCGGCCGCTTCGGATGTGGGCCAAACGCCGACTGCATCATGCGGACGCTTTCCCGCTCGGCGCTGCTCCGCGAAAAATGCAGCACCATGCCGAAAATAATCCCCAGCATCAGCACGGCAACCGCCATAATGACACACACAAATTTTATCCGCAGGCGTTTAATCATAGCGGCCCCCGTGCGGTGCAAAGCAGCGGTTTACAACGCATATTTCTTCTGGTATTCCTGCATATGCTCGGTGAAATAAGCATGCTTCTTTTCTTCCAGGTTCTTGGCGTATTCATGGGTATTGAGGGTGTCGCCCTTGACCTCGAGCAGCGCAAGGGCAATATTCGAGCAGTGGTCGGAAACGCGCTCGTAATCGACCAGCAGGTTGTTGAACGGGAAACCATGCTCCAGCGAGCACTTGCCGTGCTGCAAACGGTCCACATGGTTCTGTTTGAGCTGGCTGCACAGGTCGTCGATAACCTCCTCGAGCGGCTCCACCCGCGCGGCAAGTCGCAGGTCGTTTTTGGAGAACGCGTCTACGGTCAGGGTGACGATTTCCGCCACAGCGTCCCGCATGACCGAAAGCTCGTGCCACGCGTCCTCCGAATACTCGATTTTTTTGTCGCGGATTTCCTGCGCGGTTTCGGCGATGTTGAGCGCGTGGTCGGAGATCCGTTCAAAGTCCGGCAGCGTGTGCAGGAACTCGGAAACCTCGGCGTTCTGCTGGGCGTCCAGTTCGCGCAGGGTAATCTTCATCAGGTATGTACCGATTGTGTCCTCATAGCGGTCGGACTCGTCCTCGAGCTTGACAACCCGGTCGAAGCCCTCCTTGCTGAAATCGCTGGGCAGCCTGAGCGCTTCGGTCAGGCTCTCCCGCGCGCCGACCGCCATCGCGATAATAAACTCGCGGCACTGCGCAATCGCCAGCGGCGGATAGGGCAGGAACCGGTCCTCCGGGCACGGTCCGCCCGGCTTGGGCTTGCGGCTGCTTGCCTGCTCCTTGACCAGCCGGCAGGTGATTTTTTCCAGCAGCGGAATCAGCGGGTAAAGCAGCACCACCGTAATCATACGGAAAACGGTATTGAGCAGCGCAATGCTGAAAGTTGTCATTGTCATGCCCAGGAACGTAAAATGGCAAACCGCGTTTGCGGCGTAGAAAACGCTTCCGCACACCACCATACCGAAAATATTGGTCAGCAGGTAGACGGCGGAGGTACGCTTGCCGTCGGCGTTCGCGCCCAGCGCGGAAAGCAGCACCGGCACCGCCGAGCCGACCGCAATGCCCATAATCAGCGGGAACGCAGTCGAAAAATCAATCGCGCCGGTAATCGCCAGCGCCTGCAAAATACCGACCGTCGCCGACGCGCTCTGCAAAATGCAGGTGAACAGCGCACCCGCGATAATACCAAGCAGCGGGTTCGAGAAAACGGTCAGCACGCGGATAAAGGCGGGGCTTTCCGTCAGCGGGGCAACCGAACCGCTCATCGTGCTCATGCCGAACATCAGCACCGCGAAACCGAGCATGATGTCGCCGGTATGGATGAGGCCCTGTTTTTTGCTGAACATGCGCAGGATGATACCAATAATGGAAATCACGCCGGTCAGTGTCGCGGTAGACAGCAGCTTGACCCAGCCGCCGCCCCCGCCGCCCAGGCTGGACAGGCAGATCACCCAGCCGGTGATACTGGTGCCGATAATTGAGCCTAGGATAATGCCGATGGACTGCCGAAACTTCATCATACCGGAGTTGACGAAGCCGACCACCATGGCCGAGGTCGCCGAGGACGATTGGATCACGGCGGTAACGCCGGTACCAAGCAGGATGCCCTTCCAGGAAGTATTGGTCAGCTTGTAAAGCAGCACCTCCAGCCGGTTCCCGGCGACCTTTTTGAGCCCGTCGCCCATGAGGGACATGCCGAACAGGAACAAGGCTGTCCCGCTGAGGAGTGAAATAATGTTGGATACGTCCATTTTTCATCCCTTTCCGCTGCCTCCGGAATGGCCGCCCCGGATACAGCATGTTTTTGTTTCGGGGGGATGGAGTCCCCTATAAGGACGGACAGTGCGCCTATCTAAAATACAGGCGCTCAGTCCGAGACCTCCAAATGATAGCCCAGCTTGCGGATGGCGGCAATCCGGATATCGGAGCCGATACTCGCAAGCTTTTTGCGCAGGAAGCCGACATAAACCTCTACGTGGTTCTCGACCGCGTTGGAGTCATAGCCCCACACCCGCGCCAGCAGCGTTTCCTTGGAGAGGTTGTGCGAGCCGGACTGCATCAGCAGCCGCATCACGTCGAACTCACGCGCGGACAGGCGGATTTGTTCCCCGCCGCAGGACAAAGTACCATCGGCGATATCGAGCGTCGTATTGCCGAAAATGAGGGTATCGACCTGTCCCCCCTGCCGCCGGAGCAGGGCATGGACACAGGCCAGCAGCTCACGGTTGTCAAAGGGCTTAGTCAGGTAATAATCCGCCCCGGCGTTCAAGCCCTCGATCCGGTCGAGCACCTCGCCTTTGGCGGTCAGCATCAGAATCGGCACCGGGCTGTGCCCCGATCGCACCTGCCTTGCCAGCTCATAGCCGTTCAGGCCGGGCATCATCACGTCCATGATAATCAGGTCATAAATCCCAAGCGCGGCATATTCGGAACCGGTTTCACCGTCATACGCGGTTTCGACCGAAAAGCCTTTGGACGCAAGCAGGGCTTTCAAAGAATCGGCAAGCCGCTTCTCGTCCTCGACCACCAGAATGCGCATATCCGAACAACCTCCTAAACTCGCCTATTGTATATTATAATACGAAGCGGGCCTGAAAGGAAGCCGAAATTTCAAAAGCGCGAAAATTTTTTCTCCTGACAGGCGCAGGGAAAGGACACATCTTCCGCACCGGCATTTCACAGAATCAACACCGTAAAATTCAGCGTCAATTCAGCAACACCGTTTATAATAACCATAGCCAATCCCCCCACAGGGTTACGACGGCATCCAAACCACCCGAAAGGAGCAATTATAAATGAATATCACCGAATACCGTCACGAATGGAAGCATGAAATCACATTCTGTGACCTGCTCGCCATCCGCAGCCGGATGTCCGCGATTGCCAGGGCGGACGCGCACGCGCTGGAAGGCCGGTACAGCATCAGAAGCTTATATTTTGACAACCTTTCCGACAAGGCGCTGCGCGAAAAGCTGGACGGCGTCAACCGCCGGGAAAAATTCCGTCTCCGCTACTACAACGGGGACACCGGCCTCATCCATTTGGAAAAGAAAAGCAAGGTCAACGGACTGGGCACCAAGGCCAGCGCGCGGCTCACGGCGGCGGAGGCACAGCGGCTGCTGGACGGCGATTATGGCTGGATGCTCGGCAGCAGCCGCCCGCTGCTGGAGGAGCTTTACAGCAAAATGCACTCCCAGGGGCTGCGCCCCCGCACGATTGTCGATTACACCCGTGAGCCGTTTATCTTTGCCCCGGGCAACGTCCGTATTACTTTGGATTATGATATCCGCACCGGGCTGGACTCCATCAATTTCCTGAACCCGGATTGCGTGACGGTTCCGGTGCCGGACTCGCCGATTATTTTAGAGGTAAAGTGGGACGAATTCCTTCCCGCAATCATCCGCGACGCGGTGCAGCTTACGGGCCGCCGCACGGCTGCTTTTTCCAAATACGCCGCCTGCCGGATGTACGGCTGACGCGCACAGCCTGCCGCAATCCCCCTCCCCTGCGAATCGCGGCAAGATTGAGCGGCCGCAACTAAAAATACAACCGATTCAAAAGGAGTAGTTTTCAAATGACCTTCAATGACATTTTCAAATCCGGCTTCCTGGAAAACATCGCCAGCGTCAGCATGCTCGATATGGCAATCGCCCTGATTCTGTCTTTTGGCCTGGGCATGTTCATTTTCCTGGTTTATAAAAAGACCTTTTCCGGCGTGATGTTTTCCTCAAGCTTCGGCGTTACGCTGGTCGCTCTGACCATGATTACCACCGTCGTCATTCTCGCCGTCACGTCGAATGTCGTGCTGTCCCTTGGTATGGTCGGCGCGCTGTCCATCGTCCGTTTCCGCACCGCCATCAAGGAACCGCTCGACATTGCGTTCCTGTTCTGGTCGATCGCGGTGGGCATTGTCCTTGCCGCCGGTATGATTCCGCTTGCGGTGATCGGCAGCGTTGCCATCGGCGTTTTCCTGATTCTCTTTGTCAATCAAAAGTCCTATCTGAACCCTTATATTGTGGTACTCACCTGTGTTGACCACAACTGCGAGCAGGCAGCGCGCGCCTACCTCGAACAGAAAACCGAGCGCTGCATCCTGAAAAGCAAAACCGCCCAGCGCGGCCAGATTGAGCTGAACCTGGAAATCCGTCTCAGGGGCGACAACACCGATTTCATCAACGAGCTTGCCGGCCTTGACGGCATCGGCAGCGCCGTCCTGGTCAGCTACAACGGCGAATACATGGGCTGAGGGAGGTCTGACAAATGTCTACACACAGGTCAATCAACCGGATCTGCTGTGCGGCGCTCGTCCTCGTCCTGCTGGTAACGGTGCTGTTCTGCAACGCGGAACAGCTCGGGCTTCAGCGCTCGGATAACGCGCGGGGCTATGAGGCGCGGCTGTTTGACACCTCCCGCGTGCACACCATTGATATCATCATGGACGATTGGGAGGGCTTCCTCGAAACCTGCGAAAATGAGGAATACCAGTCCTGCGGGGTCGTCATCGACAACGAAGCCTATCGCAACGTTGCGCTCCGCGCCAAGGGCAATACCTCCCTGAGCATGGTGCGCTCCTATGGGAATAACCGCTACAGCTTCAAAATCGAATTCGACCACTATGACAGCGGCAACACCTATTACGGCCTTGACAAGCTGTGCCTGAACAATATCATACAGGATCATACCTACATGAAGGATTACCTTGCGTACGAACTGATGCGGGATATGGGCGTCCCCTCCCCGCTGTGCAGCTATGTTTATATCACCGTCAACGGCGAGGACTGGGGGCTGTATCTGGCGGTTGAAGCGCTGGAAGAATCCTTCCTGTCACGCAATTACGGCAAGGATTACGGCAACCTGTACAAGCCGGATACCATCGGCTTCAGCGGCGGTTCGGGCGGCGGGAACCGGGAACACCCCGAGGGCTTCCCCGATATGGGCGGCGGCTTCCCCGACGGGAACGGCGATATGCCCGAGATGCCGGAAGGCTTCCCCGTCGGTGAAAACAACGGCGAAAACGGCGACCGCCGCGGCATGCGCGGAGGCGGCGGCATGGGCAGCAGCGATGTCAAATTACAGTACATCGACGACGACCCGGACAGCTACTCCAACATTTTTGACAGCGCCAAGACCGAAATCACCACAGCGGACAAAACCCGCCTGATTTCCTCCCTCAAAAATCTGAGCGCAAACGAGGAGATCGAAAGCGTCGTCGATGTCGATGAAGTCATCCGCTATATGGCGGTGCACAACTTCCTTTGCAACGGCGACAGCTACACCGGCGCAATGGTGCATAACTACTATCTTTACGAGAAAGACGGCCAGCTCTCCATGCTGCCGTGGGATTATAACCTGTCCTTTGGCGCCTTCGGCGGCATGGGCGGCAAATCCGGCGGCTCAGACGCGACCAGCACGGCCAACAGCCCCATCGATTCCCCGGTTTCCGGCTCGCTCGACGACCGTCCCATGGCCGCGTGGATTTTCGCCGACGAAAAATATACCGCGCTGTACCATCGATCCTACGCGGAATTCGCGGAAGCCGCCCAAGGCAGCGGCGGCATTGCCGACACCATCAGCCAGGTATCCGCGCTGATTTCACCCTATATCGAAAAGGACCCGACTAAGTTCTGCACCATGGAAGAATTCCAGACCGGTATCAGGACGCTGCAAGACTTTTGCGCGCTCCGTCTGGAAAGCATCTGCGGGCAGCTGGACGGCTCCATCCCCTCCACCACCGAGGGGCAGCAGGACAGCGGCGCATTGATTGACGCTTCCGGCATCAGTATTTCGGACATGGGCAGCATGAACTTCGGCGACGCGGGCGGCCCCGGCGGCAGGCCGGGAAATCAGGATGCCGACGACAGCGCCGGTTCCGGCAAAAACAGCGCCCCCGGGACGCAGGAAGCCTCCCCAGCGTCCCCGGCCCCCAGCGAAAGCAATCCCCCGGAGACACGGGACACCCCCGGCGCGGCAGGCGGCACACCCTCCCCCGGCGCGGGCGAAGCCGCCGCGCAGACCGGCCGCCAGCGCGGCGCCCCGTTCCCCGGCGGCGGGACGCCCCAGGAGCAGCAGCCAAACCCCCAAAGCCTGCTTTGGCTTGGCGTCTCGGCGGCTGTCTTATTGGCTGGGCTGCTGTTCGCGCTGAAATACCGGCGCTGGTAGGCTTAGCCGAAAAGAACCTGTACCCGCGGCAGACTGCACGGATACAGGTTCTTTTTCGTTATACGAAAACTATTTCATCTGGTGTGAGAATCTGTGTTCACAAGCTGAAATGAGCGGACGAGCAGCAAAGGTGGTTTTCCCATAGTAATCCTGTCGGATTTCATGAAAAAGCGACATCGCATAATTGAGCCGGATGCCGTCCAAACGCTGTTTTGGGCTTGTGAATACAGGTTCTGAAGTTCAGGCGGGAAACGCAAGCGGTGTGGGGCGCGCCATAGGGGAACGGCGCACCCCGCCTACTCCCCGCCGGAAAACAAAAACGCTGTGGGGCAGTCCGCTTTGGGATAGCCACACACAGCGCCACACACGAAGTATGTAAACGGAAACGACGAACACATCCGCACGCGAGTTCCCGTCAGAGGCCGCCTTTTATTCGCTTCCACTCCCCTGAAAATGTCTGCTTTAGATAGGATGAGTAAGTAAAGTAATGGATCAGGATTGCTGTAGGGGGACTGCGTTGTGTGTCACAGCCTGCCCGGATGGATCAAGAGAGGGGGTAATGCCCTCCGGCGGCACGATTCCACACAAAACAGGGAGTAAAAAGCGTTCCACGCCCTCTTGAAAAGGGGCTTGGAAAGAGGTATAATGGGTTGTGCGGTGCGACGTAATGTCGTTGTGTGCGGCAGGTAGGCTGCCACATATCAGGCCGCTCGGGAGGTAGGATTCCTGGGCGGCTGCCGCTGATTTTGTTCTCTTGTCCTTATTATAACGCATACCAGTACAAAAATCAAGCTGTCCCGGCAAAATTCTGCGGATTTTTGCCGGGGCGTAAACCCTCCCGGCGTGCCGCGCAGGGGGCTTATTTTCATCTAAAAAAAGAGACCCCAGGGCAAAAATTGTCCTGGGGTCTCTTTCCCAACTGGCGGTGGATTATTCCTCAGGCTTTTGCCATTCCTCTTCAGGCTTATGCTGAAGATAATCCCACAGTTCCATCACCTTATTCATCAGGTTTGCCGTGCCATGGTCTAACTCCCCGCAGGCCTGGACATACTCTTTCCGGGCGGAAAGGTCTAAAACGCCTTCTTTCCGGACAATTTCCGCCATGCGCAGCGCTGTCCGGTCAAATGCGCCGGCATCCCTGTTCAGCTTGTTCACAATTTCATGGAATTCATCCCGCAAACCTGCAAATTCCTTTTCGTCAATTACAATCATAAATGTATCCTCCTGTCCTTAGGAACTGTTCAAAAATAACCTGCGACAATCGCATGCATCTTCTTCCGCCATACTGCGTTGTTTTTCCTTGACAGGCGACAGCCTGCCTGCGGAAAAGCGCCTTGTCTGGCGAAAGAATCTTCGGCACGCTTGTCACAATTTATTGATTCACAGTCCCTTACCCCCATTTTACATCCGTTTGTAAATAAAATCAACCGTTTCTTTAGAGACTTGCTAAAATCCGTGATAGGAGGATACTGCGATGTATGATTATCCACGGCTGCGGGATATGCGGGAGGATCACGACCTGACACAAACCGATGTTGCAAAACTACTGAAAATCACACAAACACAATACAGCTTTTACGAAACCGGGGCGCGGGAAATCCGCCTGCATCATGTCATTTCTCTCGCAAAATTCTACAATATTTCTATCGACTATCTGGCGGGGCTGGCGGCTGAACCGCGCCCGCTTTATCTGGAATAACCAAACGCCGCTTTCCGGCAGGGCGCGTCAAAAGGACGGTATCATGTATTTTTATCCACGGCTGCGGGAGGTTCGGAAAGAACGCCGTCTGACACAAACCGATATTGCAGCGCTGCTGCATATTACGCAAAGGCAATACAGCCTGTATGAAATCGGGAAACGGGAAATCCCCTTCCATCACCTGATTGCCCTGTCAAAAATTTACAACCTGTCCCCGGATTACCTGGTCGGCTTGATTCCCGACCCGCGCCCCCTTTATCCCGAATGATAAAGGGGCATTTTTTTGCCCTTTCTTATCCATACTCCTATTGTATAACACATCAGTTATAAAATCAAGGTTCTTTTGCAAAATTTGTTAAAATTGAACCATAGGAGTGTGGCAAAATGCGCTATTATCCAAGACTTCGCGATATACGGGAAGATCACGACCTCACACAAACGGAAATTGCGCGCATGATTGGCATGTCTCAAGTGCAATACAGCCGGTATGAGTCCGGTGTACAGCAAATTCCATTCCATCATGTGATTGCTTTGGCAAAAATATACAATGTTTCAATCGACTATTTGGCTGGTTTGATTAACGACCCGCGTCCTCTCTATCCGAAATGAGATGGGGACGCTTTTTTTATCGCACAATTCCGCAGAAAGTCTGGCAAACCTCTTAACTTTCCTTCTTTACTGTGATATAATAATATCACGGATTTTGTAAGGAGGGTCGTTTGCTATGCGCACAACCAAAAAGACCTGGCAAAATATACTCTGCATCCTGGTTCTGCTGGCGGCTGTTTTCATCCTGTTCCGCTGGTATTCCTACAGCAACAGCGACCGCATCGAACACCAGAACCTGAATTATGCCATGGATTCCGCACGGCAGTCCGCGCTGCGAATCAACGGCGAGCTGACCAACGCCCAGCGGCGGGTGGGCAACTATGCCTATCTCCTGAGTGAAATGCTCAACGAGCCTGAAGTCAAGACCGATGTGCTCCGTGAGCTGGAAGTCAACTCCGATTTCGACGCTTTCCATTTCACAAACGCGGACGGGGTCAACCTGGCCTCCGACGGGGCAACCTGTGACAGCCGTGACCGGGACTATTTCACAAACGGCATGCGCGGGGAAAGCGGCAGCACGATGGTGCTGCAATCGCGCATTACCAACCAGACCATGATGGTCTTTTACGCTCCCCTGAAATACCACCAGGAGATGTGCGGCGTCCTCCTGGGGCTTTACAATGCCGAGGACTACCTCCGCGAAATCCTCTCCACCAGCTATTTCGGAGAGAACACCAGCACCTTCCTGTGTACCTCGGACGGCACGATTATTGCGTCCTCCATCGACAGCGTGTTTACACACCCCCTGCCCGACCTGCTGCTTGAGGACGGCACCATCGACGCCCAGACCGCCGACGCCGCCTGGGAGGTCATCCGTAATTCCGGTGAGGGCGGCTTCACCTGCGCCCCCGGCTGCGGGACGGATAACCTTTGCATCCTCCCCGTGCCCGACAGTGAATACCTGCTGGTACAGACCTTCCCCCGGAGCGTCACCCAGCGGATGATTCAAAACGCCAACCATACCGGCATGGTGCTGCAAGCCATCCTGGTCATGCTGTTCGCCATTTATATCCTCGTGCTGCTCATCCACAGCCGGAACGAACGCCAGCGCCTGGAACGCTCCAACCGGGAAATGGGCTATGTCATCAACGGCATCAGCACCCTGTTTACGCGCTTCATCCTGGTGGATTTGGAAGCGGGCACATATCAATACCTTGCGGGCACGGTCCCGGAGCATGATGCCATCCCCGTCAACGGCGCTTACTCCAGCTTTACCGATTACCTTTGCGTCCTCCCGGACGAAGAGGCCGAGCGCCAGCACCTTCGTGCGCTGCTGGACAGGGACACCATGGTACGGGAGCTGGACGGCAAGACCGATATCCAATATGAATGCCAGATGTACCAGCCAGACGGGAACGTCTGGGAGCATATCAATATTATCTGCCTGGAACGACACGAGGGGCGCGCCGCCAAGGTGCTTCTCCTCCGGCAGGATATCACCGAGCTAAAGGAAAAAGAGCTGCGTACCCAGGCCGAAATTGCCCTTGCCAACCGCAAGGAGCGGCAATACCGGATTGCGATTACCTCCAGCGCGTTCTGCACCTTTGAGTTTAACCTTACCCGCGACTCTATCGAGCATGACGTGACCCGCATGGTAAACGGCCAGCCGTTCTCCCTGCTCAAAAAAGTAGGGCTGGACGCACCTTGCCGCGCTTCC
>CAJUJQ010000086.1 GCA_910586575.1 uncultured Clostridia bacterium | reverse complement strand
GCGCGACCGGTCCGACGGGGCCTGCCGGTGCCGCTGGTGCGGTCGGCGCGACCGGCCCAACCGGTCCCGCTGGTGGTGGCCTTGCAGTCTATGGCGGCGCGTACAACACTACGCAAAACACCCTGAATTTGCCCGCCGATACGCCCACTACTATCCCCCTGCCCCAGACGATGGCCGCGCAGGGTGTGAGCTATACCACCCCTAATTCGATTACCATTGATGAGGCGGGGGACTACGAATTGAGCTATCAGGTGAATCTTTATTCCTCTGCCGGTACGGACGTTACCTTTGCCGTGCAGCAGAATGGCAGTGATCTCCCGGAAACCGTTACGGGGCGCACCATGGGCGCGGGCGCGGTGACACCGATTAACGACAGTGTGATTGTCTCGCTTCCCGCAGGCGCCGAGATGTCGCTACGGGTAACTTCCCCGAACGCGGTTGACCTGACCTTCATCAGCGGCCTGAACGCTTCGCTGACTGCTAAAAAACTGAGCGCGGCAACTGCTTAAACAGACATTGGGAGCCGTCCCGCCAAAAGGGGCGGCTCTCTTCTTTGGAAATCATGGAAAGGGATATCTGAAATGGGACATTACCGCGTTTGTGTATACGCAATCTGCAAAAATGAGGAACAATTCGTGGAAAGCTGGATGGATTCCATGCGGGAGTCCGACAAGGTTGTAGTGCTCGATACCGGCTCCGATGACCGGACGGTCGAACTGCTCCGCGCAAAAGGGGCGGAAGTTACAACCGAGCTGATTACCCCCTGGCGCTTCGATGTGGCACGCAACCGCTCCCTGGCGCTGGTGCCGGAGGACATGGATATTTGTGTGTGCACCGATCTTGATGAGCGGTTCCGGCCCGGCTGGCGCGAACGGCTGGAAGCCGCCTGGACGGACGGCACCAGCCTTGCTTCCTACCGCTATACCTGGAATTTTAATCCGGACGGCAGCGAAGGCTGCGTCTTTTGGATAGAAAAGGCACACGCTCGGAAGGGCTTTTCCTGGGTGCACCCTGTTCATGAGGTGTTACAGTGGGACGGCCATGCGCCGCAGGGACGGACGGTCAGCGTGGACGGGATGCAGCTTGACCACCATGCCGACCCGTCAAAATCACGCGCGCAATATCTGCCGCTGCTTGAGCTGTCAGTGGAGGAAGCTCCGCTCGATGACCGGAACATGCACTATCTGGGACGCGAGTACTTATATTATAAACGGTGGGATGACTGTATCCGCACCTTGCAGCGGCACCTTGCCCTGCCGACGGCGGTCTGGAAGGATGAACGATCCGCCTCTATGCGGTATATCGCACATGCCTTCCTGGGCAAAAACCAGCAGGATACGGCGCGCGATTGGTTTTTACGCGCCATTGCGGAAGCGCCGCATTTGCGGGAAGGGTATTTAGACCTTGCGCGGATGCTGTATGAATGCGGTGAGTGGGAGGGCGTACTCTATTTCACGGGCTGTGCGCTGCAAATCACCGAGCGTCCGCAAACCTATATCAATGAAGCGGCAAGCTGGGGGAGTTTACCGCACGATTTACGCGCAATTGCGTTTTTCCAGACCGGACGGACGGCGCGGGCGCTGGAGGAAGCACGGCTGGCGCTGGCATTTGCTCCGCAGGATGAACGGCTTCAAGGGAATGTTGCTGTCCTTGAACGTCTGTCTGGATGAATCATGTACGGCAGTCCTTCTCCCATCGGGCTGCCGTTATTTTTGAGGCATACAAGAAGAGTGCTTTCCTTTCTCTGCGTGTTTGCTTCCGTTTCATGTGATGGTTATCGTTTTATGCGGGAGGGTCAAGCCCCTCCCCTAAAATTCAATATCATGCCCCCGTGCCTTCATAAATGCAGCTGTATGGTATGCGGGACAGCTTGTTTCTCCCTGTTTCATGTGGTGGTTTTCGTTTTGCACAGGAGGGGAAAGTCCCTCCCGTATATACCGGTACCGTTATAAAATGCCTGGATTTTCACCGTTTTTTCTGTGATATCCTTTGCTTTCCGAACAAAGCAATTGCCGTACAGTGACATTTGTACAGTATCCGGCATAAACTGGGTTGTGGTGAAGCCACACGCAATTTTTATCCGAACGACTGAAGGAGAATATCATGAATCGATACCTTTCTTCTGACCGGGACTGCTGCTACGCCGAGGAGTGCTGCTGCGCCAAGCCGCCGTCCGAGCCGTGCTGCTGCTGTCCTAAGCCGCCGTCCGAGCCGTGCTGCTGCTGCCCTCAACCGCCGGTTGAGCCGTGCTGCTGCTGTGTCGGACCGACTGGGCCGCGCGGCGCTGCCGGGCCGACGGGTCCTACCGGGCGGAACGGCCTGACGGGTGCGACTGGCGCAACCGGACCGACTGGACCTATTGGCCCCCTGGGACCAACGGGTCCCGCTGGCCGTCCCGGCGCGACTGGGGCCACGGGTGCGACCGGGGCACAGCAGGATACAAAACGGCGCCCGTCAGGGTGCGCGGCGGTGTTATCCACTGCTTCGGAACTGTTCAAAAATAGCTTGCGACAATCGCTCGTATCTTCCCATACTGCGCCCGGTTTCCCTGACAGGCGACCGCCTGCCCGCGGAAACGCGCCTTGTCGGGCGAAAGAATCTGCGGCGCGCTTTTCACAATTTATTGATTCACAATTCCTTACCTTTGATTTCCGGCTTCTTCCAGCGAAAAAAACGACGCCTTTGTAGTCAAACGGGCGTAAACGTGGTAAAATAGACCTGTTCGGAAACCATTGAAATACGGCTTTCAGATGCGGAGGAAGGATTATGCTTCGGAAATTACTGATATTGACAGCCATGCTGCTGTGCCTGACCGGCTGCCGCGCCGAAACGGCGGAACCCCCCGTCAAGCAGCCCGGCAAGACAGTCTCGCCCGCGGTAAAAGTGACGATTGTGCCCGACCGGATTGCCGAGCACATCTCCGGGATGTCGGACGCGCAAAAGGTCGGACAGCTGTTTTTCGCGCGCTGCCCGGAAACGGACGCGGCGGGATTTGTGACGCAGTACCAGCCCGCAGGGCTGATTCTGTTCGGACGGGATTTTGAAGGCCGCACGCCGGAAACCCTGCGCGCATTCCTCGCGGAGTGCCAATCGGCGGCAGGGCTGCCCCTGCTGGTCGGCGTGGATGAGGAGGGCGGCACTGTGACGCGCATCAGTGGGCGCGACGCCTTCCGGGCAGAAAAATTCCGCTCGCCGCAGGCGGTTTTTGCGGCGGGCGGATGGGAGGAAATCGCACGCGATACCTCGGAAAAAGACAGCCTTTTGCGCTCCCTTGGCATCAATGTGAATCTCGCGCCCGTGGCGGACGTTTCGACTGACCCTTCGGATTTTATTTATGCGCGCGCGTTTGGGCAGGGGGCGGAACAGACCGCGCAATATGTCTCCGCTGTCGTGCGCCAGATGTCGGATGACAGTATCGGCAGCGTGCTCAAGCACTTCCCCGGCTATGGGAACAACACCGATACACATACGGGCGCGGTCTTTGATGAACGCCCGATGGAGGCTTTCCGGGAACAGGATTTCATCCCCTTTGCGGCGGCGATTCAGGCAGGGGCGGACGCGGTGCTGGTATCGCACAATGTGGTGCTTTGCATGGATGATGAGCGCCCCGCGTCCCTTTCCCCAGAGGTGGTCAAGCTGCTGCGGGAGGATCTGGGCTTTGACGGCGCGGCGGTTACGGATGATATGGGTATGGGCGCGGTTGGACAATATACCGACGCGGCAACGGCTGCCGTGATGGCCGTGAACGCGGGAAATGACCTCATCATTTCATCCGACCTGCCAAACCAATATCAAGCTGTGCTGTCAGCGGTCGAAAGTGGGGAAATCCCGGCAGAACGGCTTAACGAAGCCGTTTATCGGGTTCTCCGCTGGAAGCGCAATATCGGCATCTGGAAGCCTTGAGCTTTTTATACGCACGGTTAGAAAGGATTGCCGTGCCCCTCGGATAACTGCCACACGCAAGGTTCGGAACTGTGAATCAGACCAGCGCGCCGCAGATTCTTTCGCCTGTCAAGGAAACTGGGCGCGGTATGAGAAGATGCAAGCGATTGCTGCAAGTTATACTCGTGTGCGTTAAAGTTTGCCGTTCGGTTCGCCTACGCGGCGGGCGGTCCTGCGCGGACAGCGCCAGAGGGACTCATCCCTCTGGACTCCCTTTCTCCGCTGCGGCGGGAATTGGAATGGCAATCATCGTTGCTGCACCTTGCCCTGCCCGCCAAACGGATGGCGGGCAGGGTGGGTGAATACGGCAAATCTTTTCATTCGCGAGTATATTTTTGAACAGTTCCTTATTATCTGTAGGGGGCCGCTTTACGCGGTGGCTGTCGTTTGGCGCAGAAAGGGATAAGCCCCTCCGCTACAAATCAATACGGCAATTTTCAACGGCTGGGCGTATAGCGCAGGAAACGGAGCAGGGCAAGATTGAAACGCGCAGGGGATTCCATCGCGCAAAAATGGCTCGTCCCGCCAAGGCACAGATATTCCCCGTTCGGAAGCGTCTCCGCGATACGGCGGGAATGCGCATCCCGGATCATGTCATGCTCGCCGACAATGACCAGCGCGGGCGCTTCTATCTGCCGGAGGTCATCCCAGCTGACCCCGTAGCTCCGCGTCATGAGCGCTAACACATCATGCTTTTGACGCGCTGCGGGATTGCGTTTGCCCGCAAGCGCCAGCATGCCGACTACCGGGTACAGCGGAAGCTGTGTATATGCCTTTACGCCTTTGAACATCTCGATATTTGCGCCGTTTAACACCAATTTGTCCACATACTGTGGAAATTTGAGTGCGAATTTGATTGCCAGGTTGCCGCCGTCGCTGAAGCCTGCGATATGCGCCTTTGGGACGTTCAGCGTGTCCAGCGCCGTTTTCAGGTCGTCCGCAAACAGGCCGAAGGAAAGCCCGCGCGTGCCCGGCTCGGATTTGCCGTGCCCCCGGCTGTCCATCGCCAGCACCCGGAAACCCATGCGTACCAGAACCGGAACCTGGTTTTTCCAGTAGCTGCTGTCCTCGCCGTTGCCGTGCAGAAGCACGACGGGAACGCCAGCGCCCGATTCGTAACAACAGATTTGCGCATCCTCACAATAGATAAAATGTGTTTTCTCATACATTTTCATCGTTCCTCCCGCCATTTCAAAATCTGCTGATAAATCAAGAAGCGACCCGCCGTGTTTTGGGCGGGACGCTTTTTTAGCATCGATGCTGCCGCAGGGCAATGTGATTTATCCTGTAAAGGGCAAAGCTGTTTATCCACCCGGCCCTACCCCATGGTGATACAGCATAAAATATCCCTGAAATCCCTGACCTTTCCACTTTATTATAGCTGACATTTCTCCGCATTGCAAGCCTAAATCGTCTCAATCAAGCAGCCCGGGTTAGCTTCAATTTTACGCTGCGTCTCCAAGTCCCGCCCTCCCGGCTTCTCCGCCAGAGGCTCCCACCGAACAGGTGTGTCTGATGCGATATACACTTCTGCGGCAGCACGCTGCACCGCACGCAAAAGCAGAGGGTATAAAGGCGGCGTCAGCCTTTCCCTTTTCCACAAAGATGAATCCCCTGTTGCAGATTGAGGCCTGCATGAGGGATTCATTTTTTTATGGCATTAAAGAAATCAACCGCTGTTGCCCGCTGTAAAAGCGCAGGAAAAAACACGGCGGAAGCCTGCCGTTTGCGCCTTCTTGGGCTGTGGCTGGGGTGCGGCCTCCCGCTCAACTGGCAAATCTGCCCGTTTTTTCGTTCCGGAAGCCCCAAAAAACTGCAAAATCCCTCTTTCTAAATTTCCGTTTGTTTGCTATAATAGTAAGAAGTGTTTGAAATCGCGCCGGACGCGGTTTCCATTTCAAAATTTTAAGGAGCAGAGCATGGACGCGCTGACAAGGATTGCCGCGCTGCGGGAGCAGCTGCGGTACCACAACCAAAAATACTACAACGAGGACGCCCCCGAAATTTCAGACTTCGACTATGACGTGCTCCAGCGGGAGCTGCGCGCGCTCGAAGCCGAGCACCCGGAGTATGCCGACCCCGATTCGCCGACGGTGCGGGTTGGCGGGGCCGCGTCGGGAAAATTTTCCAAGGTGCAGCATGCCTACCCCCTCGAAAGCCTTCAGGATGTCTTTTCCTTTGAAGAGCTTCAGGAGTTTTTTGAGCGGGTGGAAGGGACTGTCGGGGCGGCGGAATACGCCGTCGAGCTGAAAATTGACGGGCTGTCGGTTGCGCTGGAATACGAAAACGGCATTTTCGTGCGCGGTGCTACCCGCGGCGACGGACAGGTCGGTGAGGACGTCACCGAAAACCTGCGCACCATTACCGATATCCCCCAAACGCTGGAAAACGCGCCGCCACACTTGATTATACGCGGTGAAGTCTATATGAAAAAGCAGGTCTTTGAAGAGCTGAATGCCGCGTTGGAGCTGGCCGAAAAGCCGCTGCTTGCCAACCCGCGCAATGCGGCGGCGGGTTCCCTGCGCCAGAAGGACAGCCGGATTACCGCCGCGCGGCGGCTCTCGATCTTCTGCTTTAACATTCAGAACAGCGACGAGCTGCCGCTCGGCAGCCACGTCGAGGCACTCGACTATCTCAAATCTTTGGGCTTTACGGTCAGCCCGTTTTACCGGCTGTTCCGCGACCCGGCGGACGTGCGCGCCGAAATCACCCGCATGGGCGAAACGCGCGGCGAACTGGGCTTCGATATCGACGGCGCTGTCGTCAAAGTCAACCGCTTTGACCAGCGCGCTGTCCTCGGCTCGACCGCCAAGTTCCCGCGCTGGGCCGCTGCCTATAAGTATCCCCCGGAGGAAAAAGAAACGCTGCTCAAGGATATCGTCATTACCGTCGGGCGGACAGGGGTGCTGACCCCGAACGCCGTTTTGGAGCCTGTGCGGTTGGCGGGCACCTCGGTTTCCCGCGCGACGCTGCACAACCGCGATTTTATCCGGAGCCTTGACGTGCGTATCGGCGACACCGTTTTAGTGCGCAAAGCCGGCGAAATCATCCCCGAAATCCTGCGCGTGAACCCGGACAAGCGCCCCCTCGACGCCGTACCCTATGAGATGCCGCGCGTATGCCCGGTCTGCGGCGCGCCCGTGCTCGACGATGAGGACGAAGCCGCCATGCGCTGCACCGGTGCGGAATGCCCGGCTCAGCTGCTGCGCAACCTGATGCATTTTGCCTCGCGTGACGCGATGGATATCGACGGCTGCGGGCAGGCGGTTTTGCAGGGGCTGATTGACGCTGGGCTGGTTAAGTCCGCCGCCGACCTCTATTCGCTGGAAGCCGGCCAGGCCGAGCAGCTGGATCGCATGGGCAAAAAGTCCGCTAAAAATTTGATGGACAGCATCGCGGATTCCAGGACCCGCGATTTATCCCGGCTGCTGTTTGCCTTCGGCATCCGCCACGTCGGGCAAAAGGCAGGAAAAATTCTGTCTAACCACTTCGGCAGCCTGGACGCGGTGTTGGCAGCCACCGAGGAGGAGCTGACCGAAATCCGCGACATTGGCGCGACAACAGCCCAATCGATTGTCCAGTGGAGGGAGCAGGAGCAGTCCCAACACCTGATTGCGCGGCTGCGCGAAGCGGGCGTTAACTTTACCGGCGAGAAAACCGCGACAAGCGACCTGTTCGCAGGCAAGACGATTGTTGTTACCGGCACGCTGTCTACGCTTTCCCGGAAGGAGGCCACCGAGCTGATTGAAAGGCTGGGCGGCAAGGCTTCCGGCTCGGTATCTAAAAAAACAAGCTTTGTGGTAGCCGGGGAGGCCGCAGGCTCCAAGCTCAAAAAGGCAAATGACCTCGGTATTCAGGTTCTGACCGAAGAAGAATTCATTCAAATGACACAAGAGGCTTAAAAAATAACATCAAACAGCTAATCATCATTGCCGCGTGATGCCGGACGGTCCGCCGTCCTTTTGGCGGACCGTCCACAGCGCGTTCACATTGATGAGAAAACCCTCGTCCCGCCCGCAGGCGGAATAAAGCTTTTACTCAATTTTTTCTCGAAAAAATTGCGGAAGTCCAGAGGGCAGCGCCCTTTGGCGCCCGCCGCGAAGGCGCAGGAGTCCAGAGGGCAGCGCCCTCTGGCGCCCGCTGCGGAGGCGCAGGAGTCCAGAGGGCAGCGCCCTCTGGCGCCCGCTGCGGAGGCGATGAGGGTATTAAAAGGAGGAAATGAAATTGGCAATCACCAGACAGGAAATTGAGCATATCGCCGTGCTTGCGCGGCTGGATTCGACAGGCGGCATTTTTGACCGGCTGGCCGAGGATATGCAGGGCATCGTCGGTATGGTCGATAAGCTCCAGGAGCTTCAGCTCGACAATATTGACGACGTAATCGATACCGAGCGCAAAAACGCGTTCCACGAGGATGTGCCCGTTACCGTGTTCACGCCCGATCAGCTGATTGCGCCCAATGCCCCCACCTTCGAGGCGGGCGGCGTGAGCGTTCCCAGAGTCGTAGAATAAAAAGAGGTGGATTTGATGGAATTGATGAGCAGGACAGCCGCCGAGCTGTCTCAAATGCTGGCTGATAAGGAAATCAGCGCGGTGGAGCTTGCCCAGGCGGCACTCGATAAAACCGCCGCCGTGGATGGGAAGGTCGGCGCCTATATTACCGTTGCCGGGGAGCAGGCGCTTGCCGCCGCAAAGGCAGTCGATGAAAAGCGCGCCGCTGGGGAGCAGCTCCCCGCGCTTGCCGGTGTGCCCATTGCAATTAAGGATAATATTTGCACCAAGGGCCTGTTGACGACATGCGCTTCCAAAATATTGTATAATTTTGTACCGCCGTATAACGCGACCGTTATGGAAAAGCTCGCCGCGAGCAGCGCGGTTATTACCGGTAAATGCAATATGGACGAGTTCGCAATGGGTTCCTCGTGCGAAAACTCCGCTATGAAAAATACCCTTAACCCGCACGGGCTGGGCCATGTGCCCGGCGGTTCCTCCGGCGGTTCCGCCGCCGTCGTCGCCGCGGGCGAGGTCCCGCTGTCGCTTGGGTCGGATACCGGCGGCTCCATCCGCCAGCCCGCGTCTTTCTGCGGCGTAGTCGGGCTGAAGCCCACCTATGGTGCGGTTTCCCGCTACGGCCTGATTGCGTTTGCGTCCTCGCTGGATCAGATCGGCCCGTTCGCGCGTACCATTGAGGACGCCGCGATGCTGATGGACGCCGTGACCGGCTATGACCCCGCGCATGACTCTACGTCAGTACAGACGCCTTTTGAAGGCTCACTTCGCGCAAACCTGAATGCTGATATGAAGGGCCTGCGCATCGGCCTGCCCAAGGAATATTTTGGCGCGGGCATTTCGGATGAGGTGCGCCAGAGTGTGCTTGCCTCCGCCGAAACCTACAAGGCGCTTGGCGCGGAGGTGTTCGAAATTTCGCTGCCGCTGGTCGAGTACGCGCTGCCGATTTACTACATTCTGTCGTCGGCGGAAGCGTCCTCGAACCTGGCGCGCTTTGATGGCGTGAAGTACGGCTTCCGCGCCGAGGGCTGCGATGAGCTGCTTGATATTTACGTGAAGTCGCGTTCCCAGGGCTTCGGCCATGAGGTACAGCGCCGCATCATGCTCGGCACCTATGTGCTGTCGTCCGGTTACTATGACGCTTACTATAAGAAAGCCCGCGCCGCTCAGCGCAAAATCCGCGCCGAGTTCGCTGGCGCCTTTGAAAAATGTGATGTGATTTTGACCCCCGTTGCGCCCACTACCGCCTATGAAATCGGCTCACGCACGACCAATCCGCTTGAAATGTACGCCGGTGATATCTGCACGGTTTCTATCAACATCGCCGGATTGCCCGCGCTGGTGCAGCCCTGCGGCTTCGACGCAGACAAGCTGCCCATCGGCATGCAGCTGATTGGCCCGCGCTTCGGCGAGCAGAAGCTGATGAACGCCGGTCTCGCGTTTGAACAGGCCAGCGGCCTGCGCAACATCATCGCGCCACTGTAAAAGGAGGGAACAGCCATGAAATACGAAGCAGTCATCGGCCTCGAGGTGCACGCGGAGCTGTCCACCAAGAGCAAGATTTATTGCAGCTGCCCCGCCAAGTTCGGTGCGGGCATCAACCGGAATACCTGCCCGGTCTGCACTGGTATGCCCGGCGCGCTGCCGGTGCTGAACCGCCAGGTCGTGCATTACGCGGCCAAGATGGGGCTTGCCACCGGCTGCACCATCAACCAGGTCTGCAAGGCCGACCGTAAGAATTATTTCTACCCCGATTTGCCTAAGGCATACCAGATTTCCCAGTTTGACGTGCCGATTTGCGAAAACGGCGAAGTTTACTTCTATGTAGACGGTGAGAAAAAATGCTGCCGTTTGGAGCGTATCCACTTTGAGGAGGACGCGGGCAAGCTGCTGCATGAGGAAATTGACGGTACGGTCGTAGACTTCAACCGCTGCGGCGTGCCGCTGATTGAGATGGTCACCCGCCCCGACCTGCGCTCGTCCGCCGAGGCCAAGGAATTCCTGGAAACCATCAAGACCACCCTGTCATATCTCGATATTTGCGACTGTAAGATGGAGGAAGGCTCCATCCGCTGTGACATCAACGTTTCCATCCGCCCGTGGGGTTCGGCCGAGCTGGGCACCCGCGTCGAAATGAAGAACGTCAACACCTTTTCCGGCGCGGTCCGCGCGATTGACTATGAGGTCAAGCGTCAAATTGATCTCGTCGAAGCGGGCGGCACCGTCCAGCAGGAAACCCGCCGCTGGGACGATGTCAAGATGAAAAACACCGTCATGCGCACCAAAGAGGACGCGCAGGATTACCGCTACTTCCCCGACCCCGACCTGATTGCCGTCGAGATCGACGACGCCTGGCTCGAACGCA
Source organism: uncultured Clostridia bacterium (assembly GCA_910586575.1). Taxonomy (GTDB): domain Bacteria; phylum Bacillota; class Clostridia; order Oscillospirales; family Butyricicoccaceae; genus QXXE01. The sequence goes on along the minus strand of CAJUJQ010000086.1, from coordinate 2,588 downwards.
TCCGTTCGGAAATTCCCGAGCTGCCGGTCAGCCGCTATGAGCGCTACCTGAACGAATACGGCATGACCGCCATGGAAGCACGTCAGCTGTCCGACTCCTTCGCCAAAGCCACTATGCTTGACGAAGCCGCCGCTTCGGGCCGTGTCAAGCCCAAGGCCGCCGCCAACTGGATTCTCTCCGATATCTCGAAGTATCTGAATGACACCGAAAAGAATCTGGAGGACACCGCGCTGACTGCGGACAAGCTGGTTGACCTGATCAGCCTGATTGACAGCGGGACGATTTCGGGCAACGCGGGAAAAAAGGTACTGGTGCAGCTGTTCGAGACCGACGAGACTGCGGAACAGATTGTGGAACGTCTGGGACTCAGGCAGGTTTCGGATGAGAGCGCAATCCTGGCGATTGTTCAGGACGTGCTCGCCAAGAACGAAAAGGCTGTCAGCGACTTCAAGGCGGGCAAAAATGTCACCGGCTTCCTGGTCGGACAGTGTATGAAGGCCTCCAAGGGCCAGGGCAATCCGCAGATGATTAATAAGCTGATTGCCACTGAGCTTGCAAAGCTGTAACCGGTTTTTCGGAAAATTTACGTCTGCTACTTGACAAAACTTCCTCGAGCATGTATAATATATCATGTTCGCGGGTGTAGTTTAGTGGCAAAACTCCAGCTTCCCAAGCTGGCTATGAGGGTTCGATTCCCTTCATCCGCTCCAAAAAAACCCTGTGGCCGTTCTGCGGCTGCGGGGTTTTGTTTGCTTTGCGCGGTTTATATTCAAATTTAGTTATGATATTGTCGCTGTTAATATGCTTATACCCTTTGTTTTACCCGTTACAGGTTTATAATGGTGTTTCTGTATACCTGCATCCGGTCGGCTGACTGCTGTTTCATCTTCTCGGTAACATGCCCGTATACATCCAGCGTGAACGCTGCGGTATGATGCCCAAGGTTTTCCTGTACCGTTTTCACATCGTCCCCCGATTGGAGGATATCGCCAAGAGATCTGTGGAAAAGCGTCAGCACCAGCTCCTATCCATACCCCATTGAGCCTCACAAATACAAATTCTTAGTATATGCGCCCGAACGGTTACAGCCGCTCGGGCGCAAGGTGAGATTACGGGAAATGCCGCAGACGCATTGAATCAGCGCTTCCTCACGAGTCATTTTCCGGGGTGACACTCAATAACTTGTCAATGGACACCATCTTCACGCAAAGCGTAAAGATCATGATGGCCGTATGCAAATCTTCCAGAGAAGGGTAAGTGGGTGCAATTCGTATATTGCTGTCGTTGGGGTCCTTGCCATAGGGATAGGTCGCACCCGCTCCGGTCATCACTACACCGGCTTTTTTTGCTTTGGCTACAATCTGCTTTGCGCAGCCGTCCAAGGAATCAAAAGAAATAAAGTAACCGCCTTTCGGAGTTGTCCAGGTTCCAATTCCCAGGCCGCCCAGCTCCTGCTCCAGGGTGTTGATCACCATTTCAAATTTAGGGCGCAGTATATTCGCGTGCAGGCGCATATGTTCTACCAAACCATGAATATTCTTAAAAAACCGCACATGGCGCAGCTGGTTCACCTTGTCATGACCAATGGTCTGGATGGCCAGCTGGGCCTTGATGTCCTCCATATTGTTGGGAGAGGTGGCGATGGCCGCTAGCCCAGAGCCGGGAAAGCTGATCTTCGAGGTAGAAGCAAATTTATAAACCAAATCTGGATTCCCGGCCCGCTTGCATTCAGCCAGAATCTCGATCAGATGATCCTGATCCCAGTCATACAGGTGGTGAACGCCGTAGGCATTGTCCCAATAGATACGAAAATCCTTTGCCGCCGGCTTAAGCCGCGCAAATCGCCGTACCGTTTCATCCGAATAGGAAATCCCCTGCGGGTTGGAATATTTAGGAACACACCAGATGCCCTTGATGGTGTCATCAGAGCTTACCAGCGTCTCCACCATATCCATATCCGGTCCTGAGGACGTCATGGGTACGTTGATCATCTCAATGCCAAAATACTGGGTAATCGCGAAATGCCGGTCATACCCCGGAACAGGGCACAAAAATTTCACTTTATCCAATTTACACCAGGGGGTGTTTCCCATAACACCGTGAGTCATCGATCGAGAAATGGTATCGTACATGACATTTAAGCTTGAATTTCCATAAATAATAATACACTCGGCGGGATTCTCCATCATGTCACCAATGAGCTCCCGGGCTTCTGTGATTCCAGCCAGAACACCGTAATTCCGGCAATCGGTGCCATCCTCGCAAGTCAAATCAACATCGCTGCTCAGTACATCCATCATCCCCATAGATAAATCCAACTGATCTGTGCAGGGCTTACCCCTTGCCATATTCAGGCTCAGGCCCTTGCTTTGATAGTCCCTATATTCTGACTTCAGCTGGAGCTTCAGGCTTTCCAGTTCCTCCCTTGTCCTTTCCGCATATGGTTTCATCGTATTCTCCTTTCGCATTACAAAATTCCTATTACTGTTTATACCACATTTTTTGCGCTTTTGCAAGTCTATCATCGACCGAACCAGGGTATTTGAACGAGTAAACAAATTGTGAACAAAGTAGTCATCGTTAGCCTT
>CAJUJQ010000085.1 GCA_910586575.1 uncultured Clostridia bacterium | reverse complement strand
GCGTGATATTACTGGACAAGGATTTTCCGTTTATAGTGCGGGTTTTGGGGACTGCTGCGTCGGCGGTTTGTTGGGCGTCGGTGGCGGCGGAGATCATACTGTTATGGTCAGCTGCCGTGAAATTCCGGGCAATCACCTCGCCCTTTTGCCATGTCTTAGCCATGCCCTCTACGCCGCGTGTGCAGCCGGATAACAGACCGTCCGCCTTTGCGGCGTATTCGATGGTTTCGCCGTCCTCGTCCGTGCCGATGGTTGCGTAATTCGGCGCGGGCGGAAATACGGATGCATCCGCAACACGGATAATGGTATCCGCCGCGCCAATGTTTTCCGTCAGCGTTGTCGGCGGGGAAAACGCGATACCTGGATATAATTTAGCCAATTGTAACCGCCTCCGATTCTACCGTCAGAATGCGCCGGACGGGATCCGCGTCCTGCCTGGGCACGTCCCATACAATGGTTGTCTGCAGCGCGTCCGCCTGGATCTGCACGACGTTTTCAATCAGTTTGCCGTCTACGTGCACCTTGCTGCAAAATTCCGATACTGTCATATTTGATATCCTCCTTAAACTGTCGCGTCGCCGCGTGATTGGACAAATCCTTGAAATACAAGGTCGATACTGATATAGGCTAAATCATCCGGCCTGACCTCAATTGTCAGCCATCTGTCACGGGGAATTTTATTTTTCTCATCAAGCAGGAAATTTGTCACGTCAATTTCTGCCGTCTGTCCTGCAAACTGCTGTTTGCACTGCCCTTCTACGTAAATCGAAAAGCTTTTCGCATTTCCAAATTTATAAATGCCCGGTATAATTTCATGCGCATGAGCTGGAGCGGAAAAATTGTGAGAATGCGCAGAAAGCGTAAATGTATGCGTATGATTCGGGATATTTACAACGTGAGTGTGCGGTTCTGTAAAAACTGAATGATAATGCGAATAAGTAAAGTGAGTTGTATCCAGTTCGTTAACCCATCCATTATCAGTTGTGTATTGAACTTGTGTTGAATCTGTCGTCCGCTGCGCTTCTATGCTCATCGTGCTTGTCGTAGAAATTGTATCTTTTGTTTCCGTAGTCGTAGCAATCGCAGGGGAAACCTCTGTCGTGCTGGAATACGCTAAAAATTGACTCATCCGTATTTTTGCGATTACCTTATTGATTATACGCATCTCAGTCGGAATGATAAAATCGATTACAGCGCCGGTTTTAGTATCACAGTTTGCTTGCAAAGCTTGGCTGTAAATCTGCGTTGCGCCCTGCGCGTAGGTCTGCTCTATCCGCTGCCGGTCTGCTAAATCCGCAACACTGGTTGCAAGGCTGATAACCTTATTCGCAATCGTAATAGATCCGTTTTTAACATTGTCATATCGCGGGGATAAGCCGGTAATAAAGGTATCCGTCCAACTGCCCGTGTCCGGATGGATAATACGCACACGTTTACCAATTTCAGCAGCGTCACCCAAATCAGCATAATCAAGGTCATAGCTGACCGCCGGTTCCTGTAATTCCTCCAACATCGCCTGTGCAGCAGCTTTTAAGCTCTCTGCATCCTCATAGCGCCTGTCAATCCATGCACGTTCTATCAGCCCATAACGGTCTATATACGTTTGTGGGCTTTGCAGATACGGAACGCCGTTATTGATATCTTTGATTGTGAGCTGATTCACGCCCTCCCCGTATCCAAGAGGATAGATTCTGGTGCAAATCTGTTCCGGATTGCTCTCTCGGCTGTATGCGAGCATATTTTTACCGCGCTGGATATACAGACTGGGACGCGTTGTGGTGTCCAGTCTTTTTAGCGACAGCCTCCACGGATACACGCTGGTATCGGTTTTCCACATGTAATCCGTAAGCGGTGTTGCAATAGAAAACAGGGCGGAAAGCAAATTTTCCTGCTCCCAGCTGTATTCAAATTGACGGCTGAAATCGCATTCATACAGCATCCAATTTTTGATTTCCTGCTGATTCAGCACATAACGGATACAATCAGCGGTATACGTTCCAAGATTCCCGACGGTATGATGTCCAAACATCAATTTATCAAGCAAAGTTGACAAAACGTGTTCGCATTGATATTCAACTGTTCCGGTTTCCGTGATATTTACCGCGGACGGCATAATGCGGTACAATTCCCCGCCATTCATGCTCACGTAATGGTATGGCTGACAAAAATCGTTTTTGGGGTCGTCGTAAGGCAAGGAGAAATTTAGATACCAAAGGCTGTTGATTTTCCTGTCCTCTGAAATGCCGTTCGCGTTTTGCAAAATCGCTGTTTTGTGCCGATTCCTGTCGAAAATCTCAAGCAATAATACCACCTCTTGACTGTATAAACCCTTGTACTACCAAAACGATACTCGCATAGGTCAGGCTGTCCGGACGGATTTCCAGCGTAAACCATTTACCGCGCGGAATTTTTCCATTCGTACCAAGCAGAAAGTTTGTAATATCAAGCTCTGCGGTTTTGGTTGCGAAAGTTCCTTTTTTTGTCCCGTTGATGTAAACCGAAAAGCTTTGCGGATTTCCAAACCGATAAATACCGGGTTGGATTTCGTGCCTGTGTGCAGGAAGCGTCATTTTGTGATAATGTCCCGGAATCGTGTAAGTATGATGGTGCGCAGGATACGTAAATTTACCATGATTATGTGTTTTGGGGTCAAATGGGTGATTATGCGCCGGAACGTCTTTACTGTAGTCCCCGCAGTCTTTCCAAACTCCTTCTTCCTCATCAAAATATTTCATCGGCGCATATCCATACTTTCTTTTTGCTGTACCTGTATAGACTTTGTAGCCATATGGACTTTCAGAAGGATACGCATATACTTCTTTCAGTTTTCCGTTAACGCCGCCCGCCTCACTTGACGAAATTTCAACGTCGTTATCCTCCGTGACTTTATCAGTGTTCCAAACAATATCATCTGTATAGCTTCCATGGCTTACTGTCGTAGTCGCTTTGGAGTATGCACGGAATTTGTCAATCCGCACTTTCGCAAGCACCTTGTTAATGATTTTCATTTCTTCCGGGATAAAGAAATCCATAACAGCGCCGTGATTCTGCGCGCAGTTTGTTTGTAACGCCTGGGCATATACCTGGGTTGCTCCCTGCGCGTAAGCTTGTTCTATGCGCTGTTTGTCCGCGATATCGGCAATCGATTCCGCGATTGATGTTGGTCTATTGGATACCGTCACAGACACGCTGTCGTAACCTCGCGCAACCTCGGTAATATAGGTATCCACCCATTCGTCTGAATGCGGGTAAATGATTCTGACGCGCGTTCCCGGGTCGCCGCCCTCTATCGCCCCGATATCGTAGGATACAAGCGGTTTCTGCAATTCTTCCAGCAGCGCCGCCGCAGATGCTTTCAAGCTGGCCGGGTCGGTATAGCGCCGGTCAATCCAGACTTTTTCGACAATGCCGTATTTCGCGACAATATCAGCCGGGGATTGAAGATAAGGCAAACCGCTGTTTACCGCGCAAATATTCAGCTGATTCACACCTTCTCCGTACCCTAACGGGTAAATTCTGGTACAAATCTGCTGGGGGTTGCTGCTGATCTGGAGTGCGGTCATATTGTGGGAGTAGCGGATATACAACGCTGGATTCCCCGTGGTTTGCAAGCGCTTGAGCGATAATCTCCACGGGTTAACGCTGGTATCTGTTTTCCAGATATAGGGGGTTGCGAACGGGGTTGCAATCGAAAAAAGCGCATGTAACAGGGTTTCGTTTTGCCATCCATATTCAAACCGCGCCTGAAAATCACATTCATCCAGCACCCAATTTTGCTGATTCCCTAAAATATACTGGATACATTCGGCGGTTGTTCCGGTCACTACGTGCCAATCGTACATGATTTTATCAATCAGCGTTGCAAGCACGTGCTCACACTGGTATTCACACAGGCCCTTATCATCATCGAATTTCATAGAATTCGGCATGATTCGGTAAAGGTCGCCGCCGTTGCTGCGGACATACCAATACGGATTACAAAACTCGTTTTTTGGGTCATTCGCTGGAAGCGTAAAGGATAAGCTGTTGATGGAATTTAACCGCTTTGTTTCCGAAACAGCAAGCGCATTTTCCGCCGCTGCAACTTTGTTTCGTCTGATGTCGTAAATCTCAATCATAGGTACCTTTCTGTGTAAACAAGCGTTCCTGACAGCCCGCCGCCGCTTGCGCTCTCGATATCAAGCCTAAGCAAATCACTTGAAATGTTTATCCATGCTCCAGATTGCAAATAGAGGATGTTTTCGCCGTTCAGCGTCACAGTAAAGGCGTTGCTGTCAATTCTCAGTTCAGCGCCAGGTGGAAGCACAACCTCGAACGACGCGCTTTCCGTTTCCTCTGTGGATGCCGCTGTAAGCATCGTAAGGGCAGCGGAAAACAGATGCTCCATCTTGATTTCTTTCGATCCATGAACAGACGCATTAAAACCAGAATCGGAAACCATAGTTCCCCATAAATCGCGGGCGGCATAGGCAAACGAATTTACTTCGCTTTCAAAATTAGCGTCTATGAAAATATCCTTATGCCCGGTCGATTTTTGCAAAAATTCGCTGTTAAACGCCTGTTCGCTTGAAATATCCGCACAAGATTCTGCAGATGCCGAAAGCATTCCATTCCCGGTAAATTCAGCCGGAAGCGCGGCGGTGATGCGCGAAATCATTTGCATTTGGTTTCCGAAAAATGACGTTGAATCAATCGGAACAGCAGCACCGGCAACCGCGTTCAGTGCACACGCGAATGTGGCGCTTGCGTCTATTTTGTTGTCCGTACTGCCAAAAGAGTACCGGTGCAGGCTGAAACGGTATTGTGCAGACATCAGTTAATACCTACCTTGATTGTATTTAAATCAAAAGTGGGCATATAGCCGCGCTTAATATCGATGGATTCCGTTAATTGCTGCAAAAATACAGGTTCACCGCTGGTTTCTGCGGAATAGATCGCCGACCAGCTCCAAACACCCCAATTCGTGGATGGTCGGTTAAAAGTCGCCGCAAGGGAATTTTGCGCCAGCAGCTGACCGCCTGCCTGTTCCTCCGGCGCTGAAAACGTGATAGGCACACGTGCGTAGTTATCTCCAGACAATTCCGCGCCAGTCGACTCTGGAGAACCGTTCCACAATGAAAAATGTGGCGTAATGCCCTGTAACGTTTGACCGCGCAGAACGTTCAAAAGGCGCTTTCTGTATGCCGTTGACAAGCTCCCTGTGATGTAGAAAAGTACGTCCCCTACCAAAAATACCGGCGGCTGTTTATTGCCGACTACAAGCGGCTCTGTCAGTTCCCCGCGTGCCAGCATATTGCCGTTGGATTGCGAATCCAAAATACCGATGTGCGTTACTGTGCCAGCAGCAGTTGCCGGGGTCGGGAATTTAATGTCGAAAAGGTTTTGGATGCCAATTCCGCCGCTTGTCGGCGCTGGCTCCGAAAAATTGATTGGCTGTCGTGTGTAACCTTGATAATTTATCTCCGTGCCGCTTGTGCCATTTTCGCCCGGGTCGTTGATGTACAGCGCAAGATAACAATTTGACGGCGCTGTGAATGCCACGCCGCGCAGGATATTCAGAAAACCGTTTTCCAGATAGTTACAGGCATACAAGTGAATCAGCTCCTTTTTACTGCCGTTATTTTAATATTTTGAATATTGCTTGTAGATGTGTTGCGGAGGATGATTGTGCACGGCGTTTCAGCGGTTCCGGCGTACTTTATCGCGTTCCGGCCACCGTAAATCGGGGTTTGAATCGTATTGCCATATGCGAACGGCTCACAGGTGAAATTCAGCTCAAAATCCCGTGCAGATTCCATAAAATAGTCCTGCACCTCGCCGGGATCATACAGTTCCGCGATATAGTATTTATCCGGTTCGTTCCACAGGCGGAGGCCGCGCTTGCGAGACAATTCATAGATGATTTCGCGGAAATCCGACTTTGAAAGCTGCCGTTCCAGCCTGCATTCAAGCCTCAGCGTGCGTTCGTCCCAACAGTTCGCGCCATAATCATACTGCCCGGAACGCCCCGGAATTGTGATTTTCCGGGCGCGTTTCGGCGGCATAAGGAAATCATAGGCGATTACCCGGATGCCCCAATCATCCACACTGTTTTTTGTTCCAAATTGAAAGCTGTCGCCGGTCATGCAAGTACCCCCCTTCTACGCATTTCACGGGCTGCGTCTACGCCAATCTGACGGCTGATTTTTTTAACGTCTGTCGGGTCGGCGTTCCCGTAATAGTTCACGGTTACGGGGATTGTGATGCCGTTGTCGTTGGTGATGGTTTGCGGGGTCTGGCTGCCGAGTTTCGCTTCTGATGCAACAGAAATCTGATTCGTAAACCCGCCGACCTCTGCGGCTACTGATAGGTTTGCATCATCAACCAGCCATTGCAATTCCTTGTTGATGTCGGAGGATAAGGCGGGCATAGCTTTTTCGATGCCTTTGCCGATGCCAGGCGGAATCCATCTGCCAATATCATCAGAAAAAAGCTTCGACGGGGAATTTATTCCGGCTGCTTTTTTGGTGCTTTTTGCAGTGTCCGTTGCCAGCCTTGCGCCTGCGCTTATTGCGCGGCTCCGATTTTCTTCAATTCCCCTTACAAAACCATCAACAACGCTTTTGCCATATCCGTGGTATGTGCTACTCAGACCGGAAAACTGTCTGCCGGTTTCAGAAACGATTTTTTGGGCTGCCGCTACCGAATCTTTATCATTCTCCCTCAAACCTTGCGCAAATCCGATAGATGTTTCGCTTCCTGATTTATTGGCATCTATTGGAGCTTTATCGAAATTTTCTTTTAGTTTGTCAACGGTTTCTTTTGCTGCTGCTGTAACCTTGTAAATATTACCTCTTAATCCGTCCGCAACATTTTTACCGGACAGTTCCCCCATTTTTTTTGCACGTTTTTTGAAATCTTCAAACCCTGGTTCTGATGCTTTCCAAAATTTATGGCTAGCATTAGATACACGTTCGGTTTCTCCTTCAAGTCCATCTGCAAATCCGGACGCCGTTTCACGACCTGCATTTTCAGCCATTCCCGGTAGCTCGGAAAATCCTTGTTCTGTTTTATCGGTGATATTATTGGAAGCGGATTCTATCGAGCATGATCCAGAATTTAGTCCTCTAGCGATACCTTCCGCCGTCTCCTTCCCAGAATCCTCTGCTTTTTTAGGGAGACCTAAAAGGTCATGGAGAAACCAATCAATAACGCCTTTTACAGTGTCCTTTATTGCGTTCCAAGCGTTTATTACACCTTCTCGGAACTTTTCATTTTTGTTGTATAGCAAAACTAAACCAGCAACTAACGCGCCCACAGCAGTTACTACAAGCGCTATCGGATTTGCGTTCATAACTACATTAAGAAGTGCCTGTGCTTTTGTCAGGGCGGCGGTTGCAAGTTCCGCAGCAGTAATTTGACCAGTCCACAACGCGACTATTGTTTGGCCAATCGTCATAGCTCCGTTAACTGCTGCTTGCGCTAAATTTGCTTTTCCGATTTCCATCGAAAGCAATGAAATGGCAACTTGCGCTTCTTGATATCCTTGCACAATTCCTTGAATTGCCATGCCCGCCTTGAACGCTACGAATGCTCCTGCTGCAAATTCAACCGCTGTAGTCAAGGCTTTTATCGTTTCCCAAAGCGCATTTAATAAAGGATTTTGCTCCGCCAAAGCGTCAAATGCATTACCAACACCTTTTAATATTTGCTCAATTCTAGGGATAACATTTCCAGCGGCTGTTGAAGCGCTTTCGATCAGTTCCTTAACAAGTCTGTCTAAATCTGCGTTTTCGTTGCCAAGACCGGTAACAAGATTTGTCCAAGCTGCTTTTGCAGAATTAACGCTCCCTTCAATGGTTGTTGCAGCTTCTAAAGCAGTCGTCCCGGTAATGCCCATGCGTTCTTGTACCACATGGATTGCTTCAATAATTTTATCGAAAGACACATTATTGACAGTCTTTGCCGTAACGTCAATAGTATCACCTAGAACGCCGGAATCATTGATAAGCCGTGCCATTTCGGCTTGCGTGCCGCCATAACCTAATTTCAGGTTGTCAAGCATTGTATAGTTTTGCTTGGCAAATCCCTGATAAGCATACTGGATAGAAGCCATGTCGGTTCCCATCTTATTCGCGTTATCAGACATATCAGTTATGGCGACATCTGCCATTTTGGCAGCTTCTTCTGTGTCGCCACCTAAACCCTGTAACAAGCTTGCGGCAAAGCTCGTTACAGTTTCCATGTATTCGTTGGCGGAAAGCCCAGACGTTTTATAGGCGTTGTCAGCATAATCCTTGACGGTTTTTGCACTGTCCTTGAACAGTGTTTCTACGCCGCCTGCAAGCTGTTCGTAACTGCTGTATGATTCAATGGCGCTTTTTGTCAGCGCTCCAACCGAAGCGACAGCAGCACCGGCACCTACAGCAACAGATTTCATAGCGGTACTGGCAAGACTTCCAAGCTTTCCGAGTTCGCCCCTGAAATTATCTGTTTTGCCGAGTATATCAATTACTACAGATCCATCGCTGGAAGCCATTGCTTCACCGCCTTTCAGCCCTTCTCATTTGCTTCCTTAAGCCGTCTTTCAACGTAATGCTTCATTTTTTCGTCACGTTCCAACAGTGTTAGTTTGTGGTCAATCGCGCCGCGTTCCGGAAGGGCGTAACGCTTCCGACATTCGTTGAACGCTTTTTTCTGTTTTTGCGTCATACCGGTTGTTTTGCAAGTGCGATAATATACCCGCTTCATGAATGGCGTTTCGTCCGGCAAATCAATCAACAGCGCACGGAACTCCCACCAATGAAGATCATCCACAAGCAGGTTGATTTGATACGCCTGCTGGAATGAGGTGTAAATCGCTTCGGCGTCAAACTCAAAATCATAGCTGCGGCGGATTTGCTTACCGTCGTCTTCCTTTTTCTCTGGCTCTTTACCACACCGATAGAACCAGATTGCCGCCTTAATGGCTTCGTCGTAGGGTTCCGGCCAGCGGCTGCCGTAATAGTTTGTCAGAAGACACTCGGCGGTCAATTTGTCGTCCAGTGACATCAATTCAAGCCGGATGCCCGCCCGGAAGTCGGTATCGATCCGCACGAGGCGACCGCCGACTTTCACCAGCTCCGGGAGGTCTTTTGTCAGGAAGTTCATTGCAGCGGGTGAGAGTGCCGGGGCACTTCAAACTGCCGCGCCGCCCGGCGCTGCGCCCGGTTCGTAGCAGGCGCGATATCCGTTTTCGCTATGCTGTCAATTTTCGCCGTGATTTCGTTGAAAATATAATTCACAACGTCGATTGCGTCAAAGACGCTGTAATTGCCTTTCAGCGAGAGAATCTTATCCGCTTCGCCGTCGCCCAAAATCATGTCGATTGCGTCCATCGCATAATCACACATGGTATTGAGCACAGCCGGGTCGGTGGTGTTTTTGATTTCAGCGTCTCGTCCGGTCAAGTATTCGCCAGCCGACTTGAACCGCTGCATAAGGTCTGTGTCGAGTGTCAGCCGTTTGTGAATCTGCCCGCAGAAATCAAGGTCAACCACCCGATCATTGGAAAATTGAAATGTAGCCATCATTTATACCCCCGTCGATGCGCTGTAAGTATATTCCACCGGCTGTGCGCTGGCCTTGCGGATTTCGATATCCACTTCCGCGCTTTCGCCCGCGCTGCCGCTGCCGTCGCTGTTTACGATGATGGAAGCCTCGCCCTTTTCGCCTTTGCCGTTAAGAATATTAAAGTACACATATCCGCGAATTACTGCAGACCCAGTACCGTACATAACGGCGTGGGAAAGTGCGAAATCCTGAAATTCGTCTCCAGCGTATTTGTCGCCGGATACACTGAAAGAACGCTGGTTGCCTGTTTTCATGGTAGACTGACCGGCGCGGATGTACGTTTTGTCTTGGGTTACAGGGTTCAGATTCGCGTCTAGGCCGGTCACCCCGAGCTGCACAACTGCATAATCATCAACATCTGCCTTGCCGTTTTCGGAGCAGTCCACCGCCAGAACAAAATCATCATTGGTTACAAATCCTTCATAGTTCGGGTTCGGCGTGCGGTCTGCCATCAGTTCAGAAAGTTTCATTTATGTCACCTCGTATTCACAATTCATTTCGATTACATGATCTTCAACACCGCCATCATAGCGGTTCGTCATAGACGCGCCACTTGTGCGCGAAATCCGCAACACCCTTGCGCCGCCCTCAAGTTCCGGTTTATTCGGATTGCTTTCTGCCCAAGCGCCTATTTTGTTCAGCGATTCATCCATTTTCAGGCGTTCGTCATCGCTGTCGGGCGCTTTTCGATACAAAATCTGGAATGGATATTGCGCCCTGTACGCGCCGCGCAGATAGGTTTTGATTTTGTATGCGGATTGCATGGATAGGATGGTCATGCCGTAATTTTCATTCGGCAAATGCTCAAACGTGATTCGCCCGGCGGGCTTATCCGGATATCCGTTTAACCATGACCACAAGGCGCGTGCCACGTTCTGCACATCCTCTATTGGCGCGGGGATAGGTTCGTTATTTCTTAACATATTTCAAAAATGCCTTTTTCGATACTTTTTGCCATGTTGGAAGATTGTCTTTTTTTGAACGGTCAAACCAGTGCGCAGTCTGCTTTTTTGTACCGCTCTTTTTTATGTCGAGGTCTTTGTCAGTTGCATACTTCGGCCCGTGCAAAGGCCCTTTCATAACTTTCCCGGCGTACAGATATCTTGCGTATGGCGTACCATAAATGATTTTGCTGCCAGAAACTCTCGTATTTAACCGTAGATTTCCGTTTAAGAATGGCACATATTCTTCCGTGTCCTTTTTAACCTGTATCGCTACCGCCGCCGCCATCTTATCCCGCGCCGGGTCGATTCGCGCAATCAATGGCATAATTCCGCTGGTATCAATCTTAATATCAGACATCAGCTGCCACCGACTTCCCAGTGCCACATAGATTTGATGCCGAAATCCTTTGTATCAACCGTTGTTACATCGTACACATCGTCAAAGCGGTTTTTCAAATCGCCAAAACTTGCTTTTTCGGTCATTTCTCCCTTCATGAAAAAACAGTCTGCAACCGAGCTGCTTCCGCCGACCCTCAGCGTCCAGAATGCGTGACGCTCATCGTCCTCTAAACGCTCGTATTCTTTCGGGCTTACAAATCGCTGTTCTTCGCCCGTCTCCGCGTTGATCGCTTTGATGCTCATAGGGATGTACAGCATAACGGAATCCGCGCTTGTCAACCCGCTTTTAATGACGTTTGCTGCCTTTGAGATATCAAGAAACACGCCGCGCAGGAGAGTGATATTGTACGTGGCAACGCCCATATCGTTCTCCATTTTGTTGTATACGGTCACGGTGTGCGGAAACATCGTCATAACGCTCCCACCTCCTGCCACGCCTTGTAAATTTTCGGGCCTTGCCGGGCGAACCAGTCAATCATTTCCTCGTTTTCTGCCCAATTTTCTACACTAAGAGAGCATTCATCAAGACCGCTTTCAAGCATAAAGGCGTGAATGATTTCATGACGCAATACTTTTTTCGGTAAGTTTCCATGTTCACGACATCATCGTCAATCTCATCCTTCAGAATGATTTCATGTGTTGTAGAATCGCAAATTCCGATAGATTCCTTCATGTGCGGTTCTTCAATTTCCGATGCTGTTACAATGCTGTATTCAGCGCCTAAAATATTGATTTTCATCTGCAACACCCTCCCCCGCGATACAACAGCCCGGCAGGTGCCAAATACTCTTGTACCACGCTGTAGCGCAGATTCCGCACCGTCGCCGCCGCGTCGCTTGCGTCCCGAGAACTGGAGCCTCCGGAACGAAAAGACCTTGACCAGCCGCCTACAGATTCGCTTTGCACCTCCGCGCCGTCTGCGGCTTCAGCATACAAGCTTTTTCGCGCCAACTCCTGCGCAGTTTCAATCTGCTGTTCCGATTCGGCCAGCGCACAGCAGCACATTTTGACGGCTTCCAGGTCGGCGCGTTTTTGCGCTTTCCCTTGTGTGATATAGTCGATGTAACGGCTTGCACGCATGGCCAGCCGGGGGAAATCTTCTTCAGGGACAGCGCGCCCCATGTATTCGGCAGTGTAATACTCGAAATCTGCATAGATCACGCGCTCACCGCCTTTTTACGTGCCTTTTTCGCGGGACTGCCCGCCCCGGCGCTCATAACAGCGGCCGGGGAAGGCTCGTCAGACAGTCCGCTTACCCCCCCACCGCTGCGGGTGCGTACACCGCGAACGGAGAGCGCTTGGATTCGTCTGGTTGGAAGGAATTGATCGGGTTCGGGATTTCCCAACCAAGACGCATGACGGCGCGCAGTGCAATCATGTCCTGCTGCGCAAGGGAATAGATAACTTCCTTCGTCGCCGGGTCAATAATGGTCGCCTGATCAAGCAACTTGTAAGTAACATCCTGCCGGATAGCATATACCAGCTGGGAAAAATCGCCCACAACCGCGAGTGCCTTTGTATCGTCAAACGCGCCGTTCATCGGGAAGGACAGCGGGATTCCGTCGAGCGCGTACTGTGTCGTTCCCTGCATATCGCTCTTGAAAATCGGCTGGCCGGTGGTGTCCTTCAGGCCGCGCAGAACCGCACGCATTTTGACCGCCGCCATAATGCCGGTTGCTGGGAAGCCGGATTCCTCAACCTTCGCAATAACGCCGCCGACGCCGAGAAGGTCGGTAAATGTATCGGTGGTTGCAGTCACAACTGCGTCAGCTTCGGTCGCCGTTTCAAGAATGGACTTGCGCCAGGATGCGGGCTTGTCCACACCGAAAAGGATCGCTTCATCGATTTTCTGCCCGAACGCTTCCACCAGCCGGGGGCGAACCTCTCCCCAGATGTCATAGCTTGCGTCGTCAAGCACCGCCTCCGGAATGGGCACGATTACCGCCAGTTCCTCCGCCGTAATGCGCTTTTTGTTCCATGCCATTTTGGTGGTCTGCTTGATGCCGGTATCGCCGTCAACCCAATAAGCGGTCGGAAGCATGTCCAGAACCTGCATGGTCTGGGTTTTCGCGGTCATGTTCGGCAGGCGTCTCCCCATCTGGAGCACTGCCGAACCATGCGCCACGCCCTGGATGATTTCGCGCGTTACCGGTTCCGGGATAAGCCCAGCAAGGTCGGCGCGGGTGATTGTATTAACTGCCATATTTATTCACTCACTTTCTGTATCCTCTGATAAGGTCATTCATGGTTTCATTTACGTTTTTCGCGGGCTGACCGCCGCCAAGCGGTGCGGCAAACTCAACCTGTACAGTTCCAGCGAGCGGATGCTCTTTGAGATAGGTTTCCGCCGCTTTCTCAAAATCTGTGGTTTCGTTGACCAGCTTGCCAATTTTGAACGCGTAGTAGTCCACATCATCAGGTTTGACGCCCTTGCCCAGCAGGATCTTTTCACGCTCGAATTGTTCAACCCTTGCAAGAGCTTCGGCCAGCGCGGTTTTGCTCTCATCACGCTCTTTTTGCAGCGTATCCCAGCGTTCTTTTTCGGTCTGCTGGCTCTCTTTCCACGCGCGGAATGCGGTCAGCTCAGCATCATCAGGCATGCCCTTCATTGCTTTTGTCACCCTCCGCCCTACAATCGCGTCAAGCTCCGCCTGAGTGAAGGTCCTTTCGGCGAGCTGCTGCGCCGCTGCTGGAGCGGGCGCGGGTTCAGGTGCGGGAGTATGTGTCTGGTTGTTATTGATAGGTTCACTCATTTTTTAGTCCTCCGTTTATTAGGCCGTCGCCTCTCTGATTTAAAGCCTCGCGGCTGTATTTGTATAAAAACCGCCTGAGCGGGATTTATCTGTTATTTGTCATTGCGGCAGGTG
>CAJUJQ010000084.1 GCA_910586575.1 uncultured Clostridia bacterium | reverse complement strand
GCGTCAACGTTGTTGTCGGCCTGCGTCCGGGTTCCCGCCACGCCGAGAAAGCCCAGGCTTACGGTCTGGAAGTCCTCTCCCCCGCAGAAGCCGCTGCCAAGGGCGATATCATCATGATGCTCGTCCCCGATGAGAAGCAGGCGGACATTTACAAGGACGTTATCGAGCCGAACCTGAAGCCCGGCAACACGCTGGCGTTTGCGCATGGCTTCAACATCCATTTCAAGCAGATTATTCCGCCTGCGGATGTGGATGTTATTATGATTGCGCCCAAAGGCCCTGGCCACACCGTCCGTTCCCAGTTTGTTGAGGGCGCCGGCGTCCCGGATCTGGTTTGCGTACACCAGGACGCGACCGGCAAGGCAATGGATACCGCGCTTGCGTATGCGGCAGGCATCGGCGGCGGCCGTGCGGGCATCCTGGAATCCACCTTCCGCGCGGAGACCGAGACCGATCTGTTCGGCGAGCAGGCTGTCCTTTGCGGCGGCGTCTGCGAGCTGATGAAGGCTGGTTTTGAGACCCTGGTCGAGGCTGGCTATGCGCCCGAGAACGCGTACTTCGAGTGCGTGCATGAGATGAAGCTGATCGTTGACTTGATTAACGAGGGCGGCTTTGCCAAGATGCGTTATTCCATTTCCGATACTGCGGAATATGGCGACTACCGCACCGGCAAGCGCATCATCACCGAGGAGACCCGCAAGGAGATGAAGAAGATCCTGCGCGAAATCCAGGACGGTACTTTTGCTTCCGAATGGATCCAGGAGAACCGTGCGGGTGGCCGTGCGCGCTTCCTTGCAACCCGCCAGGTAGAGGCCGAGAGCGAGCTGGAAGAGACCGGCAAGCGTCTGCGCGGCCTGATGAGCTGGCTCAAGAAATAATGTTTCACCATATCATTGGGGGAGTGCGCATTGCCCTCCCCCAATTTTTTCCGGTGTTCCTTATGGGGATGGGGGAATGACGAATGCCGCGCAAAATATTGAATGGTAACCAGCTGAAAACGCTTGCCCTGACGGCAATGACGGTTGACCACATGGTTTCGGTCATGTTTCCGGGATATCCCACCGACTGGTGGCTGATACTCCTGCATCTGTTTGGCAGGCTTGCCGCGCCGGTTTTCTGGTTTTTTGTCGCGGAAGGGTATTACTATACCCGCGACCGGCGGAAATACGCGGAACGGCTGCTGCTGTTTGCGGTGATTGGGCATTTTGCGTATAATTTTGCGTTCGGTATCCCGTTTATCCCGTTCCAAACCTCGGTTTTTAACCAAACCAGCGTGCTTTGGCCGCTGTTCTGGGGCGTTGTCGCACTGGGGATCCAGGACAGCACGCGCCTGCGCGAATGGCAGAAAACGCCGCTGATTTTGGGCATCTGCGCACTGACTTTCTGTGCCGACTGGAGCTGCATTGCCGTGCTGGCCATCCTGCAAATCGGCGGCAACCGGGGCAATTTCAAACGGCAAATGGCGGGCATGATGGTGTGCGTCGCGATGTACGCCGCAGTTTACATCCTGTTCATTGACCCGGTTTACGGCGCGATACAATTCGGCACCGCGCTGACCATCCCACTATTGCGGTGCTACAACGGCACGCGCGGACGCTGGAAGGGCATGAAATGGCTTTTTTATGCCTATTATCCGCTGCATCTTGCCGTGTGCGGGCTGCTCCGGATTGCGATGCACGGGAATATCGGTGTCATGGCCGGCGGTGCCTGAGATAATTTTCAAGCGCGGGGAACCGCTATGCTTCCCCTGCTTTTTTGAAGCCGTTTCCGTCAGGGGAAGCGCCCTCAAAAAAGCAAATGCCTTGCGGCTGTCCGCGCCCCTGTGATATAATAGACCTGTCGGCTTGCAGGCAAAGCGAAACCAATCTTTAAGCAGAGAGGTATAGACGATGACTGAAAATGAAAAAATGCTCGCGGGACAGCTTTACGATCCGTCTGACTCTGAGCTTTCCCGGCTGCGCGTAAAGGCGCGCAGGCTGGCAAGGCGTTACAATCTGACCGACGAGGATGAATGTGAAAAACAGCGGGAAATCCTCAAAGAGCTGCTTCCAAACAGCCCGGAAATCCCCGGGCTACAGGCGCCTGTATATTTTGATTACGGCTGTAATACCTACTTTGGAAAACGCTGCGGCACAAATTTTAATTTTACCTGCCTGGATGTCTGCCCGGTACATATCGGGGACAATGTATTGATCGGCCCGAATGTGACGCTTGCGACGCCTATGCACGCGCTTCTCCCGGAAGAACGGAACATTCGGTTCCGTGAAGACGGCAGCTGCTATTACCTGGAATACGCCAAACCTATCACCATCGAAAATGATTGCTGGCTGGCTTCCAATGTCGTCGTCTGCGGCGGGGTCACCATCGGGGAAGGCTCCGTCATTGGGGCTGGAAGCGTGGTAACGCGCGACATCCCGCCCCACAGCCTGGCTGCGGGCAATCCATGCAGGGTGCTCCGCGCAGTCACCGAAGCTGACCGGATGGGATAATCCGGCGCAGAAGAACCGTCAAAAACAGAACAATTTCAAATGCTCATATTTTAAGGAGGGATTTCCAATGCCCAGAAGAAGTGACAATATCGTAAAAGGCCCGGAGCGTATGCCAAACCGTTCGCTGCTGCGCGCCTGCGGCTACACCGATGAGGAGCTTTCCCGCCCGATGATCGGCGTGGTTTCGGCCTATAGCGAAATTATCCCGGGGCACATCAACCTGGATAAAATTGCCGACGCGGTCAAGGCCGGTGTCAGCATGGCGGGCGGCACGCCGGTGCTCGTCCCCGCAATCGGTGTCTGTGACGGCATCGCGATGGGCCATATCGGCATGAAGTATTCGCTTGCTTCCCGCGAGCTGATTGCCGACTCGGTCGAGACCCTTGCAAACGCGCACCAGCTCGACGGCCTTGTCCTCATCCCGAACTGTGACAAAATCGTCCCCGGTATGCTGATGGCGGCGGCGCGGCTCAATATCCCGTCCATCCTGGTATCCGGCGGGCCGATGATGGCGGGCCACTTTGGCGGCGAGGAGGTTTCGCTGTCCAAAACCTTTGAAGCGGTCGGCGCGTACAAAGCCGGTATGATGGACGAAGCGACCTTCTATGACGCGGAGTGCAACTCCTGCCCGGGCTGCGGCTCATGCGCGGGCATGTACACCGCAAACTCCATGAACTGCCTGTCCGAAGCCATCGGCATGGCGCTGCCCGGCAACGGCACGACCCCGGCGGTCACCGCCGCGCGTATCCACCTTGCCAAGCATGCGGGCATGAAAATCATGGAGCTGATTGAAAAGGACATCAAGCCGCGCGATATCCTGACCCCGGCGGCGTTCCGCAACGCGCTGACCTGCGAAATGGCGCTTGGCTGCTCAACGAACTCTGTGCTGCATCTGCTGGCGCTCGCCCATGAAGCCGAAGTCCCGCTCGAACTGTCGCTGATTAACGAGCTTTCCTCCAAAATTCCAAATCTTTGCCACCTTGCGCCCGCAGGCCCGCACCATATCGAGCAGCTGTACGCGGCGGGCGGCATCCCGGCGGTCATGAGCGAGCTGGTCAAGCGTGATTTCCTGGATCTGAGCCTGATTACCGCGACCGGCAAGACGGTCGGCGAGAACCTCCAGGGCGTTTCCAACAAGAACCCCGAGGTTATCCGCCCGATTGGCAGCCCCTACTCCGAAAACGGCGGCATTGCGGTGCTCTGGGGCAACCTGGCACGGGAGGGCTGCGTCGTCAAGCGCTCGGCGGTCGCGCCCGAGATGATGGTACACGAAGGCCCCGCCCGCGTTTACGACTGCGAGGAGGACGCAATTGCCGATATCTATGACGGAAAGATTAACAAGGGTGACGTAGTTGTTATCCGTTACGAAGGACCGAAGGGCGGCCCCGGTATGCGTGAAATGCTCAACCCAACTTCCGCGCTTGCGGGCATGAAGCTCGACAAGGATGTCGCGCTGATTACCGATGGACGTTTCTCGGGCGCGTCTCGCGGCGCGTCTATCGGCCACGTTTCGCCGGAAGCGGCGAACGGCGGCAATATCGCGCTGGTACAGGAAGGCGACATCATCAAGATTGATATCCCGAACAGCAGCATCAACCTTGCCCTGTCCGATGAGGAGCTTGCCGCACGACGTGAAAAGCTTCAGCTGCGCGCCCCGAACATCACCACCGGATGGCTGGGACGTTATGCCCGTTTGGTCGGCCCGTCGCATCTCGGCGCGGTTATGCAGTAATTAAACAGAGCCTTCCGCTTGTTTTACGCGTGAAGAATGTGATTTCGAACCGTACCCCCGTATCCACTGTCTTATTGAAAATGGATACAGGGGTGCTTCTTTTATCAGGCTGCCGACCCGCACCGGCTGAAAATTTTCCACGAGTTTCCTGTCCCCTATTGTGTTTTTTCCAAATCATAGTATAATAGTATGAGGAAAACATCACATTCAGGGGAACTCCCCCGCCGGATAAAGGAGATATTTATGTGGGCGTATAACAGTGTATTTTATCAGATATATCCTATCGGTTTCTGCGGCGCGCCGCGGGAAAATGACGGTATCACCGTCAACCGCATCAAAAAGCTCGGTGACTGGGCCGAGCATATCCGTAAGCTCGGCTGTGACGCCGTTTACCTTTCCCCGATTTTTGAATCCGACCGGCACGGATATGACACCCGGGATTACCGGAAAATCGACTGCCGCCTTGGCACTAACGAGGATTTCGCCGCCGTTTGCAAAATCCTGCATGAAAACGGTATCCGGATTGTATTGGACGGCGTTTTCAACCACGTTGGGCGCGGCTTCTGGGCGTTCCGCGATGTGCAGGAAAAGAAGTGGGATTCCCCCTATAAGGATTGGTTTTTGATTAATTTTGACGGGAATTCCGGCTATAATGACGGCTTTTGGTACGACGGCTGGGAGGGCCATTACGAGCTGGTCAAACTCAACCTGCGCAACCCCGCCGTTGCACAGCATATCTTCGACTGCATCCGCGGCTGGGTCGATGAGTTCGATATCGACGGCCTGCGCCTGGATGTGGCGTACTGCCTCGATCACGGCTTCCTGTACAACCTGCGCAAGTTCTGTGATTCGCTCAAGCCCGATTTCTTCCTGATTGGCGAGCTGCTGCACGGCGATTACAACCAGTTTGTGAACAATGACAAGCTGCACTCCTGCACCAACTACGAATGCTATAAGGGGCTGTATTCCAGCCTGAACAGCATGAACCTCTTTGAAATTACCCATTCCCTGATGCGCCAGTTTGGCCCCGAGCAGTGGACGCTCTATAAAGGCAAGCATCTGCTCGCGTTTGTGGACAACCATGATGTCACCCGCGCCGCCTCCATCCTGACCAATCCAGCCCATCTGCCCGTACTCTACGGCATGCTGTTCGGGATGCCCGGTATCCCCTGCATTTACTACGGCAGCGAGTGGGGCGCCGAGGGCCAGAAGCAGCAAGGCTCGGATGATAACCTGCGCCCCTGCTTCGAGGTTACACAGTGGAACAGCCTTACCGATTGGATTACCGCGCTGGCGAAGGCCCATAAGGAAAGCAAGGCGCTGACCAACGGCAGCTTCCGCCATGTGCTGCTGACCAACCATCAGGCTGTCTGGGAACGCGAGTGCGACGGGGAACGCGTGCTCATTGCCATTAACGCCTCGGGAGATACCTACCACGTCCATTTCAACGCCAACGCCGGGTGCGCGACCGATTTGATTACCGGAAAGTATCACGACTTCGGCGGCGGTTCCGAGCTGCCCCCCTATTCGGTCGCTTATTGGCGGGTACAGTAATGAAACAGGCTGAAACAGCATGAAAAATGCGCTGCCGGTTGGGAATCCGTCCGACCGGCAGCGCTTTTTTATAAAGACAATATCCAGGAGGGACATCAAAATGGTATATCTTGCGCACCGCGCAGAGGACGGGCGGACACAGACGGTTTTGGAGCATCTAACCGGAACCGCCGCGCTGTGCAGCCAATTCGCCGCAGCATTCGGCGCGGCTGATTTGGGAAGCTTTACTGGTATGGCGCATGACATCGGGAAATACTCCGCAGCCTTTCAAAAGCGTATCAACGGGAGCAGCAACACGACCGATCACGCCACGGCAGGCGCTTATGAATGCTTCAAGCGCGGGCGCTCGGAAGCGGCGTTCTGCGTCGCAGGACACCACGGCGGCTTACCGGACGGCGGGACACGGGGCGATAATCCAGATTTGCCGACCTTTTTAGGGCGCATGAACCGGGCAAATTCTGGAGGGCTGGAACCTTACGCACAATGGTCACAGGAGCTGACGCTCCCTGCGGTACAGGGCGTCAGGTTTATCGGGAAAAGCGGCCTGCTGGACGCGTTTTTCTTTACCCGAATGCTGTATTCCTGCCTCGTAGACGCAGATTATTTGGACACTGAGCAGTTTATGCAGGGAGAAGCCCCGCCGCGCGGCAGTGATACGACAATAAAGTCACTTTGGCAGAAGGCAGAGGATTATTTCGCCCGGAAGTTTTCGCCGAAGGGGACGCTCAACCGCCTGCGCTGTGAAATTCTAGAAGAATGCATCCGGCAGGGTGAAGCCCAGAAACCCGGCTTATTCACACTGACCGTCCCGACCGGCGGCGGCAAAACAACTGCTTCCCTTGCGTTCGCGCTGCGGCACGCCTGCACACATCATAAAAAACGAATCATTTACGTTATCCCCTACACATCCATTATCGAGCAGACCGCAAAAACATTTCGGAAAATCTTAGGCGACGAAAACGTCCTAGAACATCATTTCAACAATGGGTATGACACCGGGGAGAAAGGCGAAGCCTCCCCCGAAACCGAAAAACTGCTGCGTGCCACCGAAAATTGGGATATGCCGGTTATCGTCACAACCTCTGTGCAGTTTTTTGAATCCCTGTACGCAAACCGCTCCTCCCGCTGCCGGAAACTTCATAATCTGGCAGACAGCGTGGTGATTTTCGATGAAGCACAAATGCTGCCTATCCCCTATTTGCGGCCCTGCGTTTCCGCGATTGCGCAGCTGACCGCGCATTATGGGGTTTCCGCCGTACTGTGCACCGCAACCCAGCCCGCGCTGTCCCCGTTGTTTCGGGAATTTCTCCCCGATGTACCGATTACCGAGCTGTGCCCCGGAGAAATGATGGAGAATCCCATTTTCAAGCGGGTTTCCTTTCAGAGTGCCGGTTTGCTTCCCTGGACGGATCTGACCGCGCAGCTCCGGCAGGCTTCACAGGTACTTTGCATCGTCAACAGCCGCAAAAACGCACAGACGGTTTATGAGGGTATCCATGGGGAAGGTTCCTTCCATTTATCTACCCTGATGACACCGCGCCACCGGACAAGGGTTCTTGAGGAAATCCGCCAGCGGCTGGAGGACGGGCGGCCCTGCCGCGTCGTATCCACTTCTCTGATTGAAGCCGGTGTGGACGTGGATTTCCCGCTCGTGTTCCGTGAGGAAAGCGGTCTGGATTCCATCCTGCAAGCCGCCGGACGCTGCAACCGTGAGGGGAAAAGGCCGGTTTCCGAAAGCATTGTCACCGTGTTCCAGTCTGAAACCGAGCCGCCCAAGCTCTTTTCCATCGCAATCGGCGCAGCACATGAAACCATGGATCAATATGCGGATTTTGCTGAGACGGAAGCGATTTCCAATTATTTCGACAAGCTTCTCGACCTGAAAGGGTCGGCGGCGCAGGATCAAAAAAATATCCTTCCGCAAATTATGAACGGGGACTTTCCGTTCCGGACAGTCGCCGAACGATTCCGTCTGATTGAGGAAAATACCTATACCGTGTACATCCCGAATGACGATAACCAGGAACTGATCGAACAGCTCCGCCTGGGCTATGTGACCCGGCAGCTGTTCCGTAATTTGGGACAGGACGGCGTGTCGGTCTATTTGCAGGACTTCCAAAAGCTGGACGAGAACGGCGCGCTGGAGCTTCTAGCGGACGGCAGTGCAATCCTGCTGGATCCGGATTTGTATATGCCGAATACCGGATTGACGCCAAATGTGGAGAGAAATTACTTTATTTAAGACAGAAAAGCGCAGGGAATGATAATAATCTTCCACTCCCTGCGCCTTCACCAAAAAACACATTATATGGCTACTGTTTCAATCCACACATTCAATGTGACATATTATTATACCATATTTCAGAAATGAATACAAGCATTATTTTTAAAAAACAGTTCACATTATATTTCTACTAAATATTGACTCGCCCAATGAAGTATGATACAATAAAAACATCAATTCTCGACATAAAATACCAGTGGGAGCAGCGATAGCTGTTCCCGCGAAAGGAGTGATATTGTGCCCATATGCATGGAAGTCTGGGGAAAATACGCTTGCTTTACCCGTCCGGAAATGAAAACCGAACGGGTAAGCTTCGATATTATGACCCCCTCCGCCGCCAGAGGGTTGGTGGAGGCCGTTTATTGGCACCCCGGTATCCGTTGGGTGGTTGATCGGATTCATGTCTTAGCCCCTATCCGATTCACTAACATCAGGCGCAACGAGGTCAAATCCACCATTTCCGCCCGCTCGGCCCGGACGGTGATGGATCGCGGCAAAGGCGAGCTTTACCTTGTCACCCAACAGGATATCCAGCAGCGTGCCGCCATGCTGCTGCGGGATGTTCGGTATGTAATTGAGGCGCATTTTGACTTTTTGCCGGAGAAGGCCGCGCCAGGCGACAACACCGGGAAATTCCAGGACATTGTTACCCGGCGTATCGCCAAAGGGCAGTTTTATCATCAGCCCTATTTCGGTTGCCGCGAGTTCCCCGCCAGCTTCGCCCCCTGTGAGTCCATTCCAGCTTGTCCGGAGGAATTGCGCGGTGAACGTGATTTCGGGTACATGCTCTACGACATGGATTTCACCGACCCTGAAAATATCCGTCCGCTGTTCTTCCGGGCAGTGCTCCGCGACGGGGTGCTTGAAGTACCGCCGCGCAACAGCGAGGAGGTGAAGGGATGATCCTGCAAGCACTGGTTCAGCATTATGAGGATCTGTTATCCGCCGGAAAGCTTGACGCGCCCGGCTGGAATCAGGTCAAGGTTTCCTATGCGCTGGACATTGATGCATCCGGACAACTGCTCCGCGTCATATCTGAGCAGTCAGAAGTACCGAAAGGAAAGAAAATGGTACTTTCCCCCCGGTCGTTTTCTTTACCCGCGCCGGTCAAACGGACGGTTGGTGTTGCGGCAAATTTCCTTTGTGACAATTCCTCATATTTCCTGGGCATTGACAACAAGGGCAATCCCGGACGGGCACGGAAATGCTTTGAAGCCTGTAAAACGCTGCATGAAACGCTTTTAGCCGAAACCGATTCATCCCCTGCCCTTGCGGTGCTGCAATTTTTTCGACATTGGAAACCGGAAGAAGCGGCAGTACATTCGGCTTTCCAGAATGTATTGGAGGATATCACCGCAAACGCAAACCTGATTTTCCGGTTTAACGGCGCATTTGTCCATGATGATCCCGCTATCCGACAGTCATGGCAAAAGCATTATGGCGCAACAGGCGGCAGCGGCCCCCAGGCAGTTTGTCTGGTGACCGGCGAAACGACTGCCGTCGAGGCTGTCCATCCCTCTGTCAAGGGTGTGCAGGGGGCGCAGTCCAGCGGCGCGGCATTGGTTTCCTTTAACGCCCCCGCCTTCTGCTCCTACGGCAAGGAACAGAACCTGAACGCGCCAACCGGAAAATACGCGTCGTTTGCATATACTACGGCGCTGAACCACCTGCTGGCAGATCGAGAGCATATATTCCGTATCGGAGATACGACAGTCGTATGCTGGGCGGCAGGCGGTGAACCTTCTTATCAAGACGCGTTTGAAGCGTTCGCGTTCGGTGCGGAAAGCAGCTACAGCGAATCGGAGCTTCAAGGAATGTTGAAACTGCTTTTGAAAGGACAGCCCATCCGTTTTGATGAAACCCTGCTGGACAAAGAACGGCCTTTCTATATTCTCGGGCTTGCGCCCAATGCCGCGCGCCTGTCCGTCCGTTTCTTTTTGCAGGACAGCTTCGGCGGATTCTTGGAAAATGTACAGGCACATTACTGCCGCCTGGAAATTATAAAGCCGTCCTTTGACCGTTTCCAAACGCTGCCCCTGTGGAAGCTTCTTTCCGAAACCGTCAACCAAAACGCAAAGGACAAATCCCCTTCCCCCAATATGGCGGGGGCAGTCCTGCGTTCTGTATTGATGGACGAGCCTTATCCGTTCACGCTGCTGAACGGCACGCTGCTCCGTATCCGCGCCGAACAGGAGGTTACCCGCGGCCGTGCCGCAATCATTAAGGCATTTTATCTCAAGCGGCCCCATCCGGACATTGAGGAGGTTTTAACCGTGTCCCTGAAAACTGACAGCACCAACCCCTACTATACGCTTGGACGGCTGTTTTCCGTACTGGAAGCCATCCAATCCGCCGCTAACCCCGGCATCAACGCTACCATCAAAGACCGGTATTTTAACGCAGCCTCTGCAACGCCGGGGCATATTTTCCCAGTTCTGGTAAACCTGTCCCAGAAGCATCTGCGGAAACTGGAGGGCGGCCTGCGCGTGTTTTACGAAAAGCAGCTTTCCCAGCTGATGAGTGTCTTTGACGAAGGCTTCCCGTCCCGGCTCAGCCTGCCCCAGCAGGGCGCGTTCCAGCTCGGCTATTATCATGAAACCCAAGCGCGCTACCAGAAAAAGGAGGATATAAAAAATGCGTGAACCGATTAGAAACCGCTATGAATTCGTTGTTTTATTTGATGTGGAAAATGGCAACCCCAATGGTGACCCGGACGCTGGCAATATGCCCCGCACCGACCCGGAAACCGGCCTCGGCCTTGTAACCGATGTCTGCCTGAAACGGAAAATCCGCAATTATGTGGAAACGGTGAAAGATGGAGCAGAGGGCTTCCGCATTTATGTCAAGGACAACGTGCCGCTCAACCGCAGCGATGCCGAAGCCTTCACGGCGTTGGATGTCACCGAAAAGACGGTTAAGGCACGGAAAAAGGATGATCCCGATCTTGACAAAAAGCTTCGCGACTGGATGTGTCTCAATTTCTTTGATATTCGTACCTTTGGCGCGGTGATGACAACTTTCACCAAGAACGCGCTGAACTGCGGACAGGTACGCGGCCCCGTCCAGCTTAGCTTTGCGCAGAGCGTGGAGCCTGTTGTCCCGCAGGAAGTCACGATTACCCGTGTTGCAATCACTACAGAAGCCGACGCCGAGCGGAAGGGTACGGAAATGGGACGGAAATATATTGTCCCCTATGGCTTGTACCGCTGCGAAGGGTATATTTCTGCCAACCTTGCCCGTAAAACGACCGGTTTTTCAGAAGAAGATTTGGCGCTGTTGTGGGAATCCATCCTCAATATGTTTGAGCATGACCATTCTGCCGCTCGCGGGAAAATGGCGGTGCGCGAGCTGATCGTATTCAAGCACGACACCGAGTTGGGCTGTGCCCCCGCCTATAAGCTGTTTGAAAGCGTAACCATCCGGCGGAAAAAACCGGATGAGTCCGCCCCGGCACGTTCCTACCAGGATTACGTTGTTGAAGTAAATGAATCGGCTTTGCCCGCCGGTATCACCTGCACCCGGATGGGATGAATTATCAGGAAGAAGATTATCTCCAGCTGTCCGGGTTGCAGCATTTCCGGTTCTGCCGCCGGCAATGGGCATTGATCCATATTGAAAACCAATGGGCGGAAAACTTCCGCACGGTGGACGGCAGCCTGATGCACGAAAAAGCGCATGAAAACGGTTCCAGCGAAAGCCGGGGCGATTTGCTGATTGTGCGCGGGCTGGCAGTCCATTCGAGTTCGTTGGGCGTTTCCGGGCAATGTGATGTAGTAGAGTTTCGCCGGAATCCGGATGGGATACTGCTGCAAAATCGGGAGGGGCTTTGGCAGCCCTTCCCGGTTGAATACAAACGCGGGAAACCGAAGGAAAATAATGCGGATAGCCTTCAGCTTTGCGGGCAGGCCATGTGCCTGGAAGAAATGCTTTGCTGTGCCATCCCGGAGGGCGCTCTGTTTTATGGGGAAACCCGCCGGAGACTGTCGGTTCCCTTTACCCAGGAGCTACGCGGCCAGGTGCAGGGCCTTTTGACAGAAATGCATGACTTGTTCCGGAAGCAATACACCCCGAAGGTGAAACCCTCCAAGTCCTGCAATGCCTGCTCCCTGAAAGAGCTGTGTTTACCGAAGCTGATGCGGGTCAAAAAGGTTTCAGCGTATCTGTCCGGTGCAATGGAGGAATCATCATGAGGCGTTTGCTGAATACACTTTTTATCCTTTCGGATGATATTTACCTGTCGCTGGATGGGGAAAATGTCCTTGCAAACCGTGGGAAAGAGGTTACCGCCCGTTATCCGCTGCATATCCTGCAAAATATCATTACCTTTTCTTATTCCGGCGCATCTCCCGCCCTGTTGGGCGCCTGTGCAAAACGGCAGATTGGGTTTGCATTCTGCACCCCTCAGGGAAAATTCCTTGCTCGGGTTACCGGCCAAAGTGCAGGCAATGTCCTGCTGCGCCGAACACAGTACCGTATTGCGGATAACCCGGAGGAAAGCTGCCGGATTAGCCGCAATATGATTTTCGGGAAGCTGTTCAATGCCCGCTGGAGCATCGAACGTACCCGCCGCGACCACGGCCTTCGGGTGGATGCCGACAAGCTTTCTGCTGCTTCCTGCCAGATTCATGCACTTTTGCCGCAAGTGAAAGAAGCATCCGCTCCGAATCACCTGCGCGGCCTGGAGGGTGTCGGCGCAAATGCATATTTCGGTGTATTTGATGAAATGATCCTTGGCGACAAGACGGTCTTTTCCTTCAAAACCCGCAACCGGCGTCCCCCGCTTGATGAAGTGAACGCCCTGCTCTCATTCGCATACAGCCTTTTAGCACACAATTGTGCTTCCGCTTTGGAAAGCGTTGGATTGGATTCTTACGTCGGTTTCCTTCATCGTGACCGTCCCGGACGCACCTCCCTCGCATTGGACTTAATGGAGGAGTTCCGTCCCTGTATGGCAGACCGGTTCATCCTCACCCTGATCAATAACCGGATGCTGAAAGCTTCTGATTTTGATCGCTCCGAAAGCGGCGCTGTCCTATTGAATGACAGTGGCAGGAAAAGTTTCCTGGAAAGCTGGCAGAAGAAAAAACAGGAGACCATTACCCATCCGTTCCTGAATGAAAAGCTCCCCTGGGGATTGATCCCTTATGTACAGGCCCTTCTGCTCGCCAGATACCTCCGCGGTGACCTGGATGCCTATCCCCCGTTTTTATGGAAGTGAGGGAATATGCTGGTTCTGATTACTTATGATGTGAATACCGAGGATGCCGCCGGTCGTAAACGCCTCCGGCAAATCGCAAAACAATGCGTGAATTACGGCCAGCGCGTTCAGTGCTCTGTCTTTGAATGCCTGTTGGATGCTGCCCAGTGCCGCAGCCTTCAAGCTAAGCTTTGCAAAATTATGGATCCCGGAAAGGATAGCCTTCGTTTCTATTACCTGGGTAACCACTATGAAAGCAAAGTTGAACACTTCGGCGTAAAGAATTCTTATGCGCCTGAAGGCCCGCTCATCCTTTGAGTGCGATGCTGAAGTGTACATAGGTTTCCCTATAGGTTCGCACCAATCAAATATGTCTATGTCTCCGCGCCCTGGCTCGTAATTGTCCATTTCCATGGCGTAAGAACAATTCCTTTGGACATATTACCTTTTTATACGTGGAAAAGTGCTCTTCTTTTGGGTTCTTTTGCTGTCACCCCCTTCGCGGGGGTGTGGATTGAAATGAGTGATCGCCACAGACGGCACGTTTACGGGCGGTCACCCCCTTCGCGGGGGTGTGGATTGAAATTAAGCGCTGGATATGCCTACGGGAATATTACTATTGTCACCCCCTTCGCGGGGGTGTGGATTGAAATCGTTAAACTCCTGATAATTTTTTTCCGCCATCTGCCGTCACCCCCTTCG
>CAJUJQ010000083.1 GCA_910586575.1 uncultured Clostridia bacterium | reverse complement strand
ACTGCTTTTTCAAGGATGATTCACTTTTTTTGTTCAAAACTTGGAAACTGGTGTTTGTCTTTTCCAATGATGTACTGTTTGTCCTCTCCGATTCCGTCTCGACAGGATATGTCATTTTCTGACATAATAGGTACATCCAGCCTTGGGAGGTACAGGAAATGGAATTGACGATGCCCATCGTGTGCAAGTATCTGGACGCGTGCGAAAATCAGAAAAACCTGGATTGGAAAACCGTAAAAGCCTACGGGATCGATTTGCGGCAGTTTACAGCATTTTTAACCGGCGGAGGCGCGGATTTCGGCAGGGAATCCATAAAAGCCTATATTTCATCCATGAACCGGAAATACAAACCGAGAACGGTCAAGCGGAAAATCGCGTCTGTCCGGGCGCTTGTGACCTGGCTTTTGGACGAACAGCTTCTGGACAGGAACCCCTTTGAAAACCTGCGCGCCAGGCTTCCGAAACCGGCTACTTTGCCGCGTGTGATCCCACTGCGGGTGGTGGAAAGCATGCTGGAAGCCGCTCATAAGCGGCTGCGCTTGCATCCGGAATACGCGCCCGCGCTCTGCGGGACGGCGGCCATGGAGACGCTCTTTGCCACAGGGATGCGGGTTTCGGAGCTTTCCGGGCTGAAAACCCGCGATATCGACCTGAAAGACGGGGTTATCCGCATTTTGGGCAAGGGAAAGAAAGAGCGGGTTATCCACATTACGAACGCCGAGGTGTTGTCAATCCTCCGCAGGTATGCGGAAACGTTTCAGCCGGGGCGGGACGGCTTCTTTTTCCGGAACCGGCGCGGCAATCGGCTATCTGAGCAGTCTGTGCGCAATATTATACGGAAATATGGCGAAATGGCCGGTTATCCGGTACGGATTACGCCGCATATGTTCCGTCACACAACAGCGACCCTTCTTCTGGAAGCGGATGTTGACATCCGCTGCATCCAACAGCTTCTCGGACACGCGTCGATTGTCACGACGCAGATTTATACCCACGTTGCGGGGGCAAAGCAACGTGAAATCATGATGACGAAGCACCCGCGCAACCGGTTTTCGTTCCAGCAGGATAGCCTTGACGGGTGATTATCCCTGTTATGTATCCAAAATGATACAAAACCAGGATTATAAGTAAAAAAGTGAAGGATAATACACTATTACCCTGCAGAACCGACCGTTTTTTCCTTTCAAAGCGAACGGGCGTACCTTGTCGAATAGTTAATTATGTTGAATACAAACAACCCATGCCGCATAAATTTGTGAAAAACCTACTTGACAAATGAAGGATAATAGTGTATTATCCAGTATGTAGGATGGTTATTTGTCCATCGCACAGCGGATTTTCCTTTTCCGGGGTGAACGGTGAAGGAGTTATTTTCCGCAATGTACTAGCCGTTTGTGGTAACAGCGCTGTTACATATTTGTAATTACTGTCGGATTTTCAGAGAGGGGAGGATGGAGATGCCTGCGAACAAAGAGGAAATGCCCGCCAAAGAGCGGAAAATATTGCAGTATCCCATCATAAAGGTACGCCTTTACCCCACTGAGGAGCAGGCTGAGCTGATTGAAAAGACCTTCGGCTGCTGCCGTTATCTCTGGAACAAAATGCTGGCCGATGTGCAGGAGTTTTACGCCGCGACGGATGTCCATTATATCCCCGCGCCCGCGAAATATAAGAAGGATGCGCCCTTTCTGCGCGAGGTTGATAGCCGCGCTTTATGCGCAGTCCACCAGAATTTACGGCAAGCGTTTATAAATTTTTTCCGTTCTCCAAAAGCCTTTTCTTATCCGCAGTTTAAGTCTAAGAAATCGAAGAAGGATTCGTTTACAGTGCTGTGCCGTCCCTACCGTTCCGGCCCGTCTATTTATCTTACAAAAAGCGGAATCCATCTGGTAAAACTGGGGGTAATCCCCGCAAAGCTGCACCGGAAACCGGAGCCGGACTGGGAACTCCGGTATGTTACGGTTACAAAAACGAGGAGTGGAAAATACTTTTGTTCCATCGTATACAGGCATACCGCAGAACGGCCGGAACCGGTTTGCCCGACCACAGAAAAGACAATTGGAATCAACCATTCACTGAACCATTTTTATGTGGACAGCAACGGTTTGACGGTTGACCTTCCGGCATATCTGGAAGAATCGAAAAAGAAACTTTCTCTTATGAACCAGAAGCTTTCCCGGATGCAGCGCGGCTCCCAAAATCATGAGGAACAGGCGCAGAAAATCCGTCTCTTACACGAGCACATCGCGAACCAACGCAGGGACTTTATACATAAGGAAAGCAGGCGGATAGCCAACGCCTGGGATGCCGTTTGCATCAGGGAAACCGACCTGGTAAGAATGTCGCAGAATGTAAAAGGCGCAAATGTAATGTCGTCCGCTTTCGGGCTGTTCCGGACGTGTCTGCAATACAAACTCCGGAACCAGGGGAAGGAATTTATCGTAATTTCCCCCTATTCCCCCACAGCGAAAACCTGTCATGAATGCGGCTTTGTCAACGAGGCTTTAACGCGGCGCGACAGGGAGTGGACGTGTCCCCACTGCGGCGCGAAAATTGCCCGTGAACGCAACGCGGCGCTGAATATCCGTGACTGGGGACTGCAAAAGTTTCACGAAAAACCTTTGGAAACCAGCGTTCAGGACGCTGCTTCATAGATCCTCCGCTATACCGGTCGGGACGCCGGTGAAGGCCCGCGCGCGGTCTGTGGAGTGTTGATTGAACTGTTAAACTGCCATCCCTTCAACAGTTCAATCAGCACTTCAAAGGACCGCCAGGCGGGAAAAAAGAGGGTACGCTTTGCGGATCCAAAGCCCGTCCGGGCAGTCCACTCAGCATAATGTTATCCATTCGTGGATGTTGAACGTGCAGAATAACAGTTCAGGGACTGAACTGTGCATCAGATTAAGGAGATTTTCAATGCTTCATATTTCCATGCGTATCGGCG
Organism: uncultured Clostridia bacterium; assembly: GCA_910586575.1. Taxonomy (GTDB): domain Bacteria; phylum Bacillota; class Clostridia; order Oscillospirales; family Butyricicoccaceae; genus QXXE01. The sequence goes on along the minus strand of CAJUJQ010000083.1, from coordinate 11,109 downwards.
ACTATTTTACAGTCGGCAATGACACTGTTATCCAGTTTGACGACCTTGTGGGCGAGCGTGCGCGGATTACAATCAACGCCCCGCGCGAGATCCCGATTCTGCGTGGAGAGGTGCTGGAACGCGGGGGCGGTACGCGCCCCGGCTGCGTAATGGGGAAAGCCCCACACTACGTCCGGCAGCTGCAATGGAACGGCGCGAAAAAGAAAGCCCTGCTTGAAATGCGCCAGACGCTCGAGCAGATGGGCGACAGCCCAGAAGCGCGCCTGTTGCGCCAAAAGCTGGATTTCATTTTTCCGCAGCAGGCGTAATCCCTGCTTGATGAAGCAAATATTAAACCGCTTTCACCCGGTCGACGGGCCGGTTGGAATATAGACAGCCGCGCGAAGCCATTCCCTCAGCCAAAGGCCACGGATGCAGGAACGGACAGCGCACCGCCCCGTGCCGGTCAATAGGATGCCTCCGGCACATCGGACAACACTTTTTACAATTCATTTTAATTGAAAGGAAGCATTAAGATGAGAATCCAACACAACATAATGGCGATGGGCGCGTATCGCAACTACACGAACAATCTCAACTCCATGAAGAAGAACCTGGAGAAGCTGTCTTCCGGTTACAAGATCAACCGCGCCGGTGACGATGCTGCGGGGCTTGCAATTTCGGAAAAGATGCGTGCGCAGATTACCGGTCTGGAAACCGCGCAAAAGAACGCGAAGGACGGCATTTCGCTCGTTCAGACCGCTGAAGGCGCACTGACCGAGGTTCACGATATGCTGAACCGCATGGTCACTTTGGCGACCCAGTCGGCAAACGGCACGTATGACGACAAAACGGATCGTGCCCAGCTCCAGAAGGAATTGGATCAGCTGCGCAGTGAGATCAACCGTATCGCTGACAGTTCCAACTTCAATGGTATTAAGCTGCTGGACGGCTCCATGGAGGCAGGTGCGACTGCCGTTGATTTTGAAGGCGGCTTTGTTGATGTAGGCGTAACGCCTACGATTGATGGACAGCTGGTGACTAAGAAACCCGCTGCTGGGCAGTATTCCATTAATTTCAACAGTATTTCCTTCAGCAATGTTACTAATGCTTCGAAAAATGTGACATTCCAGCTGACAGCTACAATTTCTGTTGCGATTGCTGTTGACAAAGGTACGACCTTGGAAGGCAAGGATGTCGTTGCAGAGATTATGAAGCAGCTTGATGCAGCTGCTGGTACAACCAGCGCGGGGGCTGCTGGGACTGGTGTTAACAACGACAATAAAATCATGATTGACGGCATTACATACAGCCTGACAGCGGATGGGACAAAGCTGACCCTGACAATGGACAGCATCCCCACAAAGGATATCACAACTAACTTCCAGGCGAAATTCATTACCACGAATTTCAATTCCGTCAATATTACCGCGAACGGAATTGAACAGGTTCAGGTTACTCCCGATGTGGAAGCGGTGCCCATGACAGGCCGTGTTTATGGCCAGGCGGAATATACGCTTACAACGGCTGATATTACGGACGGCCAGGCAATCAAGATCGGCGATGAAACCTATGTTTTTGCCAGAAAGCAGAGCACACTGGATAAATTCAAGGATTCTGCGGCGATTGTGATTGATATGACCGACCGTCCCGCAAATGATACCGATGTCAAAAAGGCTGCTGAGCGCCTTGCCGCCGCCGCAAAGAACAATTCCCGGTTCGAGGTCGGCGCGAACATTGGCGGTGACGGCAAAGTGACCTTTACCGAAAAGGAAGGCGGCGTAGATTATAACGTCAACAATCTGGCCGGTGCCGATAACAAGGCCACGATCAACGGCGCCTCTAACGCGGCTGATGCAAAGGCCACTGACTGGAAGGGACTGATCGGCAAGGGCAAGGCTGTTTTGGGCGACGAGCCGAAGGGCAAGGCCCTGATGCTCCAGATCGGCGACACCGCTGACAGCTTCAACCAGCTGAAGGTTTCCATTGGCGATATCCATACGGATGCGTTGGGCATTGGCAATATCAGCATTGCCGACCAGGACAGCGCCGCCAAGGCCATTGACGCAATCAAGTCGGCCATCAACCAGGTTTCGGATATCCGCGGTACGCTGGGCGCAACGCAGAACCGGTTGGATCATACCATCAACAACCTGTCTGTCATGACCGAGAATATCCAGGACGCGGAATCCACGATCCGCGATACGGATGTAGCGGAAGAGATGATGTCCTACACCAAGAACAATATCCTGCTCCAGTCTGCACAGGCGATGCTGGCACAGGCAAATCAGGTTCCGCAGGGCGTTCTCCAGCTGCTCCAGTAACATATGTTTCAGTCCACAAGGCTGTAAGTCCAAAGAACAGGCAACAGGGGGCGGGCATGCTGCCCGCCCCCTGTTCTGTCCCCGCGGGGCTTATGGGAAGAACGCCATTGGGCGGCGTCCTTCCCATGCGTCCCACAGCCTGCGTGGGAGAAAGGAGCTTGGACATGAAGCAGAAACAACGCCCCCTGCTGACAGTGGGGATTATTTTCAAAAACGAAATCCGCTGCCTGGAACGCTGCCTGAAATCACTTGTGCCCTTGCGGGAAGCGATTCCCTGCGAGGTCGTGATGGCGGATACCGGTTCTGATGACGGAAGCTATGAAATCGCGGAAAAATATGCGGATATTTTGTTCAAATTTCCGTGGATCAATGATTTTGCCGCTGCCCGGAATGCAGTTTTGGACCGCAGCTCCGGCAAATGGTTTATGACGCTGGATTCGGATGAATGGCTGGATCCGGATATCCGGGAAATGGTGCAGTTCCTTCAGCTTGGCGGGGGCGGGCACAATTTTGCCGGTTTTACAATCCGGAATTTCAAGCTGCCGGATATCATGGATGACGATTATCAGGACTTTTACGCAATGCGCATTATGCGCAGCGGGATTGGCGTGCGTTATGAGGGTTGCATCCATGAACATTGGAAGTACCCGGAGACAATCAAAAATCCGCAGGTCGTAAGGCTGGATACCGTTGTTTATCACGATGGGTATGCGTTTGCAAGCAAGGAGGCTATGAAAGCAAAGCAGGAACGGAATATGGAACTGCTGCGCAAAAAGCTGGAGGAGGATCCGGATGACCTTCAGACGCTGGCCGAGTCAATGGATGTTACCAAAACGACGGATGATATAAGCGTGGAATATGCCCACCGTGCGCTGAAGGTCCTACATCAGGACTGGGAGCGTTGGGGACCGTATGGCTCCCGCATCTATCGGGACGTTGTAACGGTAGCGCAGCTGCGGAAACAGCCGGAACTGCTTGAATGGGCGGAAAAAGCCGTTGAGCTATACCCGGATTCAATTTATGTACGCGTGGATGTAGCTTACTGCGCATATGCCCGCAGCTGGGACAAGAAGGATATCCCCGAGGCGGTCCGCTGGGCGGAAATGTACCGCGGCGGGCTGGAAGATTACCGGACGGGGAATTTTAACCGGAGCGAGCTGTTCCGGGGGCAGCTGGAGTTCGGTTCGCCCCATTGGGAACGGCGGCTGTTGATTATGCAGGTCGAGGGATACCTGGAGCTGAGCCAGCATGAAAATGCGTTCTCAACCTTTGAGTGCATTGATGGCGCGTCTTTGGATGAAGCGGAGCAGGTCGAGGCTTGTGTCAACATGCTTTTGCGGATTCATCGGGAAACGGAATTGGATACCGCATCGCTGATGGGGCGGTTCTGGGATCAGATCAACCAGCCATTGCCGGATGAAGCAATGGAGAAAAAACGCCGTAAGGCCTTTCTTCAGACAGCGGCAGCGTCCCTGACGCCTTATTACCGCTCAGATGAGACGACCCGCAATACATTTGTAAGGCACAGCTATACCGCACTGTTGCCTTTGGAAGGGCGCTGTGTCTTAGGGGATGGCGCAGCAATTTTAGAAGAGACAGAGCCGGAAGTGTTAGAGACACGGCTGGCACGGGGAGATGTAGAAGACCTTCCGATTGCCGCGTTGGCGCACGCATTGAAGTGCGGCGCACGGTTCCCGATGCCGAAAAGCCCCCTCCGCATGGAAACTATGGATGCGCTGGCAGGGCGGCTGGGTCCATTTGGCGGATTGTTTGAACTTGCCGGTTCCACATCGGAAGAGAATTTACAGTCGTTATATTGGAAACGCGCATTGCTGCTGGCGGCAATCCGTTCCTGCGATTGGAAGGATGAAGAAAACGGGTTGGAGCTGGTAAATGCTTATGTCGCATTGGAGCGCCAATTCCTTGCTGGCTATTATACAGATGCGCTGTTGAGCGAAGCAGGGGCGTATTTGCTGCCGCCTGCGCACCGGTTCGGTTTTTACTGTGTCCGGGCATTTGATGCAATGCACGGGGAGGATACGGTTGGATACGTCCGCCTGCTCCGGTTGGGGCTGGATTCCTGCAAAGAGATGAAGGAAATGGTCGAGTTCCTGCTCAGCCACATGGAAAAAATGCAATCGCTTTCGGCGCCGCCGGAGCTGAAGGCCCTTGCGGATCAGGTGCGGGTGATCCTGGCGCGCTTCGATTCCAATGACCCGGCAGTAGCGGCACTGAAAGCAAGCGAAGCGTACCAAAAAGTTGCCTACCTGATTGAAGGCTTTGCCGTCCCGGTCCGGGGCGGGATGGCGCAATAACGGAAAGGACTGTCAGATCATGCGATATTCCATGCTGGTTTACATCGGCAAAATGAGCAGTACCCTTTTGGAAGCCGCCCGATATCTGCGCACAGCCCCAGCGGATGGCATGAGGGCGGAGCTGCTGGAAAACGGGCGGCGGATGCTGGCGCAGATCCGGGAGGTGCTGGAGCAGGAGCGCAGCTGCCTGCATTCCGACACCCCCCTGTCCCGACTTGCCGAAATGGAGCCGCTGTGGGATGCCTGCGGCGAAGGGCTGGAGGAACGTCTGGAACAGTTCACGCGGGAGCTTCCGGGGCAGGTCCCCTGCCAGGTAAGGGCAGTGTTCTTCGCGGAGCTGGGCGAAAAATGGGACGCTATGGCGAGCGTCTATGACTATATGAGGGACGATCCCCGCTTCGACCCGGTTGTCGTGCGCACGCCGGTAGGCCGCGTGGTCAACCGTGACGGGAAACGGGAGCAGGAGATTCTCTACAAGGATTTTCTCACGCCTATGGGTATCCCTTCCCTTGGGTATGATGAATATGACATTGATACGGACTGCCCGGAGCTGGCGTTTATCAGCCAGCCTTATGAAAGCTGCACCATGCAGCGGTTCTGGCCCGAGGAGATTGCGAAGCATACCAGGTTTGTTTATCTTCCTTATTACGTGCCGGATCTGGTTTCCCCCGATACCCCGCAGGTGCTTTGTGAACTGCCTGTGTATCGCTGCGCGTGGAAGGTCTGCGGCTTTTCCGAGCGGCATTACCGGTATTACAGCAGGCACGCGGCAAACGGCGGCGGCAACATGATTACAACCGGAATCCCCAAGCTCGACCCGGCTTTCCGGCTGCGGGATACCGCGGCTGAAATACCGGAAAGCTGGGTGATGAAGGTGAAAGGGCGCACAACGTTTTTGTGGAACACATGGTATGATTATCAGCATTCTTCCCTTCCGTATTTCGGAAAAATTGCCGAGTGGCTGCATGACCATAAAGAGTGTGCTGTAATTTGGAGGCCCCATCCCATGACGGATACCGTAACCAGGCTGTATTATCCGGCGGAAACATATCGGATACTGCAAGAAAATATTGCGGCAGCCAAAACCATTCCCAATATGGTTTACGATGAGGAAGCTTCCTACAGCGCGGCATTTTGCTGCTCTGACGCGCAGATTTCGGATTACAGCTCGTTGATGTTCCAGTATCTTCTGCTTGATAAGCCGGTGCTATGGACGCTTGGCCCGGATGATACGTTCCGCAGGGAAAACCCGGAGTTTTTTATCGACTGGCGCTGGATGGAGGAGGCGCGGCAGGCAGAGGATGTGCTTTCGTTTATGGAGCGGGTCCGGCAGGGGACCGACCGGAAAGCGGATATACGGAAAACGGTGCTGGCGCGGGACCTTGCGCTTGCGGACGGGCGCTGCGGGGAGCGGTGCGTGGAAGCGCTTTGGCAGGCAATGCACACAGAGGATTTTGGGGATTTGTAATCACAGGCGATGGGGTATCAGCAATGAATTATTATGTGAACGAACATATTCAAAATACGGACAGGGTCTTCCCTATGCAGGGAAGGTATGGATATTGCCGTTACGATTTGAATGAGAATCCGGAAGGGTTGCCGCAGAAATTCGTGAAAGAAGTATTAAGCGAAATCACTCCGGAGTTTCTTGCGATTTATCCGGAACCAGATCGCTTTTTACGAAAATATGCAGCACATCTTGGCACAGCGTACAAAAACGTGCTGGCGACAAACGGGTCAGATATGGCGATCCGTTATATTTTGGAAACTTTTGCGGAGCAAGGGAAAGAAGTTGTTACCGTTTCCCCTTCCTTTGAGATGTACCGTGTAAATTGTTCGATTCTCGGGCTGGTACATATCCCTGTTTCCTACGAAGAGGATTTTACAATTAAAATCGAAAAGATTATAGACGCAATCAGTGAGAATACAGATATTGTTGTTTTATTGAATCCCAACAATCCGATTGGCAATGTCTATACGGCTGAGGAAATAAAAACTGTTGTTGACCGTGCGGCAGGGGTGGGCGCTATTGTCATAATTGATGAAGCGTATCATTATTTTTATCCGGAAACATTTCTTAAAGATGCCTTGCAGTATGATAATGTGATAATCCTGCGTACATTTTCAAAATTATTTTCTTTGGCAGCATGCCGCCTGGGAACCGTAATCAGCAACCCGGATATTATACGGTATCTGAAAAAAGCAAAGCTGACCTTTGATGTCAATTCGATTGCGCTGCTGTTTGGCGAGCGGATATTAGAACATCCTGAGATTATACAGGAGATGATCCGGGAAGAGGCGGAAGGAAAACAATATATCCTTGAAGCCCTTGCCGAAAACGGCTACGAGTGCAGGAGCTGCAAAGGGAACTTCATTTTTGTAAAGCCAAAGCATCCAGCCAGCGAAGTCGGAGCCTTGCTTGCAGTGAAAAAAAGAGTGCTTGTTCATTCGTATTCAAATCCTCTTTTGAAGGATTACCTGCGAATATCTACCGGCTCCAGAAAAGCAATGGAAACCTTCTTGCGTGCATTCCTCGAAGTGGATCAAAGGGAAGCGGTGCATTATGACTCATGATTCGGTAGATTGTGCGGCGATGCAGCTGGAAATCAGGGATTTTCCATGGGTTTCGCTTTATCCAATCGCTCCTGAAGAATTGGTATTCGAAGAATGTGTACGGCTTAACTGTTATTATTGCAAAAAGTATGATTCCAGTTGGAGATGTCCGCCGCGAATACCGCACCTTAATTATCAGAAACTTGTTAAGGAATATGCGCACGGCATATTTGCGAAGATTGAAATCCCTTTCTCTGAAAATGATTTTCCGGAGGTTCGTACACGCTCTACGAACGAGCTGCACAGGGCGCTGCTGAAACTGGAAGAATATCTTTGGGAGCATAATTTCCCAATGGCGGTTTCCTTTATTGGAGGCTCCTGTAAGCTGTGTAAAAATGGATGCGGGAAGGAACGGTGCAACAATCCTGACCTTGCGAGAATGCCCATGGAAGCTACAGGAATCAATGTGGTAAAAAGCGCTGAAAAGGTCGGAATCCGTATTGTGTTTCCTCCCAAAGGGAGTTTGGTGAGATTAGGGATGTTATTATGGTAAGAAAGGTGGATTGCTCTGGTGACATATATTATTTTAGCGGCGGGTGCTGGTACAAGACTGCATCCAATTACGTTATCGGTACCCAAAGCCTTGTTTTCGCTTGACAGCTCGACAACGATCCTGCGCCGGATGGTAAACACAATCCGGCTGCTTGATTCAGCTGCAAAGATCGTTGTGGTGACCGGTTTTCAGAAGGATACGGTTATGAAACATGTTTCGGATGTTGTGTGGATCAACAATCCATTTTATGCGGTTACAAACTCCCTGGCATCCCTATGGTTTGCCAAGGAGTTTTTAGAAAATGAGGTAACCATTATAGATGGCGATATCGTAATGTCCCAAAAGCTTATGTCTGATATTGTGACACAGCATACCGATATCCCTTATGTCTTGATGGACACTTCTGTTAAGGATAACGGTGATTATAACGTACAGGAAGATGGCGGCAAGGTAATTGTCATGAGCAAGTCCCTTACACATTACAGCGGGGAATATGCGGGAGTAACGAAGCTTGACAGGGAATCCGCATATCGTCTGCGGCAGCGGATCCGTGAAATGGTGGACAGCGGGATTTACACGATCTGGTATGAGGATGCATTGGTTCAAATGATATTTGAAGAAAACTTCACCCTGTTTACACAGAATATTTCACGGTATGAATGGACAGAGGTGGATGATGTTGACGATCTGGTGTATGCGAAAAAGATACATAAAAAGGACGCAGGAATCGATAATTCAGGTATGCAGGGCCATCTGCTGACTGAGGGAAAATAAATGGAAGCTTATCAATTTCTTCAAAATCTTTCGGCACATTTTTTGCAAAAAAACTACGATTATTGCTGGCTGAAGGCTATGCTGCAAAAAGCAGGTGCCGTCACGGGCAAAGGGGCAACGTTAATCACCGGCTCCTCACATGCTTTGAACTGCATCCAGGAGAATCTATGGGCCAATGCAATCAACTGCTCCATGCATTCGCAGGATCTGTACTATGATTTCCTTTGCGCGCGCAGGGTACTGGATACGGCAGAAAAGAACAGCTTTGACCGTTGCTTTATCATCTTCGGTTACTATATCACGTTTCAGGATTTATCTCTCAGCACTTATGCGCGGCAGTATCTGATCCCGCAGATATATTACCCTATTTTTCAGGATGCACATCACTGGGAAATTCCGCCGGTTTATGATCCGTGGGAGGACACGGAAGGTCTTCCGGATACGATCAAACAGCATTGCGGGCAGGCAGCGGTTCAAAAGATTCTGGAGCAGGGCACTTATTATTCTCAGCTTCGACCGAGGAAGTCCTATTTTGATCTGCAAGGGCAGCAATGGGGCGATTTATCGATAGAACAGAGACGCCGTTGTGCAGAAATACGTACCAGTGACCACAATAAAATTTTCCGCCATAAAGCAAGCTTTGAAGAAAACAGGCAGATTCTCAAAGAATACGTCCACCTTCTGCATTTAAATAACATATTGCCTGTAGTCGTCATCCCGCCGTTTACACCGGAGTATAACCAGTATACGCTGCCGGAAATGAAGGAAGCGGTGGTGGAAATGCTTGATGCTGTGCCGGAAGACGTGCACTATGTGGATTTTAATCAGGGCGGCATATTTGATCCGTCTGACTTTATGGACACCGATCATCTGAGCGCGAAAGGGGCAGAAAAGGTAAGCAGTATTTTGGTGGAGATGTTTGGCCCGTAGTTCCGTGAATTCCTGAATCGCCTGTCCGGACGGCGGGAGCACGCTGTAGGGAACCCTAAAAGTTTTCTTTCGGGAAGAGAATGGAACCATAAATGCGCGGCATATTGGGCGTATGGCAAAAGTTATCTTTCAGAGATAAAAACCTGGCTTTCATCGTTTAGAATCACAATGTTTCGTGTGGATTTGCGGCCTGCAAAAATTCAGGTCTACAGCTAGGAGATTGAGATTGTGAAATTGCGGTATTGCTCAGTTATCATTGCAAGTATTGTCTTATTGTTTTTTAACGCCGGGGCGTTGTCGGCGGACAGTAATGCTTCGTCAACATTTTTGGAACTGACGCTTGGTGTGCCCAGGATAAAAGCGGATGGGGAATGGAAACCGGTCCGGGCCGCGCCATACCTGCATCAGGGTGAGGCCGTTATCCCGCTGCATGATATCGCTCCGTATATGGGATATATCATGGGTAAGGATCAGGCAGGCAGAACCCGCGTCTCGAAAACCGGCTGTACGGTTACTTTAGACGCGGGTTCAAAAAATGTAGATCAGGAGAAAAACGGCAGTCTGCAAAAGGCTGCTATGAGCATTGAACCATTTGAGCAGGACGGCCAGCTTTGGGTACCTCTCCGCTCGATTGCGGAATTCTTAGACTGGCAGGTGTTTTGGACGGCTGACCAGCCCGACAAAATCATAATAAGCACGCTCAGCCCCGATGCGGAACGGATCGGCGCGGATTCGATGATAAAATACCTGAATGAAACCGGGCGGATTGAGAACCCTGTTACGGTAGCGGTAATCGACAACGGCGTAAATATGGAGCATCCGTTCTTGAAGGATCGGATGATATCCCCCTATGACGCGGCGTCCGGCAGCAGCCGGATGGAGGACTATAACGGACATGGCACACAGGTTGCCGGTGTGATTGCGAACAGTACGCCAGCGGCTGTGAAGATTATGCCGATCCGGGTGGTTGATCCGAATGGAAATTACACGGCTGAAAATCTGGTACGCGCGATTCAATATGCAGTTGAACATGGCGCGACTGTGATAAATCTCAGCTTGTCGTCTTCGTCCTCTGACCATGAAAAACAGGTTGTACTGAATGGGATCGACGAAGCCGTTCGTCAGGGCTGCACAGTAGTCGCCGCGGCCGGAAATAACGGGCGGGACGTCGAAAATTATTTGCCCGCCTGTTCGCAGTCTGCGGTTGTCGTTACGGCTGTGGATGCTTCCGGAAATTGTTGGGCACAATCCAATACGGGCAAAACAGTCGACGTCTCCGCACCGGGGGTACATGTCGTTACCGCAGAACTGAACGGCGGTTTTGGACCGCATGACGGCACTTCCCTCGCGGCCCCATTTGTATCGGCCGCCTGCGCAATGCTTCAAATGGACAACCCCTCGGTCACCCCCGCAGAGATTGAAAACATCCTGATCCGGTACGCGAATGACCCCAATAAACCGGGCAGGGATGCGTCTTACGGCGCTGGAATTATAAATTTGTCCCAATATGTACAGAATCAGAGATTGGGCATTGCCGAGGATTTCAAGAAGAGCGAGAAAGAAAAAAGAGCTTTGCTAGATGTGGAAATATCCAAAATACTTGAACAGGACTTGCATGAAAAAAATAGGTAAAGTCTGTATAATGGTGTAAAATAAAAATAGCCAAAGTGCGAAGCATCAG
>CAJUJQ010000082.1 GCA_910586575.1 uncultured Clostridia bacterium | reverse complement strand
AAATGAACAAAAAATATGAGCTTACAGAAAAAACAAAAGAAGTGATGGGCGTTACGATGCACCAGATACGCGCGTTGACTAATTCCAACGATGTTGGAGGTTTGATTGAGAAAGAGGAAAATCTATCACAGAGTGGCAATGCGTGGGTCGGCGGAGATGCGAAGGTCAGCGGCAATGCGAAGGTCTGCGACAATGCGTGGGTCGGCGGAGATGCGAAGGTCAGCGGCAATGCGTGGGTCAGCGACAATGCGAAGGTCAGCGGCAATGCGACGGTCAGCGGCAATGCGTGGGTCTGCGACAATGCGAAGGTCAGCGACAATGCGAAGGTCAGCGACAATGCGACGGTCAGCGGCAATGCGTGGGTCTGCGACAATGCGAAGGTCGGCGGAGATGCGAAGGTCTGCGGCAATGCGAGGGTCGGCGGAGATGCGACGGTCAGCGGCAATGCGAAGGTCAGCGACAATGCGACGGTCAGCGGCAATGCGTGGGTCTGCGACAATGCGAAGGTCGGCGGAGATGCGAAGGTCTGCGGCAATGCGAGGGTCGGCGGAGATGCGACGGTCAGCGGCAATGCGAGGGTCAGCGGAGATGCGCTAATCTGGAGCAAACATCATTTGTGGATAACGCCAAGAATGGGTTCCCGGAATGATGTTACCACTTTTTTCAGGAATGTAAATAACCAAATTTCCGTTGTATGCGGTTGTTTTTATGGAACTATCGATGAATTCGCTGAACAGGTCAAAAAAACACACGGTGATAATAAACACGCCCATGATTATAATAGGGCAATCCAAATGGCTAAAATCTGGATTGATTTGTCGGAGGTAGAAAATGAAACGGAAAACTAAAGTCCGCATTCAACGGTTTCTGTTCATATCTAAACTGACAAGCGGTGCAATCGGGTTTGTTGTCCTGATGTGCCGGTTCCAGACGTTTCGGAATCTGGTTTGGCTGTTTGCAGTTTCCTGTGTGATAACGGCAGTCTGGCAATACGCAGAGTGGAAAGGAGGATCATAATGACGTGGTACGAAAGGATTAAATCGTGTAAGTCATCGGAAGATATGATGGTAATCCTGCGTGACGCGTGCCCTATACCCGATGGAGAGCGGATCAACAAAGAGTATGCGGGAGCATCTGGGTAAAAAAGCTCACCCGGACGGCAATCCGAAGTGAGCGCAAACACAATAACACATTCATAGAATAACCGTTTGGAGGCGGTTTGTCAAGTATTATGAAAGAATTGAAACTGATTTCGATTGAGATGGAGCATTTCAAAGGCTGCGAGCGCCGCGCGGTAGAGCTGAACGGCCGCGACCTGATCATCCTGGGGGAGAACGGCTGCGGCAAGACCACGCATTATGACGCGGTGTCGTGGGTGCTGTTTGGCAAGGACGCGCAGGGGCGGACGCCGGGCGACCGTCCGTCTGATTTCCAGGTAAAGCCGAACGGCTCGCAGGGCAGCGGCGTGATGCCTGCGGTGACCGTCGTACTGGAATCGGACGGCGTGCCGGTGACGCTCAAAAAGGTCTACCGCGAGCTGTGGACCAAGCCGCGAGGCTGCGCCGAGCCGAGGTATTCGGGCAATACGACCGACTGCTTTATTGACGGCGTGCCCAAGAAGGAGGGCGAATACAAAGCGTTTGTGTCTTCGATGGTCACTGAGGAACAGTGGCGGCTGCTGACCGATGTGTACTATTTTTGCAATGATATGCCCTGGAAGGGCCGCCGGGCGCTGCTGTTTGACCTGTGTAAGGTGGGAGACGACGCGTCGATCCTGGCCGAGCAGCCGAAATTTGCGCCGCTGCTGGCCGAGCTGGGGCGGCATTCGCTGGATGACTGCCGGGCGCGGCTGCGGTCGGAGCGGCTGAAGGCAAACAAGGCGCTGGACGCCTACCCGATCCGGATGGATGAGTGCGCAAAAACGGTCAGCGATATTTCGGGCATTGATTTCGGGGCGGTGCGCGCGGAGCTTGCCCGCAGGCAAGCGGCGCATGACGAAATTCAGGCGCAGCTTTCCGGCATTGTACATCAATCGGCGCTGGAAGCGGCACGGAACCGGCTGGCCGCGGCATCGAACCGGCTGGCCGCGCTCGAAAACGAAAACACCGCGCACCGGCAGGCGCAGGCCGTTCCGCAGGCGGACCCGCGCGCGGCGCTTCAGGCGGATCTGGACAGCGTTATGCAGCGCCTGGCCGACCGCGAAACCGCGTTTGATCGCGACAACGCCGATATTGTCACCGCCGAGCTTCGGCTGGACGGTTACCGGAAGCGCTGGCGCGAGATTGTCAAGGAGAAATGGGCAGGGGATAAAATCTGCCCGAGCTGCGGGCAGCCGCTCCCGGCGCATAAGATTGCGGACGCCAAGGCGGAATTTGAGGCTGGGAAGCGGGCGCGCCAGCAGCAGGCGGTTGACGATTCGGAGCTTCTGAAGAAGGATGTTGCGGACAAGAAAGCGCGTATGGAAGCGCTCGACCTGGAAATTGCCGCGCTGCGGCTGAAGAAGGAGGATCTTGCGGCGAAGCTGGAAACGGCAGCGGTCCCGGAGCCGGTCAAGGTGTGCGACCTGCCCGATTACGCGGCGCGCAAGGCGGCGGTTACGGCGGAGCTTGCGCAGGCCGGGCAGGAAGTACAGAAGCTGTGCGACGACAACAAGTCGCTGGAAAACGAGCTGCGCGGCAAGGCTGCGGTGCTGTCCGTGGAGATGGACGGCTTACGCGGGCAGCTTGCCAAGGAGGATGTCCTTGCGGAAGCGCGGGCGCGGATGGAACGGTACGCGTCCGAACGGCAGGCCGTCGGAGAGGAAGTCTCCCGGCTGGATGGGCTGCTGTTCCTTGCCGACGAATTTACACTCTACAAGTCCCAGCGGATTACCGACGCGGTAAACGCGCTGTTCGACAACACCCGGTTCCGGCTGTTTGTGCCGCAGGTCAACGGCGGGCTGAGCGAATGCTGTGACCCGATCCTTTCGGATGGCCGTCCCTATGGGACTGTCTCGGACGGCGAAAAGGCCAAGATGGGGCTGGATGTCATTAACGCCCTGATGCGCGCCTACGATATGCGCCTGCCGGTGTTTATCGACAAGGCGGGCGAGATTACCAATGTCCCGAAACTGGACACCCAGACGATTATTATGAAAGCCCTGGAGGGGCAGAAGGAGCTGAAATACGCATGAGCTTAACGGTGAAACGCAAGAAGGAGAACCGCGTCCCGCCGGTTGCGGGCGGCAGCTATGCTTCCGCCTGCGTCGGGATTATCGACATTGGCGAGCAGTATGAAAAGTTTAAGGATGAGAAACAGGGCAAGTATGTAAGCAAAGTGATTTTCTTGTTTGAGCTGTTGGGGGAAACCGTCAACGTGGACGGGGAACATAAACCGCGCTGGCTGTCGATGGAAATGACACAGAGCCTTCATGAGCGGTCAAAGCTTTATAAAACGCTGACCGCGTGGCTTGGCAGGCCGCTCACCGAGGACGAGCTTTCGCTGGAGGGCAGCGGGTTTGACCTGACACAGATGCTTGGCAAGAACTGTCTGCTTTCGGTGTCACTGGAAGAAAAGGACAGCGAGCAGTACAACAAGATTACCGGCGCGATGGGCGTACCGAAGAGTTTGCAGGTCGGCAAGCCGGAAAGCGAACTGCTTTTGTTCGATATCGACGACCGGGACGAGGCTGTCTTTGCAAAGCTGCCCGAGTGGATTCAGAAGAAAATCGAAAAGTCCACACAGTACCAAATCGACCCGCCAGAGGAAACGCCGCCGGAGGACGCGTTTCTAGAGGGGCGCTCCGCGCCGGCGACACGCCCGGAACCGCCGGAGGATGCGGACGGAAAGGACGCGTGCCCGATATGACCTTTTTACCGCTTGCAAGCTCGTCCGCGGGCAATGCCTATCTGTTGAGCGACGGGGAGACGCATTTGCTCCTGGAATGTGGTATAACAGTAAGCGAACTGAGACGGCGGCTGGGCGGCACGCTGCCGAAGCTTGCCGCCTGCCTGGTCACCCACGAGCACGGCGACCACGGCAAGGCCGCAAAGCAGCTGCTGCGTTTGGGGATTCCTGTGTACATGAGTTACGGCACGGCGCTTGCCCACAAGGACGATATGAACGAGGCAAGGCTGATTGCAGCCGGTGAAACGGCAATGTTCGGCTGTCTGCGGGTGCTCGCCTTCCGCGTGTTCCACAACACCGAGGAACCGCTCGGCTGGCTCATTGAGGACAGCCGCACCGGGGAACGGCTGCTGTTCGCTATCGATACAGTGAACCTGAATTACATTGTTAAGGGGCTGGATACGGTCGCCATTGAGTGCAATTATGCCGAGAAAATCATGAACCGGTACCCGGACCCGGATAAAAAGTTTTGGTTCCGGAAAGAACGTACCAAGCGCTGCCATATGGAGATCGAAACCGCGCTGCGGTACCTGCGCAGGCTCGACCTGTCAAAGTGCCGCTGCATCTATCTGATGCACCTGTCCGATGCGTATTCGGACGCGGAAGGCTTCAAACGGCGGTTTGAGCAGGCGTTTCCCGGTATCCGGATTGTGATTTGTGAAAAGTAAAAGGAGGTATCCGCAATGAAGGAAGACAACGGTGAAGTCCGGGAAATTTCCCTGTTGGAAATCATGGGCGGCGCTGTGGCAGAGCGCGTAAATTACGAATTTGACCGCGTGGCGCGCAATATGCTCGACCTGAATACCGAGGCGAAAAAGCCGAGGACGCTGACCATCAAAATCACCATGACGCCAACTGACGACCGGCGCAGCATGTCCGTGAAAGCCGACGTCAGCTCGAAGCTTGCTTCCGTTCGTCAGCTCGATACGACGCTGCTGCTCGGCGGCTCCGCTGACGACCCGGCGGTGATGGAGTACACGCCGCAGACGCCCGGACAGCTCAATTTTTCGGGCGGTATGCAGGAGAAACCGAAAATCATTCAGCTCGCAAAGCGGGCGTAAGGAGGAAAAATGATGTTGAAAGCAGCAATTGAAAAGATTCTGGATCTGGCGCAGCCTGTTACGATCAGGATCGGCGACGAAACCTTTCTTCGGAATAGAGACTACGTCCGGTTGAACCGGGAACTTCTGGCGCATCCGATGGAGGTTGGTACCCTGAGCTCGGTACTCGACTATATTGTCAGCGGCGCGGATGAGCATGCGCTGGACGATAAGCGCCGGTATATCATCCATGTGCGCGACCACAAGCATGTGAATCTGTGCATGGAGCTGAATGGAGACAAGCACCGTGAGGTGCTGCTCCAGGCTTCGACCGAACCCGCGCGCTTCCGCGAGGGCGTGTTCATGGATGTGGAAACCTTTATCATCAATATGCAGCAGTTCTTTGTGGACAGTGAGAATGTCCGCGCATTGGTGCAGCTGGTTTCCAACGTGACCGACAGCAAAAGCGTGCAGCAGACCGACGACGGGTCAACGCAGTCCGTTGTCGCGCGCAGCGGTCTGAGCATGGTCAGACAAGTCAATGTCCCCAACCCGGTCAGCCTTGCCCCGTACCGGACCTTCCGGGAAATTGAACAGCCGGAAAGCCCGTTTGTTTTCCGTCTGCGCGGCGGCGAGAACGGCGTAACGGCGGCATTGTTTTCGGCGGACGGCAACGCGTGGCAGTATGACGCGGTGCAGCGGATCAAGGATTATTTCATTTGTCATATCCCGAGAGAGATGGCGGACAAGGTGATTATCCTGGCGTAAAATGCGGCGGGGCGGCGCGGATTGCCGCCCCCCCTGCCTCCCCATGAATGGGGGTGATTGCAATGGGGAGACCACCGAAAATTGATCTCGATTGGTTCCCGCTGGACTGCTACGCGCTGAGCGACCCAAAGCTGCGGCTGGCGCGGCAGGAATACGGCTATCTGGCAATTGTGGTATATCTGGAGCTGCTTTGCATCCTGTACCGCGATAAAGGCTACTATATCGAGTACAACGACCAGACGCGCGACGATGTGATCTGGACCATACGAAACGACGTGCTTTCCGGCGGGAAGTACGAACCGGCTACCGATACCATACGGAAGTTGATAGACTGCCTGGCGGCGTGCAGACTATTTAGCCGCGACCTCTACCGGGCGGGATTTATTACTTCCCACAGAGCGCAGGAACAATATTATAAACGGGTGAAAAACCGCAAAGACGCGCGGATAGACCCTAAGATATGGATCCTGACCGAGGACGAGATGAGAGTTATCAGCCCGTCTAATCCCATTTACCTAAATTCGTTTTTACGCGCAAAAACGGAGTTATCAGCGCCGGAAACTTCGTTACCGGCGGCAGAAATCCCACAAAATAAAAAAGAAGAAAATAATATAAATCAAAATACATTAAAGCAATGTATAGTAAATAATATTTCGCTTTGTTCGTTTATCGAGCGGTTTGAAAATTTGTTTGGTGCGGTTCCGAATATCGGCGTGCTGTCAACCGCGCGGAAGCGGAAGGAATCAGGGTTGACCAATGAAATGCTGATAGACGCGGTAAATATTGCTTACAGTAATTTGCAGAAAAGACCGGCTGCCGACATACAGGCGTATGTCTGCGGCGTATTGAAAAATTATGTTCCGCCTGCCGCGCCGAAAATCACGTCAAGCATTGACACATCGGATTTTAACCGGGAATGGATCGAAGCTGTAAAACGGCATAATGCCGCTGCCGCGCGGGAAATGGACGATCTCCGGGGATGTCAGGATCCATGTGACGGACAGGACGAAGAAAGGACAGTGGACAGCGATGATGAAAGCAATCGCGATTGATTTTGATGGCTGCTTATGCGGCAGCGACGATTCGGAAGAAGGTTCGAAATGAATTATCTTGATTTCCTGCGCACAAAGATTGTGGCCGCTCCCAAATCCGGTACTTCGGTATCCGCAGATGAAATCAGCCCCGCGCTCAAGCCGCACCAGCGGGACGCGGTAAAATGGGCGCTGGAAGGCGGCAGGCGCGGGCTGTTTGAAAAGTTCGGCCTGGGCAAGACGGCGCAGGAGCTGGAGTTTTGCCGGTTAGCGGTGAAGCACGCGGGCGGCAGGGCGCTGATTGTCCTCCCGCTGGGCGTGCGGCAGGAGTTCCAACGCGACGCGGTGCAGCTGCTGGGCTGGGAGCAGCCGCCGCAGTATGTCCGTACAATGGCGGAGGCCGCAGCGGCAGGCAGCGACATCCTGCTGACCAACTATGAGCGCGTGCGCGACGGTGACATCGACCCGAATGCGTTCACGGCCTGCTGTTTGGATGAGGCAAGTGTGCTGCGTTCGTTCGGCTCAAAGACATATCAGGCTTTCCTGGACAAGTTCCGGGGCGTGCGGTTCAAGCTCGTAGCGACCGCGACGCCTTCCCCGAACCGGTACAAAGAGCTGATCCATTATGCCGGATTCCTGGAAGTGATGGACACCGGGCAGGCGCTGACGCGGTTCTTTCAGCGGGACAGCACGAAGGCGGGCAACCTGACCCTGTACCCGCACAAGGAAGAAGAATTCTGGCTGTGGGTATCCACGTGGGGCCTTTTCCTGTCCAGGCCGTCCGATTTGGGGTACTCGGATGAAGGGTACACCCTGCCGCCGCTGGAAGTGCGCACACATATGCTGCGGGATACTTACGGGGCGGCAGAGAACCGGGACGGCCAGATCAAATTTACCAACGACGCGGCTATGTCATTGACCGAGGCAAGCCGGGAAAAATCAGAGAGCATTGCAGTCCGGGTGCAGAAAGCGAAAGAAATCGTGGACAGCGAACCGGACGAGCATTTCATCCTCTGGCACGACCGGGAAGCCGAGCGTAACGAAATCAAGCGTGTGATCCCAGAAGCGGTTGACATTTACGGCTCCATGGATTACGACGAACGGGAACGGCGCGTGATTGATTTTTCGGAGGGCCGCACGCGGATTTTTGCGACAAAGAAGGATCTTTCCGGTTCGGGCTGCAACTTTCAGCGGCATTGCAGGCGGGCGGTGTTTGTCGGCATTGATTACAATTTCAATGACTTTATACAGGCAATCCACCGCATTTACCGCTTTTTGCAGACGGGACATGTTGTAATCGATATTATTTACACCGAAGCAGAACAGGAAATTTACCGCGTTCTGATGGAGAAATGGCGGCGGCATGAGGAGCTGGAACGGAAGATGGGCGAGATTATCCGGAAATATGGATTGTCGCGCAATGCCGCTGCGCAGATGGAAAGGAGCATCGGAATTTGCCGCATGGAAGTGAAAGGGGAAAAGTTTACCGCGGTCAATAATGATTGTGTAGAAGAAACCGCGCATATGAAGGAAAACAGCATTGATTTAATTCACACGTCAATCCCGTTTTCCAATCACTATGAGTACACGCCGAGCTATAACGATTTCGGACACAATGAGGATACCGCGCGATTTTTCGAGCAAATGGATTATTTGACGCCACAGCTGCTGCGGGTGCTGAAGCCGGGGCGGGTGGCAGCTATCCATGTGAAAGACCGCGTATTGTTCGGCAGCGTGACCGGCACGGGGATGCCGACCATGGAGCCGTTTCACGCAATGTGTATCCAGCATTACATAAAGCATGGGTTTGCGTACTTCGGCATGATTACGGTTGTAACAGACGTGGTGCGGGAGAACAACCAAACCTATCGGCTTGGCTACAGCGAACAGTGCAGGGACGGGACAAAAATGGGCGTCGGCTGTCCGGAATATGTGCTGCTGTTCCGGAAGCTGCCGACTGACCGCTCGAAAGCATACGCCGACGAGCCGGTGAAGAAAAGCAAGGAGGAATATTCCCTGGGGCGCTGGCAGCTGGATGCACATGCGTTTTGGCGGTCCAGCGGCGACCGTTTGCTGAAGCCGGAAGAGCTGTCCCGGCTCGGGCTGGGCGAGCTGCAAAGACGGTTCAAAACGTTCTGCCGCGAGCATGTCTATGATTATGAGGGTCATGTCGAAATGCAGGACGCGCTGGCGGATAAAGGGAAGCTTTCCAAAACTTTTATGACGATTCCGCCCGCGTCGGGTTCGCCGGAGGTATGGGACGATGTGAACCGCATGAAAACGCTGAACACCACCCAAAGCAGACGACGCCAGCAGCTGCACGTCTGTCCGCTGCAATTTGATATCGTTGACCGTGTTATCAACCGTTACAGCAATCCGGGAGACCTTGTGCTTGACCCGTTCGGAGGTCTGGGAACCGTTGCGCTGGAGGCCATGAAGCTGGGGCGGCGCGGTTATTCGATTGAATTGAATCCGGATTATTTCCGGGACGCCGTCGCATATCTCAAAACCGAGGACGAAAAGGAGGACGTCCCGACATTGTTTGATCTTCTGGAGACGCAGTGACGGCTCTCGAAGTTATTAACGGTGTCGAATTATTATATTATTGAAGGGACGGGAATACTTATGGGCGCAACGAAAGAACGCCGCACAGGTAAAGCCTACTGGAACGGGCTGATTCGCGGATTGGAACACCAAAAGGACCGCACCAAAGCGCGGCAGAAACAGAACCGAAAGAGAGCAAAGAAACATGGATAAAGAGCAAACGTCGATTGCCAGATTACAGGAAGCCGCATTTTACAGCGAAAGTCTTTATGATGGCGCTCCCCTGATTGTTACCACGTCGGGCGGAAAGGATTCAGACGTATGCCTTGCGTTGGCGCAGCGTGCGGGAATCCGGTTCGAGGTAATGCACAACCATACAAGCGCCGACGCGCCGGAAACGGTATATCATATTCGCGATACGTTCCGAAAACTCGAAGAACAGGGTATTAAATGTACTGTCAATAAGCCGACATACAAGGGCAAGCTGGTAACAATGTGGAGCCTGATCCCGCAAAAGCTTATGCCGCCAACACGGATTGCCCGCTATTGCTGCGATATCCTGAAAGAAAGAAGCGGAGCAGGCCGCATGATTACAACCGGTGTACGTTGGGCGGAAAGCACAATGCGGCGCAAAAACAGGGCGGCGCTCGAAACTGTCGGCGGGAGAATGAAGGAAAAAATCTTGCTGAATGATAACGATGATCGGAGACTGTTTGAAACATGTACACTGAAGGCAAAGCGTATATGCAACCCGGTTATAGATTGGACTGACCGCGACGTATGGGATTACATAGAATCGGAACGCATAGAAACAAACCCGCTATATCAATGCGGTTTTCACCGTGTGGGCTGCATCGGCTGCCCTATGGCACGGTTAAAAGGGCGATATCGAGATTTTGCGCGTTACCCAACCTATCAGCGCGCCTACATTCGGGCGTTTGATCGTATGCTGGAGGAACGTCGGCGGCGCGGAAAAATGGATGGTTCGTGGAGGTCGGAAACCACCGGAATTGATATCTTCCATTGGTGGATGGAGGACGGCGTAATTACTGGACAAGTAAGTTTCGAGGAGGTAGATAATTGATGAAAATTAACGGCAACACGACGCTGGCAGAGGTGCAGGCGGAATGCAAAAGACACGATGGGACATGCATTGGATGCAAATATTTCAAGGAAGGCAACGGCTGCGCAATTATGCAGGTCAATGTTCCTGTAGAATGGGATCTGGAGATGCGGCCAGCTCAATTCAGCGTTCGACTTGATTTTACAGAAGTGCAATGGAAGAACCAGCTTAAATTGCGAGGTCGCCGAAAAGTGCGAGATGCACGCAGACGACAGACGCGCGAGAATGACAATTAGCGAGGATCATTCACAGGACGCCAAACACGACGCCGGGAAAATCAGACCAACGCTGGTGTTCCCTAGTTTTGTTCGGAAAGTAAGTGCAATTAGATAATAATCAAACTCACTATTCTGTAAATCTTAGAGAGGTAAAGAGAGAAACCTTTTACAGCGGTGCTCAATATTACACATTGGTTCAGTTTAGGGTTAGGGATACGTATTGATGGAGGAGTAATTATGGAATGGACAAGAATTAAAACCGAAAAAGACCTGCCTGCACCCGGGCTTCGAGTGATCGCCACAGACGGCACGTTTACGGGCGAGGCGTACATAACCGCAGTATGCGGCGTGAATACGTGGCACAGAGGATATCACGAGCCGTGGGAGGCATATGCACGTAAGCCCGTGATTGCATGGGCAGAGATGCCGAACAGAAACAGCGAGACGGAATCGCATTCTGAGCGAGATATTTATGACGGCTGTGTTGAATTGATGCAGATGCTGATGGGGCGCTTTGAGAGATATCTCGATTTTATCGGCGTCCCCGTTACCCCGAAAGAAGATAAAGACAATGAAGAGTATTTTTCAACACAATTTTATGTGACAGAAATTGTTGAACGCTTATTTTTGTGGAACACTTCGCATAGCGGCGGAACGTCTACAAGGATGAAATGCAAGGAATTGGGCATATCTGATGAAACTGTGATTTTTGAGGATGAAAGAGAGGTCAGCGATGAAGAAACTGATTGACAAAGAAAATCTGATCGAAAAGATTGATGACAAGAAAAACGAACTGACAAAACATTGCGGTGTCCGTTCGTTTCTGTATGGGGAAGACAGGGACGAATACGACTGGTTAGACCGTCTGGCGGAAATGGTCGAGAGTGAGCCGGATATTGAGGATGTTGCGTATGTGAAGCGCGGGAAATGGATTTTCGAGGTCGAGGAAAACAGTAGCCGAATTGAGTATCACGTTACTGCTCATTGATCGGAATGCGGTCATAAATGGTTCGGGGAAGAAGGCGTTGGAAACTTCAAGTATGTTTATAGCGCGTTCATACAGGGTCCGCGCGATGAAGCAATTAAATTCGTGCTGGAAAATGCAAAAAATAACTCTGCAAATTATTGCGAAAACTGCGGAGCGAAAATGGTAAACGGAAATGAAACTGACATCTAAACAATCCAGCCTTGCCGAAGAAAACCACAATCTGATTTATGCATACCTAGCAAAATATAATCTCAGCGAGGAATACTACGGCGACGCCGCAATCGGATTGTGCAAGGCCGCGCAAACCTATGACGAAAATTACGGAACGGAATTCAGTACTTATGCTTATATGTGCATGAAACATGCATGCATGAACGCAAAACGCAAAGAAAATACCACTATTCCGTGCGAATCGATGAACGTGTCGTTCATTGAAAGCGGCGAAGAAGTGCTGTATTGTGTGCCGGATAAAACAGATTTGTACGAACCATCCCTCGCAATGCTCGACCTGAAACTGTTTATGCGTGGGTTGAAACAATCTGATCGGGAGATGATCGAGTACAAATTGCAGGGCTATAACGCCACAGAAATTGCGAGGTTCAAGGGGACATCCAGACAGCGGATATGGCAAATCGTAAAACGGCTTAGAGAACAGTATCGGAGGTACATCTATGATTAAAATTGAAAACACCGAAACCTACGGCTGGGAAGCGGCGATCCGGGGAATGCGGAATCCATATGAAAGCTGGAATAAGTCGGACAGCTACTATTGCACGGATTGCGGCTGCGAAAATTGCAGATATGATATCGAAGGCGATGAAAAAAACTGCCTCGCGGATTATTCTATCGGCCCCAACGACCACGATCTGATGATGAAACTCGTAACCGCAGGCCCTGCCCACAGTAAATTTATGCGGATGATTACAGTAACGGCGGATATTACCTTGCCGCTGTACTGGTGGAAGGAAATGGATACATACAAGGTGGGCACGGTTGCAAACAGCTGCTCGACGATGCATAAGATTCACGCCAAGGAGTTTACGCTGGAGGACTTCTCTTGTGAGCATTTAGATCAGGACAATTATATTCTTCTCAAAGAAATCATCGCTCGTTTGAATAGGTACCGGAATATTTTTATCAGCGGTGGTATTGTAGAGTATCCTGATGGCGGACGAAAAGTATTCAAGAGCAAAGATAAAGACATTTTGTGGAAGATGATCCAGCTCCTTCCTTCCAGTTACAACCAGCGCCGAACTATCCAGTTAAACTATCAGGTGTTGCGGAATATCTACCACGCACGGCGAAATCATAAATTAGATCGCTGGAGAGAGTTTAGCAGATGGATTGAAAATCTGCCGTATTCAGAACTGATTACGGGATGTTACAGGAATGGCTAGAAACAAATATGCAGACCGCTGTTACTGTTGCGGAGCATGGGTAGAGGTGGGGTGTGGTTACCCGGAATGGAGCAAAGGAAGGCCGCGTGTCCGATGTATGCGATGCTTACACAAGGGATCGAGCGGAAAAGAAAAAATTGATAAAAATTCTGAATTAAGGGTTGATTATTCATAGTGAGCATGGTATAATAAAAATAGAAAAACTAAATTGCGTGTCGTGCCAAACTGCCGGGAGTAGAAACCACCCTGGTTAGTTTGGCATTTTGTTTTTTTTCGTTTGTGCCGAGCATCTAATCCATACTGTAGTACTTCCTGTTTTCCGGGGTGACGCCCCATTCGGTGCCCGGCACAGACGAATAGAATACTATTCTGTCTTCTACATCTCATTTCATTTTTCTTTCTTCCTGCATCCCGTCTCGGCAAACGTCGGGACGGGGATATGCCGCTAAAGGAATGACGCTGGTTCGATTCCGGCGGGCGGTGAAATAATGCGAAAAAAAGAAAGGATTGATTGTTATGAAGCAACGTCGATGTAAAACCTGTATTTGTGATATGATTATGATTTCCGAAGTTTCCACCTGCCCCCGCGGCCGTTGACTGACAGTCTGCTGTCCAGCCGCTGCTGATCATCGCGGCGGCTGGGTATATGCAGCATCCCGGCGCAGGAACCGGTATGTTGCTCCAATACGGTATTGGATAATTGAAAATTTCATGGAACATTTAGCGCGAATGTTGAAATGAAATCGGATAGGAACAATAATGTGTGATAATTGTGCATAAGCGCACGTTTTACAGAGATTGTAAGCCGTATACCATATGCGCAATGCAGGTAGCCGGGGTAGCTTCCCGCAAGGTTCAAGTCCTTGGTTGCGTTCGTCAAATAGTACGAGTTAGGTGCACATAACAAAACTTACTCATGAAAAGCGTGAGAATGTCGAGATTCAGAGCTTGATTGGGGGTGCGCTGTGACGCTGAAAACTACAGAAGTGAAGCCTTCGGATAACTATGCTATTAGCCTGAATGAAAAAGTTCGAATAGACAGGTTCCGAAAGGCAGAATAGCATCCTTCTGTGTGACAATCTAAGCGTCAAGCGCATATGCGGAACGCGG
>CAJUJQ010000081.1 GCA_910586575.1 uncultured Clostridia bacterium | reverse complement strand
GAAGTGCGTAATGATGCAAGTTCGGAACAATAATCAGTGGTCCATAGCCAGTACATGTCTAACGATGACTACTTTGTTCACAATTTGTTTACTCGTTCAAATACCCTGTTTAAATTTTGCCGGGGCTTGACAAACGCAGGGGCTTCAGGTATCATGAATTCAGAGAGTTTCCAACCGTCCGGCAGCTGCTGCATGGTGGTTTTGGGGTGCGAAAGGAGCATATTTATGAACGCTGACGTTGTTATCATAGGCGCAGGCCCCGCAGGTATTTTCACCGCGCTTGAAATGCTGCGGAAGGGCAGCCGGAAAAAAATCATCCTTGTTGAAAAAGGGCAGCCGATTGAGCGCCGCGCCTGCCCCAAAAGCAAAACCAAAAAGTGCATGAATTGCAAGCCCTACTGCCATATTACCACGGGCTTTTCCGGGGCGGGCGCGTTTTCCGACGGCAAGCTTTCGCTGAGCTGTGACGTAGGCGGCGACCTGCCTGTCCTGATTGGGGAACAGCTGGCACAGGAAACGATTGATTATACGGATAAAATCTATCTGGAATTCGGCGCGGATGAACGGGTCGAGGGCATCAGCAACACGGACGAGGTCAAAGCCATCCGCAAGAGGGCGATTCAGGCGGGACTTAAGCTGGTGGACTGCCCGATCCGCCATCTGGGCACGGAAAAGGCACAGGAAATCTATAAAGCGATTCAAGACCACCTGCTGGCAAATGGTGTCGAAATCCTGTTTGGCTGCCAGTGTGAGAATATCATTTTAGAGGGCGATATCTGCAAGGGCGTATACATCACCGACGGAAAAATGGAACGCGAAATCTATGCGGAACATACGGTAGTAGCAACCGGACGGCGCGGCGCGGACTGGCTGGAACACATCTGCGCCGAGCATCATATCGCCCACCGTCCCGGCACGGTCGATATCGGCGTGCGCGTCGAGGTACGGAACGAAGTGATGGAGCACGTCAATAACGTCCTTTACGAATCCAAGCTCATCGGCTATCCCAAGCCGTTCAAAAACAAGGTGCGCACCTTCTGCCAGAACCCGGGCGGTTTTGTAAGCCAGGAAAACTATGACAATGACCTGGCCGTTGTCAACGGGCATTCCTATAAGGAATTAAAATCGACCAACACCAACCTTGCAATCCTGTGCTCGCACAACTTTTCCGAGCCGTTCAACCAGCCGATTGAATACGCGCGGAAGGTTGGCGAGCTGACGAACATGCTGGGCGCGGGGCGCATCCTGGTGCAGCGCTATGGCGATATCCTGGACGGCAAGCGTACCTGGGAAAAGGAGCTTTCGCGCGCGAACCTGCGGCCTACCCTGCCGGACGCGGTTGCGGGCGATATCACGGCGGCAATGCCTTACCGCGCCATGATCAATATTTTAGGGTTCATGCAGGCGGTTGACCATGTTGTACCGGGCTTTGCCTCGGTAGAAACGCTGCTCTATTCCCCCGAGCTGAAATTTTACTCCAACTGTATTAAAATGGATACCGAGTTCAACACTAACGTTAAGGGGCTGCATTGCCTGGGCGATTCCAGCGGCTGGACGCGCGGGCTGATGATGGCATCGAGCATGGGTGTACTGATGGGGCGCCAATTGGCGTAAGGATAGCACCCTGTACGTACAAAGTAATTTCGCACGGTAAACATATTTCACATTTTGAACGGCCTGTCCGGATTGATTCTTAATCCGGACAGGCTTTCCCCTGCCCTTTCCCGCCGCCGCTTTATCCGGATAAAATGAGGTTTGACGAACGGGAATTTATATGCTATCATAAGGTAACACAGGGGCTTGGCCATTTCCATATCCGGCAATGCGCCTGCCAAAACACCGAAGGAATCAGCCTGCACACGGAGCAACCATACAGGCTTTTCAATATCAGCGACATCAAGAGACGAGAGAAGGGATACGGTTTGCATGATTGGTTTAAGCGGAAAACCGGCGGTTTCCGTCCGGCACTGATGATGGTGGCCGGGTTTCTGGCGGTTATCCTGTTCGGCGCGGTACTGTTGTCCACGCCGCTGGCCTCCCGCACGGGAGCCTGGACCTCCCCTATGATCGCACTGTTCACCGCAACCAGCGCAACCTGCGTGACCGGACTGGTGCTGGTCGATACGGCGCAGTATTGGAGCGGCTTCGGACAGCTTGTCATTCTGCTGCTGATTCAGGTCGGCGGGCTGGGCTTTATGACAATGGCAACGCTGTTCTCGCTGCTGACGCGGCGCACGATTACCCTGCGGGAACGCATGGTGCTGTCAACCGGGCTGAACCTGAACGACCCGGCGGGCATCGTCCGCCTGACGCGGCGGGTGCTGCTGGGCACATTGCTTTTTGAAGGGGCCGGCGCAGTCATCCTGGCATGCCGGTTCTCCTTTGATTTCGGTCTGATAAAGGGAATTAAGCTTGGTATTTTCCACTCGGTTTCAGCCTTCTGTAACGCGGGTTTCGACCTGTTAGGTGAAGAAAAAGCGTTTGCTTCGGTAAGCGCCTATGTAGACGACCCATTTGTATGCTTAACACTCATGGCGCTGATTGTGATTGGCGGGCTGGGATTCTTCGTATGGAGCGACGTTTACGAAAAACGCAAATTCCGGCGTTTCCGGCTGCATACCAAGCTGGCCCTCATCACAACCGCTGCCCTCATTTTGCTCGGCTGGGTTCTGACCCTGTGGTTTGAATGGGGCAACCCTGCCACCCTGGGCGCGCTCGACACGCCGGGAAAGCTGATTGCCGCCGGGTTCCAGTCCGTTACCCTGCGCACGGCAGGCTTTGGCGGGCTTGACCAGGGTGCGCTGACCGATTCCAGCCTGGGAATGGCGGTCGTGATGATGCTGATCGGCGGTTCCCCCGGCTCGACGGCGGGCGGCTTGAAAACCGTCACCATTGCGGTGCTGCTCATGACTGCCTGGACGGCGATTTGCGGGAAAACCGAGGTCGTCGCCTTTGGCCGCCGCATTGCGCCGCGCGCCATTATGAATGCCATCACCATGCTGGTCGTCGGTACGGTTTTCGCGTTCGGCGGCTCTATCCTGATGTCCCATATCGAAGGTCTTCCCCTGCTGCCGTGCCTGTATGAAGTGGCTTCGGCCTTTGGCACCGCCGGGCTGTCTACCGGCATTACCCCCGGGCTGTCTGTCTTTTCCCATTGCCTGCTCATCGCGCTGATGTACTTCGGGCGCGTGGGCGTACTGACCCTTGGCGTTGGCGTCCTGATGCGTCGGCAGTCACCGCCGAAAATTACTTATCCGGACGGCCAGGTCATGGTGGGTTAACGATTTATGCTGTGAAAATCACGGTATACCTTATATAAATGATGTCCCCCGACCAGCCCGCCGTCGTTGTTGTGGCGGGCTGGTCAGCGCTGAATAAACCACGACAAAACACCCCGCGGAAATCCCCCTTGGCGATAACAGAAAGGAGAAAATGGAATGAAATCGTTCCTGATTATAGGCCTTGGAAGGTTCGGGCGCGCCATTGCCCGGAAGCTTTGCGAGCTTGGCAATGAAGTACTTGTAATTGACCGCGACGCCGACGCTGTGCAGCATATCGCGGATGAAGTAACCCACTCAATTATCGGCGACGCAACCGAGGAAGCTGTCCTCAACGCCGCCGGTGCGCGGAATTTTGACTGCGCCATCGTCGCCGTCGCTTCCGATATTGAGGACAGCGTGCTGGCTACCGCGCTGCTCAAAGAAGCCGGTGTCCCCCACGTCATCGCCAAGGCGCGCAACAGCCTGCACCGGCTGGTGCTCCAGCGCGTCGGGGCCGACGAAATCGTGTTCCCCGAGGAACAGATGGGCATGCGGCTTGCGCGTACCCTCAGCATGCGCTCTTTCCTTGATTATGTGAGCGTCACCGATGATTTTTCCATTGCAGAGCTGCCTGTTCCCGAAAAATGGCTTGGCAAGAACTTAATCCAGCTGAATGTCCGCGCGAAATACGGCGTAACCGTCCTCGCTACCCGCGACAAGGACAGTGAAAAGCTCAGCCTCAGCCCGAACCCTACGGCACCGCTGACTGCCGATTTGGTCCTTGTGATGATCGGTACCAATGAGGACCTCGAAAAGGTTGGGAAACGCGCATGACCCCGATTGAAAGCCGCCAAAACGGCACCATCCGCCATCTTGCCCGGCTCGCAAGGGACAAAAAATACCGCCGTACTACTGGTGAAATGGTCTGCGAAGGCGAGAAGCTGCTCGGGGAGGCTTTGACCGCCGGTACGCAAGTGAAAACCGTGCTCCTGCGCAACGACAGCCTTTCCCCGCTTTGCGCGCAGGCAGAAGCGCATGGCGCGACGCTTTTTGCGGCGGAACCGCGCCTCTTTGCGCTGGCAAGCGATGTCGAGACGCCCCAAGGCGTTATCTTCAGCTGCGAAAGCCCGGTGGTTTCCGGCGAACTGCCGCGCGTGCGCTCCGCTTTGCTGCTTGACGGCGTGCAGGACCCCGGCAACCTGGGTACCATCATCCGCACCGCCGACGCGTTCGGGCTGGAAGCCGTGATCCTCTGTGAGGGCTGCGCCGACCCCACCGCCCCCAAGGTGGTGCGCGCAACGATGGGGGCGCTTTTCCGCCAGCCGCTGTACCGGCTCCCGTTCGCGCGGGCGGCAGAAGCCCTGCGCGCGCAGGGGCTTCCCGTGTACGCGGCTGCGCTGCATGAGGACAGCGTCCCGATCACCGAAACCGCGCTCGGAGAATGCGCGGTCATCGTCGGCAGCGAAGGCCACGGCGTTTCCCCGGAAGCTCTCGCCCTCTGCGACCGCAGCCTGATTATCCCGATGTCCGGGCACGCGGAATCCCTGAACGCCGGTGTAGCCGCTTCCCTGCTCATCTGGGAACTGCGGAAACCGTATCTTTAACAACCTTTTGGAATTGATACCGGCCGCTGCGGAAATATGCGTATTTATCTGCGATTATTTCCGGAGCGGCTGTGAAAGGGGAATGACAACATGGCTCCTCGCGTATACTGGTTGTGGCTGGCCAACCGGCCCAACATTGGCTCACGCGTCGCAACCGCCCTCCTGGAACATTACGGCGATCCGGAAGCCGTCTATTCGGCAAGCCGCGGTTCGCTGCTGATGTGCGGCGGGCTGACCGCCGCACAGGTCAACGCCCTGTGTGATAAGGACCTCGACGAATCCGACCGCTTGATTGAGGAATGCGCCCGGCAGGATATTCATATCCTGACCTTGGGCGACAGCGGCTACCCGAGCCGCCTGCGCAATATCTACGACCCGCCGCTGGTGCTCTATTGGTACGGCAAACAGCCCGCATGGGACGCCCGCCCGATGATTTCTATCGTCGGAAGCCGGAAGGCGCAAAGCTACGGACGGCTGATGGCAAGCAAATTCGCCGCCAGCCTGACTGCAAGCGGCTTTCTGGTCGTTTCCGGCATGGCTGCCGGAGTGGACGGCGCAGCCAACCAGGCCGCGCTGCTGGCGGGCGGAACGGTCGCGGTACTCGGCTGCGGCGTCGATGTCTGTTACCCCTATGAAAACAGGCGCCTGTATGACGACCTACGCTTCGCCGGCACGCTGGTCAGCGAATATCCGCCGGGAACCGAACCGGCAAGCTGGCATTTCCCGCACAGGAACCGCATTATCAGCGGCCTTTCCGTCGCGACCATCGTGATTGAAGCCCCGGAACGCTCGGGCGCGCTGATTACCGCGCGTTTGGCGCTCGAACAGGGGCGCGATGTTTACGCCGTCCCCGGACGGCTGGATGAACGGCTTTCCGCGGGCTGCAACGCGCTCATCCGCGACCATGCCGCCGACCTGCTGACCGACCCGATCCAGCTGGTGCACGCCTACAGCACCCTTTTGCGCGACCCACCGGAGGAACGGCGGATTGCCCAGGTGTTCAGCGGGCTGACCGGTATGCGCCTGTCC
The DNA here is from genome assembly GCA_910586575.1 of uncultured Clostridia bacterium. Lineage (GTDB taxonomy): Bacteria > Bacillota > Clostridia > Oscillospirales > Butyricicoccaceae > QXXE01. Next base: position 8,393 of record CAJUJQ010000081.1, on the reverse strand, counting down.
GCGGCCGAACCAAAACAAAAGCAATCCCCCGCGCCGCCGCGCGCAGAACGCGAAAAGCCGGAGGCCCCGGAACCACAACCCGCGCCGGAGCCGGAACCCCCGCAGCTGTCCGACCTGCCGCTGAAAGCGGCTTCTTCCCTGCTGGAACCCACACCGGAGCCTGTAAAGGCGCCGCCAAACCTGAATCCGGAGGAACAGCGCGTGCTGGAAGCCGTCCGCGCGGGCGCGCAAAGCACCGACCAGCTGATTGCCGCAACCGGGCTTCCGCCAGCGCAGCTGCTGTCACAGGTGACCATGCTGGAGCTGAACGGGCTGCTCCGCAACGAGGGCGGCATGATTTCCCTTTGCTGAGATTTGTATTCTCAAAGTTTTATGTTTTTTACACCGGTTTTTCCGGTGATTTGATAGATCATTTTTTTGGAGGCAAACTATGTCAAAACTGGTCATCGTCGAGTCGCCCGCGAAGGCGAAAACGATTGGAAAATATCTCGGCCCGGACTACACGGTCAAGGCATCCATGGGTCATCTGCGTGACTTGCCCCGCAAGACCATGGGCGTCGATCTCGAACACGATTTCAAGCCCGAATACATCCCGATCGAGGGCAAGGACAAGCTGATTTCCGAGCTGCGCAAGGCGGCGAAGGCAAGCGAGTTTGTCTTTCTCGCAACCGACCCGGATCGCGAGGGCGAAGCCATTTCCTGGCACATCAAGGAGCTGTTCAAGCTCAAGGATTCCAATTCCAAGCGCGTAACCTTTAACGAAATCACCAAAAACGCCGTGCGGTACGGCATTGACCATCCGCGCGACCTGGATATCGACCTGGTTGACGCCCAGCAGGCACGCCGCATCCTGGACCGAATCGTCGGCTACCGCCTGTCCCCGTTCCTGTGGCGCAAGGTCAAGCGCGGGCTGTCGGCAGGCCGCGTGCAGTCGGTTGCCACCCGCCTGGTGGTCGACCGGGAAAAGGAAATCCGCGCGTTCGTCCCCGAGGAATACTGGACGATTGACGCACAGCTCCTGACCGAACAGGGCGGCAAATTCACCGCCCGCTTTTACGGCGACCAGAACGGCAAAGCCGAGCTGAAAACCGAAGAACAGGCGATGACGGTCATGGCGGCGGTTTCCGGGAACGAGTTCACGGTCGGCAGCATCAAGCGCGGTAAGAAGAAAAAGTCCGTGCCCGCGCCGTTCATCACCTCCACGCTCCAGCAGGAGGCGTCCCGCAAGCTGAACATGACCCCGCGCCGCGCGATGAGCGTCGCGCAGGAGCTGTATGAGGGCGTCGATGTCGAGGGAATTGGTATGACCGGTTTGATCACCTATATGCGTACTGACTCGGTGCGTCTCGCTGATGAAGCAACGACCGCCGTTGCCGCCTTTATCCGGGGACGCTATGGCGAGGAATACTACCCCGGCAAGCCGCGCGTGTTCAAGACCAAGGGCGCGGCACAGGACGCGCATGAAGCCATCCGCCCGTCGAACGTCGCGCTGCTGCCCGACGAGATTAAAGGCTCGCTTTCCCCCGACCAGTATAAGCTTTACAAGCTGATCTGGTCGCGCTTTGTCGCCTGCCAGATGTCCGAGGCGATTTATGACACCATTTCCGCCGACATCCTGTGCGAAGGCTATGTGTTCCGCGCGTCCGGGCATACGGTTGCGTTTGCGGGCTTCACCGCCGTTTATGAGGAGGGCACCGACGATGCCGACAAGGGCGAAGCGGGCAAGCCGCTCCCGGTCTTTGAAGAGCGTGACCGCCTGCGCGCCGAGTCGGTCGAACCTGCGCAGCACTTCACCCAGCCGCCCGCGCGATACACCGAAGCGTCGCTCATTCGCACGATGGAGGAAAAGGGCATCGGGCGTCCGTCCACCTACGCGCCGACGATTGCCACGATCCTTGACCGCTCCTACGTCGTCAAGGAAAACAAGAGCCTGCGCCCCACCCCGCTTGGCGAGGGTGTGACCGGGCTGCTGGTCGATAAATTCAAGTCGGTTGCCGATTACGAATTCACCGCTAATATGGAACACAAGCTGGACGAGGTCGAAGCGGGCAAACTGGATTATATCCGGCTGCTGCACGATTTTTACGGCGATTTCGAGGGCGCGCTGGAACAGGCCGAAAAGGATCTTGAAAAGCAGCGCATCAAAATCGAGGACGAAGTCACCGATGTGATCTGCGAGAAGTGCGGACGCAATATGGTGATTAAAATCGGCAGATTCGGCAAGTTCCTGGCATGTCCGGGCTTCCCGGAGTGCTCTAATACCAAGGCCATCACCGAGGATACCGGTGCGGCGTGCCCGGTCTGCGGCGCGAAGGTCGTCAAGAAGAAATCGGCGCGCGGATACGTTTACTATTCGTGCGACACCTTCCCGACCTGCCAATTCATGACTTGGGATAAACCGCTCAAGACCAAGTGCCCGACCTGTGATTCGTCGCTGTTCCGGCATACTGACCGCGATTCCAAGGAAGTCCGCGACGTATGCCTGCGGGAAGGCTGCGGCTATTCCGAGCTGGTCAAGGAAGGACTCCCGCCCGAAGAAGCCGAGAAGAACCGCGCCCGCCGCGAAGCGCGCGCCGCCAAGGCCGCCGAGCGTGCCGCCGCCAAGGAAGCAGCCGAAGCCGCCGAGGAGGGCGAAAAGAAAGCCGCCAAATCCTCCGCCGCAAAGAAAACGACCGCCAAAAAGGTCACGAAAAAAACGGCAGCGGCGAAAAAGACTGCCGCCACTCAGAAAACGGCTGCGAAAAAAACGACAACTCGGAAATCGGCAAAAGCCACCGGGGAAACAACGGAGAGCGAAGAATGAACCCTGTTACCGTAATCGGCGCGGGGCTTGCCGGATGCGAAGCGGCCTGGCAGCTCGCGGAACGCGGCGTCCCGGTGCGCCTGCTGGAAATGAAACCGGTCAAAATGACCCCCGCGCACCATTCAGATAACCTGGCCGAGCTGGTGTGCTCCAACTCGCTGCGCTCGAATGAGCTTTCCAACGCGGCGGGGCTGCTCAAGGAGGAGCTTCGCCGGCTGGGCGGCCTGGTCGTGCGCTGCGCCGACGAAACCCAGGTGGAAGCGGGCGGCGCGCTCGCGGTAGACCGGGAAGCCTTCGCGGGGCTTGTCACCGAACGCGTGACCAGCCATCCGCTGGTTGAACTCACCCACGGCGAAGTGGCTGAGATCCCCCGCAGCGGGCCTGTGATTGTCGCAACCGGGCCGCTGACCTCGGACGCGCTGTTTGAGGATATCCACCGTCTGGTGGGCGGTGAATTCCTGCATTTTTACGATGCCGCCGCGCCGATTGTCACCGCCGAAAGCGTCGATATGGAACAGGCGTGGTTCGCCTCCCGCTATGGGAAAGGTACTGCCGATTATATCAACTGCGCCATGGACCGCGCGCAGTTTGACGCGTTTTGGGAGGCACTGACCTCCGCCGAACAGGCCGAAGTGCACGGCTTCGAGGACAAGCTGGTGTTCGAGGGCTGCATGCCCATCGAAGTCAACGCGCGGCGCGGGCACGACACCCTGCTCTATGGCATTTTGAAGCCCATCGGCCTGCCCGACCCCAAAACCGGAAAAGACCCTTACGCAGTCTTGCAGCTGCGGCGCGACAACGCGCAGGGAAGCTTATACAACCTGGTCGGATGCCAAACCCACCTGAAATTCGGGGAGCAAAAACGCGTCTTTTCCATGATTCCCGCGCTGCGGGACGCCGAGTTTGTGCGGTACGGCGTGATGCACCGGAACACCTTCCTGGATTCGCCGCGCCTTCTAGACAGCACCTACGCGCTGAAAAGCGACCCGCGTGTCCGCTTTGCCGGGCAGATGACCGGCGTGGAAGGCTACGTCGAATCCAACGCCTCCGGCTATCTGGCAGGGGTCTGCGCCGCCTGTGAGGCACTCGGCAGGCCGCTCCCCACCTTCCCGACCACAACGGCGGTCGGCGCGCTGGCGGCGTATATCTCCAATCAAACCGTTACAAAATTCCAGCCGATGAATATCAACTTCGGCATCATTGACCCGCTGGGCTATCGCGTGCGCGGCAAGCGGGAGAAAAACCAGGCGATCTCGGCGCGTGCGCTTGAGGTCGTGGACAGCATCGCAAAGGAGTTGGCATAAATGAAAATCATTGTGGACGCGATGGGCGGTGACAACGCGCCGGAAGCCATCGTGCGCGGCGGCGTGCTGGCAGCCAAAAAGTTCGGGGAGGACATCGTATTGGTCGGACAAGAGGACAAGGTACGCGCCATCCTGAAAGTCGACGGCACCGAGAACACGCCGCATCTTTCGGTGGTACACGCGCCCGACCTCGTAGACATGCACGACGACCCGGCAACTGTACTACGCAAAAAGCCGGATTCCTCCATGGCGGTCGCGCTGAAAATGGTGCAGAAGGGCGAGGGCGACGCGATTGTATCCGCCGGTTCGACCGGGGCGCTGCTGGCGGGCGCAACGCTGTTCTGCAAACGTATCAAGGGCATCCGCAGGGGCGCGCTTGCGCCGGTCATGCCGTGCGCGGGCGGGCAGATGCTGCTGGTGGATGCGGGCGCAAACACCGAGTGCACGGCGGAATACCTGCTGCAATTTGCCTTCATGGGTTCGCTGTACCTGCAAAAGCTGATGGGTGTGGCAAAGCCGCGCGTCGGCCTGGTGAACAACGGCGCGGAGGATAGTAAGGGCGACCCGCTCCGGCTGGAAGCCTACCACCTGCTCAAGGAAGCCGGGGACGCAGGGCGGCTCCATTTTGTCGGCAACGTAGAGGGCCGGGACGTGCCGCTGGGTGCCTGTGACGTGGCGGTCTGCGACGGCTTCGCGGGCAATGTGATGCTGAAAACCATCGAGGGCACGGCAAAATTTATGTCCGCCGAGCTGAAAAAGGTATTTCTCCGCTCCCTGGGCACCAAGCTTGGCTATCTGCTGGTCAAAGGCGGCCTGGACGACTTCCGCGGGCTGTTCGATCAGGACAAAATCGGCGGCGCACCCTTCCTCGGTATTGCGTACCCGGTGATTAAAGCGCACGGCTCCTCGAACGAAACCGCGGCGATGAACGCCATCCGGCAGGCAGTAGAATTCACCAAATCCGGGCTGATTGACGACATTACCGCAAACATGGAATTTATGACCATCCGCGAAAAGTAAAAAAAACGCAAAAAATTTTCGATTACCCTCTTGACAGACGCCGGATAAGATTCTATGATACATGGTAGAAAGAGGCTGCATGGCAGCGCAATACTGACAGCTTTGTAGGAGGAAATACCATGTTTGAAAGGCTTTGTAATATTTTGGCTGAGCAATTCGGTGTTGAGCCTGAGACCATCAAGCCGGAAACCACGTTCGTAGAGGATCTGGGCGCGGACTCATTGGATCTGGTCGAGCTGATGATGTCCATTGAGGAAGAATTCGATATCGGCGAAATTTCCGAGCAGGATGCCGCGAAAATCAAGACCGTCGGTGATGTACTCGACCTGCTTGGCGATGAGTAAACCCTTTGTGCCCCCGCCGAAGGGCACAACATTGACAGAGGCTGAGCCGACACCGCTTTGGCTCAGCTTTCTGTTGCAGAATCGGCAAATATGCCATGAAATAGGAGAGATCACATGCTGAAAGATAAAATAGGCTACCATTTCCGGAACAACAGCCTGTTTCAGAAGGCGCTGACGCACTCATCCTACGCGAACGAGCAGCGGCCAAAGCACCTCCAAAACAATGAACGGCTCGAGTTTCTTGGCGATTCCGTACTTGGTTTTGTATCGGCGGACTACCTGTACAACCACTTCCCCGACCTCCCGGAAGGCGAGCTTACCAAGCTGCGCGCGGCAGTGGTATGCGAACAGGCACTGTATGAAATCGCCAAGGAGCTTGGCATAGACAAGGAAATCCGTCTGGGGCATGGCGAGGAGCTTGGCGGCGGACGGGAGCGCCCGTCCATCCTGGCGGACGCAGTCGAGGCGCTGCTGGGGGCAATCTACCTGGACGGGGGCATTGAACCGGCGCGGGCCTTTGTGCTGTCGTTCGTGCCGCGCAAGGCCGAGGAAGCACGCCGGGGCGGCGCGTTCAAGGATTACAAGACCATGCTTCAGGAAATCGTGCAGAAGAACCGGCAGGAGACGCTCGAATACCGTCTCGCAGGCGCCGAGGGGCCTGACCATAACAAGATATTCACCATGCAGCTGCTGCTGAACAGCAATGTATTTGCGACCGGGCGCGGCCGCAGCAAAAAAGAGGCCGAACAGATAGCCGCACGGCAGGCGCTCGAATTGATGGGGCAGAAATAAGCCCCATCCCGACGTGTATCTTTTTTCCTGTTTCCTGATTGGACAGGAAATTGACATATCCGGCAATCAAAAGGAGTTTTTATATGTTGACCTTAAAGGATTTTGAGGATGCAGCCTCCCGGCTGAAAAACGTGCTTCACAGCATCCCGCTTTCATCCTCCCACACGTTCTCTGAAATGACGGGGGCGGATGTTTATCTGAAATATGAGAACCAGCAAAAGACCGGTTCTTTCAAGGTGCGCGGCGCGTATAACAAGATTATGAAGCGCAACGGGGAAGGCGGGCTTTCGTCTGTTATCGCCTCTTCCGCAGGCAACCACGCGCAGGGCGTTGCCTTTGCAGCCAGCTCGATTGGCGTGCCCGCAACCATCGTCATGCCGCGTTCCACCCCGATTGCAAAGGTTTCCGCAACCGAGGGTTACGGCGCAAACGTTGTGTTGGCGGGGGCGTGCTATGACGATGCCTATGCCAAAGCCTGTGAAATCATGAAGGAGACCGGCGCGGAGTTTATCCACCCCTTTGACGATGAGGATGTGATGGCCGGCCAGGGCACCATTGCGCTGGAAATCCTGCGCGATTTGCCCTTTGTCGATATGATTTTTGTACCGGCAGGCGGCGGTGGGCTGATTTCTGGCATTGCTGCGTGTGCCAAGCAGGTCAACCCGCGCGTGCAGATTATCGGTGTTCAGGCCGATGGCGCGCCCGCAATCGCAAATTCCTTCCATCACCCGGAAATCCTTTCGAGCGAAAGCGTCCGCACGATTGCTGATGGCATCGCGGTGCGCACCCCCGGCAGCAAAACGATGGAATACATCAATCAATATGTCGATAAAATGGTAACCGTTTCGGATGCCGATATCGCCTCCTCTATCCTGCTGCTGCTCGAGCGTGCCAAGCAGGTGGTCGAGCCTGCCGGGGCAACCTCCCTTGCGGCGGTACTCGGCAAAAAGGTCGATATCGAGGGCAAAAAGGTTGTTTGTGTGCTTTCGGGCGGCAATATTGACATGTCCTTCATTCACAAGGTGGTCGAAAAAGGCCTGGTTTCCCGCAGCCGCCATGTCAAGTTCTCGACGATCATGCCTGACGTGCCCGGTTCACTGGAACGTTTCGCGCGCATTGTCGCCGAACAGAATGCCAACGTTATTCTGTTCAACCATGACCGCGTACAGGCTGATTTGGAAATCGGCGAGGCGATTATCTCCGTCGTGGTCGAGCTGGGCGGCAAGGAGCACGCCGACAAGCTCTACCGGGCGCTGGAAGATGCCGGATATCAGATTCTCGAGGATACCATTCATCACAAATAAGAAAATCGCAAAAACACGGCGGCGCAGTATGTTGGTTCATACCGCGCCGCCGTTTTCCCTATAGCAGGCTGCAATTTGCAGGCCCTTCCAGATAGTGCGCCCCCCATTGGCACATTGCGTCCAGCACCGGGACGATGCTTTCCCCGAATTCTGTCAGCGAATACCGGGTGCGGGGCGGCTTTTCCGGCAGCACCTCCCGTCCGACCAATCCGCACGCCACCAGCCCGCGCAGCTGCTGGGAGAGCATCTTGGGCGTAGCCTCCGGAATCATCCGCTGCAGTTCCATATAGTGGCGCGGCTTCCCGGCCAGATGCCATAAAATCAAAGGCTTATATTTCCCGCCAATCAGTGACAGGGTCGCTTCTATGGGACAGTGATATTGTTTCATGCACTCACCTCAGTTCCAGTATACCACACCAGCCACGCCGGCGGAAGGACTACCCTTTTGGAAAGTATCTGTCAAAAAAGTGTATTCTTGCAGGTCCTCCCCTGCCGTGATATGATAATTGCAGGCAGAATCCCTGCCGGAATATGAACTGAAAGGAATCTGATACGTATGGATTTTATCAGCCTTGCCAAGCGGCGCTTCTCTGTCCGCAGCTATTCAAACAGAGAGATTGAGCCAGAAAAACTTCGGTACATCTTAGAAGCTGCCCACGTCGCACCCACTGCCGCCAATTTGCAGCCCGTCCGACTGCTGGTTGTACAGAGTGAATCGGGCTTGGAAAATCTCCGGAAAGCCGCCAATCTTTACGGCGCGCCGCTGGCCGTTATCGTCTGTGCAGACCGCAGCCGCGCCTGGGTACGCCCCTTTGACGGCAAACAG
>CAJUJQ010000080.1 GCA_910586575.1 uncultured Clostridia bacterium | reverse complement strand
TGACGGTTGGTTCAGATGCGCTGGTTATTGACCTTATTTTCGCAGATTGCTATAAGATCAATCTGCTTGATATTACCCGCTACAATATGAAGGAGATGCACGACCAGTATGTAAAAGACGGTCAGTATGGACTCCCGATGCGGACGGCAATTGCTGCATCCAGTGGTATCGCACAAGCAGAACTCCGTTCTCTCGCTTATTTAGAAAATGACGTGCTGAATATGCCGGACTATGAGGTACCGCTGAAAAGTTCTAATGTTCAAAGCGGGAATGATGACGCAGGCAGACCGCAGAGTGATAATGTCGGTGATGAAGGCGAAGTTTCCAGAGAGAAGAAATGAGGTGTGCTATGCGCCTTTTGAAAACAAGCGATTATGAATTTGCGCAAAAGTTATGTGCACTCGGTTTCCGTTATACCAAAGAGAATGTCAATCGGGTGGTGTATTACTGTTTCCCCGCCGAGGAGATTGAACGTTCTCCAGATTTACTGTCTCAGTTTTCGGCTGAGTCTTTTTTTATAGGCAATACATTGTCATTCTAGCAGAAAGAGAGGTGAAAAATGGACAAAAGCATCTTTGTTGAAATTGGTTTTAAGCCGTTCTCCATACAAAAAATTAACGACCAGTTTACGATGTGTAAATGTTATGTAATGGCGCTCGGCAAAAACAGGAACTTTTCCCACTTCACAAAAGAAGCTGTTGACTCCGCGTTACCAACTCTTTTCTATAGCCCTGTCGTCGCGAATCTGCAATATGACGAGGAAAATGATACGTGGTATGTAGGCGGTCACGACCGCGAATGGACGAGCGACCACAAGTTGAAGGATTTGACCGTACCATATGGTGTTGTTCTTAACAGCGAAACCGCTTATGAAGATGTAATTGAGAAGAGCGGCGCTGTGTCAACTTATTTGACATGCAGCATTATTCTTTGGACAGGGCGCTACTGCGACTTGCTCAATGCGGTTTATGATAACGAAACTTGGTTCGGTCAAAGCATGGAGATTATTCCACGGAAGTTCCGGAAACTCCCAGAGGATGAGCGATATACCGATATCACAGATTTTACTTTTTCCTGCTTGACTTTGCTTGGAAAATCAGACCAGGCGGAATATCATGTCGAGCCATGTTTCCCGTCGGCGTCGGTTATTCTATATGCAAATAATATACAGATAAGTGACGATTTCAATCAAATGTTCGCAGAAATGAAAGCAGAATTGGAGAAGAGCGGTCTAACCGTTACGTCACCATCTTACTTCACAGATCATGCGGACAGCATTAAGGAGGATAACATTTTGGACAAGAAACTGAAACTCCTGGAACGTTTTGGCGTCAAGGCCGAAGATCTTGATTTCCAGATCGATGATATGACGCTGGAGGTTCTGGAAGAAAAACTGACGAAGATGCAGGCGGAGCATCACGAAGACCCACAACCGGCATCTGCCTTCACGCTGAACCTGTTCGACCGAATCCGAGAAATCCGGAACGAGCTGGAAAAAGAAACCATCACCACTGATTGGGGATACGAAATGCCCCGTTACTGGATGGTTGATGTCCAGGGCGATGAGGTAATTGCAGAGGATTATAGTGACAACTTCAATCTGTATGGGATTCCCGTAGCCGAATCCGGAGACGCAATTACGCTCGACATGTCGAAAAAGAAACGCAAGAAGCGCTGCTTTGAGGATTTCGATTATGGCGATTCTGAGCCTGCTTCTTACAGCGTCGCAGGCGAAATGATTGAGAAATTCACGGCTAAGATTGGCGAATTGGCAGCAGCATCCGCCGAAAAGGATGTTTCCTTGCAGGCTGCGCAGGAGAATTATACCGCTCTTGAAAGTAAGTATAATGCTCTGAATACCGAGTTTACAGAAGCGAAAACAGCAGCATATGAAGCGCAGAAGGCAGAGATTTGGAAGCGTTTTGACGCGAAGCTTGCCGGGACTGCGGAATATGACGCGCTGAAAGAAAGCAAGGATGAGCTGCCGGTTGCGGAGCTGGAACAGAAGTGCTTCGCCCTCGTCGGTCAGAAAGCATTTTCGTACAAGCCGGCAACCCGAAACGATGGCCTTGCAAAGTTTGGTGTAAGCGGCAATCCGAATGATCAGCTTCCGTATGGCGGGCTGATTGAGAAGCACAAGAAGTAAAAGGAGACAAAAATTATGATTAAGCATCCCGTATTTTATAGCGACCTGATGTCTGGTACTGTTCTGAACTCTCCCCTGCTGAAAAGCGTCCGTTTCAAGGACGACGCAGGCGAGTATGCCGAAATTGAGAACGGCATGATCGTTCATGTTGGCGCACTGGATGGTGAGCGCGATGTTCATGTTGCAACCGCGCCGACCGCAACCTCCAAGAAGGATGAGCTCGGCTTTGTAGCCGGTGTTTGCCTGTTCTACGACGAATCTGTTCGTCATTATGAGGATGAGTGGGTAAACGAAGCTGGTCGTCCGGTTCGTGTCTATATGTATCATCCGAATGACGTGTTTTCCATGACTACGGAAGGGTTTGATGGCACTCCTGCGGTTGGTAAGTTCGTCGATTTCCAGGCGGGCAAGGTTAAGATGAAGGTTGCGGATTCCGAGTCCGACAATACCATCGGCGAGATTATCGATGTACGCCAGACGGCGCGCTATACCATCTATGGTGTTCGTGTAAAGTAAGAAAGAATTTCATGGAAGAGCCAGCTGGCTCTTTTTTATTAGGAGGAAACTATGAATAACGATATTGTGAAGCTGTGCCTCGATTATCATCGTGGCTGCGTAGCCAATTATTCTATGTCCGATGCAAAGGAAGCGATCAATGCGGAGCTGTCGGCGATGGTTGGCGGTGCGACCCGCATTACGCCAAGAATGGTTCGCGAGGGCACGTGCAACGAGCTTTTTGCTTTGATTGAGACTGTCATTCAGAATACCACTGAGGAAGGTCTGAAGGGTGACGAATTCTTCTCGAAGTTTGTAGAGTATAAGAACATGGCTCTCGGCGACAAGAACACCTTCTACGTTGAGAATGACGACAGGATTATCGTATCCAGCGTTGCTGAGGGCAGCCAGAGCGTTCGCCGTCAGAAACTGGAAGGCGGCTCGGAGTTCTCCGTTGCCACGAACCTGAAGGCTGCTAAGATCTATGAGGAAATGAACCGTATTATTGCAAACCGTGCGGATATTAACACCCTGATTCAGAAGGTCAGCAAGGCGTTTATTGACGCAGATCTGAATGAAACCTATGCGGCGTTTGTAAAGGCAATGAACGCTATCGAGACGCCCTATGGCAACCTGACTGCTGCCGGTACGTTCGACGAGGACACCCTGCTTGGTATTATTGATCATGTTGAGGCTGCGAACAATGCCCCGGCTACGATTATCGGTACGCGCTCCGCTCTGCGCAAGGTGACGACTGCCGTGCAGTCCGACAAGCAGAAGGATGATATGTACAACATGGGCTATTTCGGCAAGTTTAACGGCACTCCGATGGTTGTTATGAAGCAGCGCCATGAAGTTGGTTCTACGAACTTCATTCTGCCGGATAACGACCTCTACATTATCGCTGGCGAAGAGAAGTTTATCAAGCATGTGACCGAAGGAACGACTGACATTGCGACCAAGGGCTACTGGGAGAACCAGGATCTGACTCAGGAATATGCAATGTTCCAGCGCACCGGTAACGCTGTTGTGATGGCCAAGAAGGCTGGCATTTACCGCGTGGCGTAACGCAAAATTTGACCGGGCACTCTCATGAGTGCCCGGAATTTATTTCAAAGGAGTTTTTATATTTTCATGGCAAAGCAAACTTCTAAACCTGAAACTGAAGTATTTGACACTGCTTTGGCGGAAGCCGATGCAGCTCCAAAAGAAAGCGCAAGAGCGCAAAGAAGGCAGAAACCGAAAATCGATCCGACCGATCAGGTCGAGGTCCGAAATAACACTTTTGGCAGGCTCGTTTACAGCTCTCCACGAATGATGGGATATACCATTGTTTGGGACGCGCATGGCGATGTGCAACTGATGGACTATTCCGAGGTTCAGACGATGAAGAACGCGTTCAAGCGCTTTTTTGTCAACAACTGGGTTACGATTGACGACCCGGATGTGGTGGAAGCGCTTGGCGTATCCGGCTTCTATAAGGAGACGGTAAACGGCGGCAACATTAACGAGCTGTTCGGTATGAGTCCGAGCGCAATCAGAAAGCGCGTCTCCGCAATGAACGATGGACTGAAAGCAACTGTCCGCGCCGCTGCGAAGCAGGCTGTTGATGATGGAACACTGGATTCGATGAAACGCATCAAGGCTCTGGAAGAATCCCTTGACTGCTCACTGATGTAAGGACGGCGGTGCGGTATGGCAACAAAATATGATGCGGTTTATCAAAAATTCCTCAGCCGGATCTCGGACTATGATTTTCTGGAATTCGATGTTTCGACGCAATATGCCATTATGAAAGATTATCTCACCAGTGCAGCCGCTGATTTCAACGACGTTTGCCGCGTTAATCTGGATGACAAAGACGACCTGATACTTCAATTCAATGAGGATCTGACCAATAAGGAGATAGAAATTCTTGCAGTCGGCATGGTCTGTCATTGGCTGGAGCCAAAAGTCCTTAGCACCGATAATCTACGAAACGCACTGAATACTCGCGATTATACGGTATTCTCACCGGCTAAACTGTTTGAGCAAATCCAGAACGCATATCATACCGCATCACAGCAGTTCCGCTTTATGAAAAACATGTATTCTTATCGAAACGGTGATTTACGCACTTTCTCCGATACAGAGAGGTGATGGTATGCGTATGAACCCTTACCGGGAACGGTTGACGATTAACGGTACATCCCATCGTGAACGCATGGTTTATGCCGCGCAGGATTTTGCAAACCGGCACGCGCCGGAATCCATTGCATATAAGGAAATCAAGATTGACGGCAAACAGGAAAACGCTTTGATTATCTCAACCAATGCAGTCAACGAAAAAATTATCCGTATGCTGCCGGGACATAGCTTTCTGGTCGGGCAGATTGTGGAATGGCGTGATTCATATTGGCTGATTACTGAGAAGGATAATGACGACGATGTAACAACGCGAGGCCGAATCGAACAATGCAACCGCCAATTAACGTGGCAAAACCCGTACACTGGGAAGATCGTTTCCAGATGGTGTACAGCGCGGAAGCCGTACTATTCAAATCTGGATGAAGATCCAAAGATTGTGACCTCCAGCCGGGAATTTAAGGTGCAGCTGCCGTATGATGAGGAAACTGCACTGCTAAGACTAGACAAAAGGTTCATGGTGGAAATCGTTGCAGGAGAACCTAAGACCTACAAAATTGTCAGTATTGATACCATTACAGAGCGATTCAGCCGAGAAGATTCCATCACAGGCTTTCTTGTAATCAATATTGAACAGGACGAATACAGTCCGGATCGAGATAATGTTGAGCTTGGAGTATGCGACTATTTTGTCATCGAAGATCCTGTGCTGCCGGTTGAGAAACCAGACTCAAAAATACCGGATTCTCAGATTAGCTATAAGGGCGCGGCCAGCATCAAGCTTGGCGGATCAGCAAAGGCCTTTACCTTTTCGGTCAAAGGTACGGATGATCTCGAATGCACGGAATGGATTTGTGATATTCCGGAGGATTATGAACCATATATCCACATGGAACCAAACGCGAATTACGCACGGCTGCGGGCAGACGATGAGGCAACGCTTGAAGGTCTGCATTTTACATTAACTGCAAAGGATGAGCAAACAGGCGCAGCTGCGTCTCTGCTCTTAGAGGTGACAGCATGAGAGATGGAAACAGAGAATCTGAAATTACAAGAATCAAGCGGGCTGTTATCAAAAAGCTATATAGCGACCCTGATATTATTGAGATGCTGAACAATCCAGAAATTGATCCGGATTGTCCAGACACCGCAGAATTCACATCAATTTTCCCGTATATCCGTATTCCAGGCGTGCAAGAAGAAGAAAAATGTTATATCGGCGTAAAGCTTAGTATTCCTGAGATGAGATATCGAGATTATCAAAATCTCAACGATGTAGTTATAAAGGGGTATCTTACAGTAGCAGTGATTTGCCATAATAATATGCTGCGCGTGCCAGGACAAAAAGGAACTCGTGTAGATATTATCGGCGGCGATATTGCAGAACAGCTGAATTTTTGCAAGGATTTCGGTTTCACATTGAAATTGCTGTCGGATTTGGAAGATATCATGTCTGATGCGTATTACAGTCGAGTGCAGCAGTATACGATTACATTCCCTAACAATACCGATGGAGGAAGGAAACGTTTCAGATGATTAACGAAATCGAATTGCTTCGCGGTAAAGATTACATCCTTCCATGCGGCATCGCAATACATCATCCGACAGTCGGAGAAATACTGGATTGGGATGAGGAGCGATACGACCAGTTCATATTTAATTTCACCGCTGTTCCTACGGATTATCGTGTCCCGTTGTACGACGCAGGGATAGATTGTGATGAAATGAGCGATTACGAGCTTTTCTTGATGCTGTATCGAACATTTACCAGAGAACAGTCGCAGCTTCTTTTTGGCGATTTAGATTTTACATGTTTTCAGCTTGCCAAAAGGAATGACAGCGGAAGCATCTGTATTGCTGATCCGGTTAGCGGTTTAATTATCGATGAGGTGGACTACCTTGCGGCAGTTGAGTTCGCCAGAGCTATCAATGGCCTGAAACGATCCAGTATGAAAGCTGGAAATGCAGCAACGAAGGCTTTTTTAATTGAGGACGAGCGAATTGCTATGCGGTTTCGCAAAAAGAAGAAATTTGAATCCATTCTGTTCCCGTTGATATCAAGCATGGTAAATAGCCCTGGCTTCAAATACGATTATCAGGAATGCATGGATTTGCCAATATTCACATTCTATGAGAGCGTCTCGAGGATTCAGAAAATCATGAGCCATAACGCTTTAATTACCGGTATCTACTCCGGATGTGTTGATAGCAAAAAAATAACAAATGAACAACTTAACTGGATGGGCCGCAAATAGCGGTCCATTTTATTAGGAGGTAAACCTATGAAATTTGAGCAGTTTATTGCCGACTCTATGAAGCGAGTCAGCGTATTTGACCTCTCGAACAATGATCTGCTGTTCATGGCAACCCAGATTCAGGATGGTTCTCTGTCTGGTACTGTGGAGCAGCAGGAAGTTACCGGCATGAACGGCATCGTTATTGCCCGTCTGGATCGCAGCAAGGGTGCATCCGTATCCTGGACGAACGGCCTGATCGTTACCAACGGTATTGCTACTCAGGCTGGCGCTGAGATTGAAGATGCAACCGAGGAAGCGCCCATCGTTGCGCCTGCCATTGAGATTGTAGAGCTGAAGACTGATACCACTGCAACCCTGCCGAGCGCCCCGATCGGTACGAACGTGAAGGTCTATAAGGTTTCCAAGACCGGTGGTCAGGGCGATCAACTTACCCTTGCAGCGACGGCTGAAAAGGGCAAGTTCGCAATCGATGGCGCAGAGATCACGTTTGCAGAGGGCGAGTTCACCAAGGGTGATAAGTTCTTTGCCATTTACGATTACAATGCGGTTTCCGGCACGAAGATCTCGAACAAGTCTGACGCGTTCACCAAGTCGGTAAAGGTTATCGCAGAAATCGTTGTACGCGATGTTTGCGACGATACCATTTACATTTCCAAGCTGGTATTCCCCCGCGCGAAGCTGTCCGGCGATTTTGAGATTTCTCTCGGCGAGGCCGCGAACCATCCCTTCGAGGCCCAGGCGCTGACCGATCTTTGTGGTACAGACCAGACTCTGTGGAACTGGTTCATCGTAGAATAATCACTTCATAGGGGAGCGCATGCTCCCCTTTTATTTGAAAGGTTGGTGCTATATGGCGCAAAAGCCAAACCATGTATGCGCAATGTGCGGCAATCCTTATTACTGCTGTGAATCATCCTTGAATCTCTCCTCTCGGATGTATGTTTATAAGACACAGTTCTGCTCTCCCGAGTGCTATAGCAAATACCTAGAAATCAAAGAAGCACAACGCTTGGCGAAAGAGGCTCCGGCAATAGCTGAAGCTGCCGACGCCAAGCTGGAGGGCGATGAACCTCAGCAAATGAAAGGCTCCCGCAGCCGTAAAAAGTTTATGAGGACTCCTGAAGCCGCAGAAGAATCTATTGATGTAGAAAATTAAAAAGGCGAGCATAGCCCGCCTTAACGTATCTTACAGCAAAATGCTGCTAATCACGTTTACAATAACAAACCAGATAGCACTTGATACTAATCCGGCCATGACATTAGCCATGAACGTCTTGTAATCGTTCATAAACCACTCCTTTCTTGGTACAGAGGCGGATATCGGATCTGCTTGCTCTTCAATTCGTCCCTGGATCTCAGAATCAAGTGGTAAGATACACTTTTGTTGTAACTGATTCGACAGTATTTGTCAACTACCATTTTTATTCTCGCCAAGGAGCAACCGCTTCATTTCGATGGAGCGGTTGGTCATTTGCAAGACTCAAAGGATGTGAAATACTCAACATGAACAGTGGCAAAGATTTTGAAGCCCAATGGAAAGCAAGTGTGCCAGACGATGTTCTTATACAGCGTATGAGCGATCCTGCTCAGAGCTTTTTCGGTGGTTCTACTGCCAGATTTAGCCCAAATAATCCATATGACTTTTTTATGTACAAAGAGCCGAATCTTTTCTGCATTGAGCTTAAATCTAAAAAAACGTCTTCTTTTACATTTTGGAGAAACGACTTTGACGGAAGTCAATTTGATATCAAGAAACACCAAATACTCGGTTTGCAAGAAGCAGGTAAATATCATGGTGTAATCGCCGGATTGATTATGAATTTCAGAAAAGTAAATAGGACGTATTTCATTCATATTGAAGACTTTATACGTCTCACCGGATCAACCACAAAGAAATCAGTTAATGAATCTGATGTAATTGCTGGTGGGGCGATTTTAGTTGATCAAACACTCAAAAAGGTCAAATATCATTATCATATTGACCGCCTAATTCAAAAATTGCAAGGAGAACTTACTAATGCATGAAAGAAAAATCAATATCATCGATCTGAAAAAAGGATTTGACTTATCTGTGCCTGAAACTGAAATCCATGAGTTCTGCGGAGTCGGTATTGAGGTAAAACAAAATCTTTCCATTGCCGAGAGACAAACCTTTATCAGCAGTGTTGTTGGCAGTGCGATTGACTCCGGCGCACCATTCGTCTGCTTCGATTATATTTTCAATTATTGCCTCTTCTATTATTTTACAAATGTTGAAATTATGCAAGAAGATCAGTCCAGCATTGACGAAATGCTTACAAGCTCTGATGTAATGGTATTCTTTGAAAGCGCTACGAGATGTGATCCTTATGAACTGCGCTCTGCTGCAATGAACGAACTTAAGAACATCATCCGAAAAAGAACAGACCCGTTGGAGCGTTTAGTCGATGAGGTCACTGCTATGCTTGATCGATTTGCCCCAGAGGACTTTGACCTTACCGAATTTGCAAACAAGCTTGATGGGTATATGAATGTTATGAAGTCAAAGAAGGAAACTGATCTTGCCAAAGGTGTTCTTCAGTTTGATAAAACAAAAAGGAGTAGGAAAAAGTGAATTCCTTCTACAGCATTGACGATTTAACAAAAGAGGTTGAATCCAGAATACAAACAAGTATGAAAAAGGATCTGCCTAAAATCGCAAAGAGAGTGTTAAAGAAGCGTGCGAAGTCAGACGTAAATCGAAAATCGAGCTATAAAATCGGGAACTCCACGGTGCCAGCACGACCGTATGAAGAAAGTATTGAAAACGAGAATAATATGGTCGATCTTGTAGAGAATGACACTTTCTTTCTTCGTGCAATAGCGAGGCCGCGTTCTTTTTGGCCGAGCATTTTCCCGTATAAGTCTTCTCTCGATCCGTATGGAACTGCATTTGCGGAAATGATTAACGATGGCAGTTGGGTGGATATAGGAGAGTTAAAAAGACGGGGCAGGGATCAATCAGGAGAAGCACCAAAACGAGAGGCTAGGCCGTTCGTTACGCATGCCCAAGAAGACTTAATTGCTGATCAGGATATGATACTTAATATAATTAAAACCAGAATCGAAAAAAATAAATCCCGATAAGCTATAGCGAGGTGAATTTACGTGAATCAATCAAAGGCAACTCAACTTGCGATTAAAGTTAAACTGGAACCAGATGGAACTGCCACTTCATTTGAAGCTGCGATAAAAAAGCTGCAAGAGAACAGCAGAGTAAATAAGATTTATATTGGCGTAGAGCCAAATAAGAAGAAACTTCAGAAACTAGCGGGAGAAATCGCTGTTGCAATTCACTCGCAGAAAAATGGCTATGAAATCCCCATTAACACACAGAACCTCGCAAGCGCTATCAGGTCGGCGGTTGAAGAAGGTTTAAAAGTTAAGGGACTTAAATTAGAAATCGGGACAGAAATTCTCGGTTCTTTACAAAAGCTTACCGCCCCCATTGGCGGTGTGTTATCAGATGATATTTTTAAGGTAAAAGAGACTGTCGAAGCAGAATTAGCAGAGATAGATAAAAAACTTAAAGAAAGTCAAAAGCAAGCATTAAAGAATGAACGGCAGCGTAATAATTTATCAAAAGAAAGAACTCGATTGTCAGATTCTAATGAAGATACGAGTGAAATTGACGCGCAGCTAGAGGCTCTTGCCAAGCATGAGAAAGCAAGACAGAGCGAGTATAAGGCATTAGTTCAGCAACAGCGAGAGGCTAAAAAATGGTTAAAAGAACAGGATTCTTCCAAGCCGTTGGAAGATACGTTAAAAGCAACAAGCGCCTCTCTCAAGAATATCGCGGATTCGATTCCTGCTATGAAGGAAGCCACTCAGTCTCTGCTGGAGTATAAGCAGGCATTACAGTCAATAAAAGATGACAAAGGGGCTCCTGTAGAGAAGCCTAATGCTGGCGAGAATGGCGTTACAGCACAACTTGAAACCCTAAAGGCATATTCTGAAACACTTTCTACAACAAATCAGGCGGAGAAATTATTGAGCAAGAGCGGAAGCAGCTTGAGCAATGATTTCATTCTTAGGACAAAAGCATTCGACGATGCTTCTGCTGCTATTGGAAAATATCGATCTGAACTGGAGAGCGTACAAGATTTAGAGCATGGAATAGTAGAGGTTGTTAAAGAGGTTTCAAGCAGATCTGATTCTTCTACAACTCCAGAAAAGCGCGCAAAGAAGAAAGTTCAGAGAAATAAGAAAGAATCAAACGATAATAAAAAAGCACAAGGTTCAACGTCAACTGAAGCACCCTTGTTCGACATAGCAAAAGATTTTAAGGAAGTCCAAAAGACAGTATCTCCAGTAAAGGATGCTGTTCATGACCTCGGTTCCGAATATGGGAAGCTATCAGATATTGTTACTGCGGCAAATAAAGAGATGGGCGTTAGCGCTAAAGTCTCTGATGAAACCGTTGCGGCATATCAGGCACAGAAGGCGGTTGTATCAAAGCTCGCAGAAGAAGCAGAACAAAAGGTCTCCATTTACAAGAAGCTTGATACTGTTTACAAGGAGTTGTCTGGCTATGCTGGGATTGAATATACAGACAATTTCGCTAATCAGGCGGATTTCCTAGAGAAACTTGCCCGCGCTCGTGATCTCTTCCAGAAAAACGGTACCAATATGGTTGACTGGAATCTGGACGAATTGACAGAAGTCAAAACGCTGTTGGCACAGATCAGCCGTATGGAAACGGATATTACAGCAGCAGATAAGCAGGATAAACGCCTAACCGCGCGTGTCAAGTCACTTGTGGCAGATGAACTTGCAATTCCTAAGCAGGATGTATCAAAATACTCTAAATATGTGTCCGGGCTCTCTGCTGCTTACAACAGCTATGAAGATGCACTTATTAAAGTCCGAAAAGAAACAGAACAGGGACGGACAGCAAACGATGAATTAAGTGCTTCTCTTTCGGCCTCGCAGGCGGCTCTCAACGCCCTTTTGGACACTGCCCGTAAAAAAGCAGACCTTTCTAAGGCAGTAGGCATTGGGAAGAATCAATTGGATGCTATTAGAAGTGACGAGCTTGACAATCTTATTATTTCTCCGAAAGCGGATTTTAAGCTTGACGATATAAAGAAGAATATCGATGATGCACAATCAATGTTCGCAAACGGGAAGTCTTTTGTAGATTGGAATTTGGAAGAAACTAAACAGTTTTTGTCGTTAACCGAAAAGATTAACTCGCAGTTCTCCCAGATGCGCTCAAAGGATTCTTATAACGAGGCAAGAGAAAACTTTCTTGCACAAGCATCCGATTTAAGGCAATATGCGCAAACACCTGCTGTAGCAAAACTGAATACAGAAGATGCTGAGACGCTCCGAACTAAATTGACGGAAATCGAGCAATTAAGAAAAAAGCTCTCTGAAGAGAGTGAGATAGATCTGGACTATTCAGACATCGAAAAGGCTGAGCAGCTTCTAAAAGAAATCGAACCGTTGAAAAAGCGTGTTTCTTCTCAATCGAAAAACGCAAAACAGATCGATAATGAAGTTCGAAAGCTTTCAAATCTCGGTTCTCGGATGGATGCTTATCTCGATCTTAATGATAATGTCCGCTCTAATAAAGAACTTTATAAGACATTCATTGATTTGAGACAGGCTGTAGAATCCGGATCAATCGCATTTAGCGAAGCAGATAAGAGATTTGCCGAGTTCAAATTGAGGTGCGAGCAAGCAGGCGTAGCCACGCAGTCCTTCAGTGCACGCTTGTCAAAGCTGTTTGACGACCATCTCAAGACGGCGATTACTATGTTCTCGCTGCATCTGCTGCAAAACTCGTTCAATCAGATGTATCAAAACGTCGTTGAGATTGATACAGCTATGGTCGAGCTAAAAAAAGTAACGAACGCGACCACAGCTACATATGATCGATTCTTGACAAATGTCGGAGATCGCGCCCGCGACCTTGGCGCTACAATCGCGGACGTGATAAACTCATCTGCTGATTTCGCGCGTCTCGGATATACAATAGACGATGCCGCGAACCTTGCGGATACCGCTATTATATACAAAAATGTCGGTGATGGGATTGCAGATATCGGAGCTGCGTCTGAATCTGTCATTTCAACAATGAAGGCATTTGGAATCCAGGCTAAGGATTCTATGTCTATCGTTGATAAATTCAATGAAACAGGTAATAACTTTGCAATTTCGAGCGCCGGTATCGGCGATGCGTTGATGCGTTCGGCTTCCGCACTTGCGGCGGCAGGGAACACGATTGATGAATCCATTGCTCTCGTAACTGCTGCAAATACCGTGATTCAAGATCCAGACGTTGTGGGAACTACCATGAAAACGGTATCCATGCGTATCCGTGGCATGAAAACCGAGCTTGAAGAGGCCGGTGAAGAAACGGAAACCATGGCAGAGACAACATCACAGCTTCGTGATAAAATCCTCGCTCTTAGCGGCGTTGACATCATGATCGACAACGAGACGTTCAAGTCCACTATCCAGATCCTGAAAGAATTAGGTGCTGCATGGGATGGCATGAATGATGCTCAGCACGCGGCCGCACTTGAGCTTCTTGCTGGTAAGAGAAACGGCAACGTAGTGCAGGCTATTCTCGACAACGTAGAGCTGCTTGATCAAGTGACTGAAACATCTATGAACAGCTCTGGTTCGGCACTGAAGGAAAATGAGACTTACCTTGATTCGATCAATGGTAAAATTGCTCAGTTCGCGGCCACATTCGAGGAAATCTCAAACAATGTCATCAATAGTGAGTTTATAAAAGGCACTGTTGATGCCGGTACAGGAATCCTTGGATATTTGAACAAGGTAATTGAGTTCTTAGATGCTATTCCGAGCATCGCAGGCGTAGCGTTTGCAGCGCTCGCAACAAAAGACATTGGGTATTGTAATAATGAAAATGCCCTGCCCTACTTCATGAGTATGGCGGCGTAAACCCTTATATTCTGGGAAGTAAATAAAAAACACTCCTATCGCAGATAGGATGGCATCTGGCTACAGCATGATGGGAAACCATGGGTGCGAATGCGTCAAGGAAACTACCCCGGCGACGGAGAATGAAAACGAGATGCCTAGGCATATGCCGAGAGGCTAAGTGCTTGCTGCTCCATTTAATCGCAGCTAATTTACGGTCAGTAGGGAGAGGTCTCACAGCCTTGCCCACCGAGGCTCGCAGGGGTTCTGCATTATCTGACAGAACACAGAAATGTGAAGATATGCAGTGATATTGAGCCCATCTGGCGGCGCGAAATGGATAGCGCCGTTCCTGAGTTTAAACACTTGGGATTGGTTATACCGGTTTAGAGGTGAGCCGGTGAAACTTTTTATATAAAGGGTTGATAATCCTCTTGTCTGGGAGTATAATATATATAAATATTTCTG
>CAJUJQ010000079.1 GCA_910586575.1 uncultured Clostridia bacterium | reverse complement strand
TCCCTTTTTGTGTATATTTCGTGTATGAACGTTTTTGCGCAGATTGCTCTAATGTTGGGATGCTTTGCTTATTTTCTGTTTGCAGCAAGTCAGAATTTCCATGGTGTATACCCGTACAGAGGAATCTGGGATAAAGCATTGGCCGCTTAACCAGCAATAGCGCGGCTAAATCCTGTGATGGAAACGCTCTCACGTGATAATAAAGGCGGTCAGGACAGAATTCTTCCTGACCGCTACCAAATTACAGATACAGAACGGGCACAGTCTTATTTTTTTGAGTATATCTGAGTGTTAGATCAGATTATGTCTGACGAACCACAAATGTGGGAGTAACCGTAAAGCTGTTATTTTCCGGTACTGCCTTGCCTAATGTACCAACAACATAGAGCGTTTCGCTTTCAAGGGCACCCATAGAGGCAATGTTGGTGTTCTGTGCAGTATTATCTACAAGCCACCGTGTTCCGCTGAGGGATGTAGGTGCTTGTTCGCTAGTCGTCTCAGTCTGAAATCCGACCGCAATTTGGTTGTCCCCAACATTCCCATCATAATTCCATGTTGTTCCTTGCAATTTGCTCAGGTCTACAACGGTGTACACGACATCCAAGCTGACAGGGACACTGGAATTATTTGTCACCGTAATCCTCGGGGAAATTACTTTATTCTCTCCTTGGACAGATCGTGAAATATCAAATGGTACATATGTCGGCATCGTAACAGACATAATTGTAGGCTTGACTTCACCAACCATCGTCACTTCATTCGAAGATCCGATTGCCACATCCTCGCTCTGATAAGAACCTGTAAACGCCGCCATGTCAGCATTCGTTGCAATCGCGCTGGTCATAAACAATGCAAAAACCATGATAATCGGTAGCACACGGGAGGTGATTTTCTTCGTCATATTCTATCCAGCTCCTTTTGGTCTGCGCACTCTGTATCCGCAAAAGGGGTCAAATTTTAACTGAGAACCGTTATTTTGATTGCTGCGCCGGATCGTCCAATATACGATTGGTCATCCTCACGATATGCGTTGAAATATGCCGTTGCTGCATACTCACCTGGCTCAAGCACTTTATCCAATCGAGCATTTTCAATGTAAGATCCTGCTGGAATCGCCTTGGATTTGTAAATCAGCTCCTCAGTCTCATCAACATAGATTTCTACCACAAGCAGCTTTGCGTTGTTGGCAGGATTTTCAAGCATCAGATTTCCCTCGGAACTGCCGCTTTCAAAGACAGGGTTCGTGTTAATCGAAAATGCTATCATGGCCTCATCAAGTTGCTCCTGAAGCTCTGCTTGACGTTGTGCAATGTCGATTCCTGGCATGATGCCGATTGTGGCATTGTCGTCCAGTTCGAGTGAGTTTCCCCTATCCCTGAACAGGAATAATACTATCCCCCCAATAATCAACATGATACATACAATGCACAGTACAATTATCAATTTTTTCTGTTTTCTTTTATCCTTCATACGTCCATAACCCCTCCTTCATTTGTTTGTGCCATACATTTGATCGTAGTAGTTCTGATAGTCTCCTGTTGTAATTCGGCTCACCCATTCGGTGTTATCCAAATACCACTGAATCGTTTCGTGAATTCCTTGCTCAAATGTGTAGGCAGGTTTCCATCCAAGCTGAGTTGTAATTTTTATATTATCAATCGCATAACGGCGATCATGCCCAGGACGGTCTTTTACATGTGTAATCAATTCTTCTGATTGATTGAGTTGAGAAAGAATTAACTTGACGATCTCAAGATTCGCTTTTTCGTTATTGCCGCCGATGTTATAAATCTCGCCAAGCACTCCCTTTTCCAAAACAGTATGGATTGCCGCGCAATGATCTTTTACGTGCAGCCAATCACGAATCTGCATCCCGTCACCATAAACCGGAAGCGGGATATTGTTTTGTGCATTGTGAATCATCAACGGAATTAACTTTTCCGGAAATTGATAAGAACCATAATTGTTGGAACAGCGAGTGATATTTATCGGCAGGCCATAGGTTTTATAGTATGCCCGCACCAGCAAATCCGCAGAAGCTTTCGACGCAGAATAGGGACTGTTCGGTGACAGAGATGTTTCCTCTGTAAACATTCCGGTTTTTCCGAGTGCCCCATAAACCTCATCGGTTGAAACCTGCAAATAACGAACACCAGGACGGTACTCACGACAATATTTATTATCCGGTTCCAGGTTCCAATGCACCTTTGCAGCGTCCAATAAAACCTGTGTCCCCAGGACATTCGTGGATAAAAATATTTCCGGCTCTGTAATACTGCGGTCAACATGGGACTCTGCTGCAAAATGGACAACCGTATCGAAATGGTATTCGTCAAACAGCTGATTTACCAGAGTACGGTTACGGATATCTCCTTTCACAAAATGATAGCGCGGATTATTTTCAACAGCCCTCAAATTTTCGAGGTTCCCCGCATATGTTAACAAGTCCAGATTCAGCAAAAGGATATCCTTTTGCTGATCCAGTATATACTGGATGAAATTTGATCCGATAAAACCTGCCCCGCCAGTCACCAATACGTTCTTCATATGCTTTCCTCCCCAATTTTTATCAGGTACTGTCCGTACTCCGTTTTCCGCATGGGTTCGGCTAACCGCAGCAGCTGTTCGCGGGTGATATACTGGCGGCGATACGCGATTTCCTCAATGCAGGAAATATACAAACCCTGCCGTTTTTGAATAATAGAGACAAACCGCGCTGCTTCCAATAAGCCATCATATGTACCTGTATCCAGCCATGCCATACCGCGCGGGAACAACTTAACTTTCAGCTGCCCGCGCTCTAAATAAATATTGTTGACAGCCGTAATTTCCAATTCCCCGCGCTCGGAAGGTTGTATCTGCTTTGCAATTTCCACTACCTGATTGTCGTAAAAATACAAACCCGGTACCGCATAGTTAGACTTGGGCTTGTCCGGCTTTTCCTCAAGTGAGAGCACCCTGCCCTGTGCGTCAAATTCCACTACACCAAAACTGCCCGGATCACTAACCGGGTAGCCAAAGATGACCGCACCCTCGCTGTTCTTCGCAGCATCCAGCAACATGGCAGAAAATGCAGTGCCATAAAAGATATTGTCTCCCAGGACAAGCGCGACCGGATCTCCAGCAAGAAACTCCTCGCCGATTAGAAACGCCTCCGCTAACCCGTTCGGATGATCCTGCGATGCATAACCCAGTTTCAGGCCAAGCTGGGTGCCATCTCCCAATATCTCCTCAAACACCGGCAGATCACGCGGCGTTGATATAATCAAAATATCCTGAATTCCTGCCAGCATCAGCGTGGACAGCGGATAATAGATCATTGGTTTATCATACACTGGAAGCGCTTGCTTGGAAACCCCCTTTGTAACCGGATATAAGCGTGTTCCCGAACCGCCTGCCAAAACAATCCCTTTCATAAGCCTAATCCTTCACTTTTACAGAATACGCATTCACCCAAAAACAGCATAAACCAGAATCCCTCCAATAATTAATCCTAAAGCTAAAATTTTTTTATAATTCATTTGCTCATGGAATATTGAAATCCCGAAGTACGTCACATAAATATAGCTTGTAGCTTCCATTATAGGCCCCATAGATAGAGGTATTACCCGATATGCTAAGATTGATAAAAAAGTAGTCCCTATGAAAAGAATATAGGCTATTATTACATATGGGTTTAAGTATTCCCGGATTATAGAATTATACTGACGCATAGCAGCCTTCTTCAGCATAACCTGCGAGATTGCACTAATAAAAACACCAATTAACAAAATGCAGCAATAGTAAAACATCTGCTTATCCATACTACACTGCGCTATCCTCCCTTGCATACAGGACGATTCCGGCAATCACCAGCCCCGCCCCAAATACCTTTCCGAATGAAATATGCTCATGAAACCACAGTCTCCCCCAAACCAATCCCCAAGCAGCTGTAACGGCCTTGTTTGCGAAGGCTGTTGTCAACGGCAAGTGCTTAATAATCTGTTGCCATCCAACCGCGTAAACTGCTAATAATGCGATCACAATAGAATAATACAAACAAAAACGAAAGCTGAGAAAACTTTCTCCGGCGGCTAACTTACTGAAAATGCCACTGGTTGAATACAGCATTAACAACAAATGAAGTGCTATGATCGTCTTTTTAATTTTCTTTTCCGGATGACTCATTGCGATTTTTCTCTCGGTAAATATTTCATAATCTCCTGCACCTTTTCCGACCGTAATAGATAATATCCATGCCGCGAAGAACTGTCCGTTATTTGATTGCTGGATAAAGGATGGATTTCTTCCCGAACAATGAATTGCGGGTTCTCCTTTTTTATTTGCTCCAGCACAAATAAATCTTCTCTTGTACAGATAAACCTGACCGCTGCAACCGCGCAGTTCGCGACTGCTTTTAATGCCGGCTTTTGCCCCAGTGAAACCTTAATTATTTCCTGTACAAAATCAATTCCTGTTGACAGCTTTACCAAATCACTTCCAATGCAGTCCCCACCCATTCTGCCACCTACTTCAATCAGCTTTATCGAACCATCATCCGCAATTTTCAATTCCGTATGAGAAGCCCCGTTTTTAATTTGCAGGCTGTCTAACGCATGAAAGGTTATGTCCCTTGCCCGGCTTAAAATATCTTGGGATAAAAGCGCTGGCTCTAAATGCGCGGTTTCGATAAAATGAGGCGCACCAGTTGTATATTTCTTTGTAACGGCCAGCAGATGATGTTCCCCGTCCCACGAAATGCATTCTACACTGTATTCCCGGCCTTCCGCAAACTCTTCAATTAAAACCTTTTTTTCAAAGCTTTGACTTCTTGCCTTTTCAATCGCGTTTTCCAGTCCGGCTGAATCGTCCAGCTTCGTAACTCCACGCGACCCGGAACGGTCTGACGGCTTTACAATCAGCGGATATTGAAGGGTTTCCCCCTTTAAATCTGACAGCGACATGATTGTCATACTTCTCGGGGAAGGGTCTCCGTGCTCGAAAAAACATTTTCGCATCGCATGTTTATTCGTTGAACAATATGTACTATCCAGGGAATTCCCGGTCAATCCCATGTTCGCCGCAACATAGTTCACTGTAATAGCTGCTAAATCAGATGCAATACTGCAAATCCCGTCTATTTTGATTTCCTGACAATTTTGCAGAATTTTTTCTTTTTCTATGATGCTGATTGGGTAAAAATAATCTGCCGCCGCCTCTCCGGGATCTCCTGCCTCCCACGCGAAAACATGGGTTTCCAGCCCCATCTTTTTTGCCGTCTCGATCAGCGGTAGCTGTAAATATGACGCGCCTATAATTGCAATTTTTCCCATAGTAAATATGTTTCCTTCAATAATGTATTTTACAAATCGAAATTCGTTCTTTCCCGTATTACGTATTGCGGTGAATTGTTTAAGCAAATATAAATCCGGCCAATATATTCTCCGATAAGACCCAATAAAATCATAATCATCCCGCCAACAAACAGCAGCACCGCCATAAGTGAACTATATCCAGCCATTATTTCCGGATGCAGAAGCTTGCTGACAACCACCCATATACCAAATAAAAATCCAAACGCTGATATTATCCCGCCCAAAGCAGTTGCAACCCGTAACGGGCGAACGGAAAACGCAGTAAACCCATTGAGCCATAAACTTAGTGATTTCCAAAAGGTGTAGCCGGATGTCCCTACCGCACGTTCCCTTTCTTCCATCAAAACATTTGCAATTTTTCCTGTGCTTCGCAAAAACAGCCCGTCTATGTAGGGATACGGATTCTGATAATTCAAGATTTCAAGACAGATAAATCTTTTCATTGCAGAGAAATTTGATATTTGTAAATCCTTTGGTTTTTTCAGCAATGCGCAAGCCATTAAGTTGTTCATATGGCTTCCAAAATTTTTAAATGCACTTTGCTTTTTGACTGGATATTTTGCAATAGAAATGTCATATCCATTTTCCAAGGGTTCAATCAGATCCCACAAATGCTCTAACGGGCATTGTCCGTCATCATCCAAACTGATGATAATATCGCCTCTTGAGTATCTGTAACCAGCCATCAGCGCCGCATGCTTTCCACAGTTTTTGGCTAGATCCAATATTTTTATATTCTTATTAATTTTCGCTCTTTCCTTTAACACATCTAACACTTGATCCGGAGATGCATCATTTACTGCAATGATCTCGTATTGATATTCGTTTTTCTCGCGAAGTACAGCTGTAATTTCGTTTAACACATCCCCTACCAAAGCGTCACTGCAATAACAGGGAATCACAAAACTAAAATCAACTTTTTCCATTTTATTATTTCCTTACAGTTATTTTTCACACTTGAAAGTCTGTGCTTTTTTTATTTTCTAATACAATGCTTTTTGCCGGAACCACAACTTCATACGGTTTCGTGTTTTTTTTCACATGGGCACCTGCCCCTACCAACGTATAATCCGCTAAAGTCACGTTATCAAATACCATACTATATTTCCCCAAATAGCAATAGTTCCCAACCGTATCAAAACCGCAAAGGCCCACCCCACCGGAAATCGTATTAAAATCACCAATTATATCATTATGAGTAATTGCAACATTATCCCAGAACAAATTGCCATCCCCAATTTCGACAAAGGGCTGGGTCAAACTATTTTCCAGAATAATATTACCTTCCCCAATTTTAGTATCAGGAGACAGCACACAGCTTGGATGAATAAACGATGCCACATGATATCCTTTATCTTTACAAAAGCGAAACAATCTCTCACGAAGTTTATTCATGTTCCTTGCGCCAATAGCAAGCAGCACATCATATGTATCCGATGCATAACGCTCTGTCAATCGTTCAAGCGGGCAGACCGGAAGTTCCTCGAAGAACGGTCCGTTTATATACGCTTGTTCCACTGAGAACGCAGCTACCTTTCTGGTATCATACTGCGTCACATAGAATTTCATTAACGCCGCAAAGCTTCCAGTTCCCACAATTATCAAATCTTTCATTACATCCATCTCCTACTCCCAATAAACTGTCTGCCGCGTTCTCTTTCATTACTCTTGTCTCCGGTTTCCAATCCATGCACGAGACGGGTAACGAATGTAGGTTTATAATCACTTTGCCAAACCCTTTTAAGATCCCTTAACTCGCATTCCTGCCCATCCCAAAGAATCAAAGTTCTAATCCTTCTCTATTGAGCAGCTCCTTAAGCACTCACTATCGCATTTATCTATAAATATTCACGCGTTACACCAATTTCTTGATCAATTCAGCAACCGTTTCCGCTTGCACCTGTGTCATATCCGCATACAGAGGCAACCGAAGCGTCCGCGCGCCAAGTTCCTCTGTCACTGGGCAATCCTCCGCATGATATCCCAATTTTAAACCCATAGGCGAAGAGTGCAGCGGAACATAGCAGATATACGCCATAATGCCATTCTCTTTCAGCTTCTCAACCAAACGCGTGCGCACATCATCACTGGGAAGCAGAATATTATACATATGTCCATTGTGGAGGATGTTTTCCGGGACAATAGCCCGACGCACCTTTCCAGCCTGTTCCAACGGTTTTAAATTTTCATGATAGGTATTCCAAACAGCCAGCCGTTTGCTCATAATTTCGTCATAACGCTCTAATTGAGCACACAATACTGCGGCCAACAAATCGGAAGGCAAAAAGGATGAGCCAATATCATGCCATGTGTATTTATCTGTCCAGCCTTTTAGAACTTGACGTCGATTTGTTCCCTTTTCGCGAATGATCTCCGCACGCTCAAGGTACTTTTCCTCATTCAGGACAATGCCTCCGCCTTCCCCCATCGCGTAGTTCTTTGTCTCATGGAAGGAATAACAGCCGAACTCCGATAAAGTCCCGGCATAACGCCCTTTATAAGTGGATCCAACCGCCTGGGCAGCATCCTCAATTACAAACAGGCCATGTTTTGCAGCAATCAAATTGATTGTATCCATTTCACAGGGGATCCCTGCGTAATCCACGCAGTAAATTGCCTTTGTTTTCTCTGTGATAAGCCCTTCGATCAGTGATTCATCCATATTAAACGTATCGCTCCGAATATCACAAAAAACAGGCCTTGCTCCCCGGAGAAGGAAAGCATTCACCGTTGATGAAAATGTAAATGAAGGTACAATCACTTCATCCCCCGGTGCAAGACCAATCAAAATCGCGGCCATTTCGAGCGCAGTGGTTCCGGATGTTGTCAGCAGCATTGTTTGGATACCAAATCTCTGCCTGAACTGCTCGTATACACGCATCGTATATTTACCATCGCCGGAAAGCTTGCTATTATAAAGGGCATCCCTCAAATACGATTCCTCAAGCGCTGAAATGGAAGCTTTGTTAAACGGGATCATGAAACCACTCCTTTCATGATTGCATCAATCAATATCCCCTGTCTTCTTATCTGTACTTTTTCTTGCAGGCCATTATGCGTACAAGCCATATGAAATACCGTCAGAGAATTCAAGAATGCGTTATCAGCTTCTAATATTAGTTCTTCCTCCCCGTCACTCCTTTTCAGCAGCAAAGCGGGAGGCATATCCGGTGGCGCCGTAAATATCCTGGGAGCGATTAACGTTGCTTTACTGCCCCAGATTTCAAGCTGGCACTGATACGCGTTATCCATTCCAAAAGAGATCTGTGCACATAAGCCATCCGTATTTTCCAGTACGGCGGAACCAAACAAATCAACCTCATATCCTTCCGGCTGAGAAAGCTTTGCATGCACCACCTGTGCGGATTCGCCCAGCAATTCGAGCGCGAGGCGTACCGGATAGCCGCCGCAGTCCAGTAACGCGCCGCCGCCCAGAGCTTTGTTATAGCGGAAATCGTTTTCTCCACGCCTTGGGAAGCCAAATGACATCCGCAAAAGCCGTAAATCGCCCAATGTTCCGTCCGCAATCATTTCTTTAATTTTCTGTAACTGACTGTGATACAGGAACATATAGTTTTCACGAACCGCCAGCCCTTTTCCTTCCGCAATCGCAAGCAGTTCGTTTGTATCTTTCAGGCTTGTTGTAAACGGTTTTTCCATCAGCAGGTGCTTCCCGGATGCCAACACCTTACTGCCCCACTCGTAATGAAGCGCAGGCGGCAAGGGAACATAAACCGCATCAATACTGTTATCCTCAAGAAGCGACTCATAGGATTGATAACCGATCCCGCCATATGTCTCCACAAAGCATGCGGTTTTTTCTATCGTCCGGGATGCGATCCCTGCATATGTAATACCCGGACATTTTTGCAGAGCCGGAAGGAACCTCCGGAACGCTATATCCGCTGTCCCCAAAATCCCAAGCCTCATATCTTATGCCTCCAACAGTGATATCAGATTTCTCAACTGAATATTCAATACATTATTGACCTGCACCAACTCATTCAAGGTGTGATAATCCAATAAGAAATAACCCTCCGGAAGCGCGGGCAGATCCTGAATATTTGCTTTGATCAGTAGATTTCGATTCTGTTCCTGATAAAATCGACCGCCTTCTTCAGAAAGCAAATGATCAAACAGAACACCTTTCCCGCATTTCAAGCAGTCCGAAAAATATCGGGAAACAGCATCCTCCTCCTGTCGAAATGCAGCTGCCTCACGCTGGATGGTTGGTCCAAGCTCTATACCATCAAAACAGCCAGCTTCCGATGTCGCTTTTACCAAGAACCTTAAAACCCCGTCCTCTTCGCAGCAAATCAGCCCAAAGGTTGCAATACCGGTTGCCTCAAAAAGCGGCTGCGTCCAATGCCTGACCTCTCTCCCCTCAATTAAAATATTGCAAAAAATGACCTTAAAAGGATATGGGTGCTTACAAACAAATTCATTTCCGCGCATTTCCCAATCCTCCAGTTCGTGCAGCGGCAGCAACTCGCAATCCACGTTCTGAAACATCTTCCAGTTATTGATATACTGATAGATCCTCGGCAGTTTATTCTGCCCGTCGCCCAGGAACACAGAACGGAACAGCGATTTATCCCGAAAGCAATCGGAAAGCCCCGAAAGAACCAACGGCTGAAGATTCAGCTTGGAAAATGGAATACAGGACAGCACCGTCCTCGTATCCATATTGACCAGATTATCCTCCCGCATCAGTCGCTTGATTTGCCCCAACGTCATCCAGCGATGCGAAGGCAGCACCGGAATTTCCTCCTCCACATGCAAGATGATATTACGGTTGCGCTTTTTATAAAATCGGGACGACTGCTCCGACTGGATTTGATCAACAATAATTTCATATTTACCCGCATTCAAAAAGTATTCCAGATACGGTGGGGATGCCCCGCCGTGCTTCCGGGTAAAATTGCTTTTTGTCGCCTGGATCGTTGGGGAAATCTGAATCTTATTAACATTTCCCGGCTCGATTTTTGCCTGCATCAGAAAGTGCATGACACCATCTATTTTGCGGCAAAGGATTCCCAAATACCCAATCTCTTCCTGCATAATAATCGGTTGGGAACATACGGTTCTGCCCGCCCTCCGCTGACGATAGCCCGTAATACTGAAAAAGCTGCTGTTCTGGTTGCGGATACATCCGTTTTCATAATCGTAAAACCAGAAACCGTCTTTCGGGAAGGCTATTTTTTGAATTTCTACCGCGATGGTTTCGTTTCTTTTTCGAATCCAGTCCAGAAGTTCCTCCGTGCAGTTCAGACTGCTTTCACCCGCACACCAGCTCTGCGCGATTGAGAAAAGCGTGTCGTTCATAATGGATACTCCTCTTTCACTCTACTTTTTATTTCCGGACAAACATCTTTATTTGCAATTCAGGAATATCGGCCTCCAAGCGGTAATTATTATCCAATGTCGATTGGAACCATTGATCGACGCCGTATAAATGATCTTGAAACAGATAAACCCTATTATATGAGAGAACCTCCTCAGATGTCAGGTTCCTCTGAACCACGATGCGAAGCGGATCGCGCCGCCCGTATCGTTCAATATAGTAGCGTATCCATCCTTCACGCTCCCAATCGCCCATCGTTGTCGCAATCAGGGCTTCCCCATTAAAAATATAATCTCCTTGCTCATACAACCAATCCGCTGTTTCCCGGTACGTATATTTATCTGATCTGCACGCACCTCCTACTGAAATGCAATTCAGGACAAAGAGCATCGAAAGGAAAAAACTAGCCATAGCTGTCCTTGAAATCGAATATTCTGCTCTTTTAGAAGATGTGAGACACGACACAACAGACGCGCACAAAAGTGTTGTTTGTGGAATCAGCAAGACAAAATACCGTTCCATCCACAAAGTCGTTTGCTGATTTATAAAACGTCCGTAAAAAAATATGACTCCGATTATTACAACCACTGAACTGGCCATAAATATTTGATAAAATTCTAACAGACTGTCTTTTTCCTGATGACTGGAACATAACAACGCGGCCGCATAGGCTATTGCAAGCATTAACAGCCAAAACGCAGGTTCATAGTTTCCGGCTAACGTACGAAGGAGATTTGTAACATGTGCCGCTGTAGGAACCGGAGCATAGTTAAACGAAATCCCTGTCCCGCCATTCTTCCAACTTGTCCAGAACATAAGGCCAACCCATATCAGGCATGCGGATCCTGGCAACAAATAAGCGCACCCTGAACGCCATGAAACCCTCTTTTTTACGAATAAATACAAATCCGCCAGAAAATACATTCCGCAAAGCATCATGCCAAAATAGTGTGTCATTCCTAATCCAAGCAAAGAGATACTATAAGCAGTCAGCCATTTTTTACATTCTGCGTCCTTATTTTTTTGAATAAAGCTGTACAGGCAAAATGTACTGAAAAAGAACAACATGGAATAGCTTTTAAAACTTATGCCAGAGTATCCCCATACGGTTGAAGAAAAGCCCATCATGCATGCGGCAAAAAAGCCACACCATCTTCCCTTTAGATGTTCTCCCGCAATCCCGATGATATAAACGGACACCGCTGTCATAAAAATAGGAAATGATAAAAGCCACTTTTCACCATAAGGCGCAATGTGATACCATATATAAGTAAAGATACCACCCAGCGGAGGTGCGCCCGCTTGTGATGCTAAACATCTTTGAATCATGGTTTCAAGGCTTTCGCTGGCGAATTTTGTAATTATTAACTCATCAAGACCAAGAGAGTATTCATCAGCAACGCGCAGCATAAGCAAAAACGCTGCCAACGCAATTACAGCATAGCACGTTTTTCCCCCATTCCTTTCCATCCAGGCCCGATAGCGCTCTGGCTGGTGGACGGAAAGCTGGATCATAGAAACTGCCGCAAAGAACCAAAGGAAAAGCAGAACTGCGTACAACACCAGATAATGAATCTGATTGTATATAAGCGCTGATGTGGAACTTCTTCCGATGGGTACGGATACCGAACTCTCATCCTCTGAAAAAGTATCGGCAGTCCATGTTTCCCCACCTGCGGATATTTCTACAAACCCACGCCAGATGCCGCCGCGAAAATCCAGTGTCCGTGACCAGCCCACGGGAATTTTCACTGTAACGGAACGGGTGACGCCCTCAGGCTGCCTGGAATCATTCTCGTTTCGCCAAACATAAGATTCCCCGATCCAAAACCACTTGCCGTCCACAATCTGTAAAGATTTTCCCGGAACATAAGAGCGACCGTCCACGGTATAGCTATCCAGAAAAATTTCATCCAAAACCGCTTCTTCACGCTTCTGTCCCACACCGGTCAAAGTAACCTGATCTGTCAATGGAGGTAAGGCATTTGCAGCCCAATTTGCAACAAACGCGACAATGACCGTCAAAACGATATATCCGCCAAGCTGTTTTTTACTCCACGTCCCTCGTGCAAGCAAAACAGCTCCAAGCACAGCACCCAGAACAAGCAAAATCTTCACCAAGCGAACACACATTAAAATCACACCAATTTCCTCCTCATTCCCTTTCCCCATCACATCAACGACTGATATGCTTAAAATCCACCATGCAACACCACATTTATAATGAACTTTTCAGCTTTCGGTAAATCTTCAACAGAAAAAGGAATACTTTCTTTGGGACATATCCCCATTTGGAATCCGCAAATCTGCGCAGCCTTTGCACTAGCTTCCATGAATTAGAACTGTATAACGTATCCAATTCCGCGAGCTTATCTGTCAACCCTTCTGCATTTGCGGCGGCAAAATTAAGCGCATTATGAACCGTTTGATAATTCCCCCCCCACCTCAGGATCAGGTTTGCCGAAATAGGCTCCCAACAATTCACTGCCTCTGGGTTTCGAACCGGGTGATTACCTCGCTCCATGATCTTATACAGAAATTCCCGAAGCTTTTCCCTCTGGTCAAAATCGTAATCGGGTTGGAGTGGCGGCTGACGCAGCATCTCCAAATATTGCTCATCATCCCGGTCCAGCTCTTTCACACGGCGGATCACTGCGTGCAAATCGTCCCCATATTCTGCACAATTAATGAAAGCTTTCGGATTGTATTCTCTTAATACATCAGGATTACCCCAATAAATTGGCACCGAGTATGCAAAAAACGGATTAATCAATTTCTCGGTGGTCATACCCGGGATCCGTAGATTTTCAAATGCAATCGTAAATTTATAATTCCGTAAGAAGGACTGCTTGCTGTCCTGCCAGCTGTTGTCACTCACAATTGGACAGCCGCCTTCGTCAAATCCTTCATAGCGTTTGGCTAATAAGTCAGTATCCAAATTATGTAGAACACTCCCGGGGCAATCAACTGCTTTATATTCCATTAATTTTTTACAAAATTCTATGCGGAGCTTTGCCCCGTCTCCTTTGGTTGCATTCGAATAAATAAAATTACAGAACTTTCGGTGCGCCATCTGTTCGGTAACTGCGGAGCGATCCATGATCCGACGTGGCATCTCGGCACCGATACTACTTGCCAAAAGCCCCGCTGCGCGGTGATACCGATCCCCCATTGTCATATACGTATATCCAATTGCGTAATCGCAATCATTAAAATTCGGCAGCACGGGTTCTCCGTCCATAAAAATTCGAACGCAGTCAGAATAACCTAAATATTCAATCCCAAACACACTGTAAAACAGAAAATCGGGCTGATCCGAAAATACGATTTCATAGCGCTCCCGCAGTATGTCCAGAATAAAATTATCCTGCAAATTAAATTCTCCGGGCATATCTACAAACTTAATCTTCAATATTTTTCGGCTCATTTTTTCTTCCTCGCCAACTTAAATGCCACCCACGCCTTAATGGACCGCAGAATGGCCCGCATCCCAACATTGCCGCAGCGGCACGCGCTGATAAACGCGGTAATCGGGTCGGGCACATAACTGGACGCACCTCCGCCACTGCCGCCTATTGCGATAAATCGCGGTGAGCAAACCGCCATATACTGCGAATAATTCAATGCGTACAGCGTGGCAGCGTCAACACAAAATATCTGCTTAAACCGCTGTACATCGTCGGGAGACGACAAACGCAGGAACTGGTTTTTTTCATA